>CAYTYU010000159.1:0-4419 GCA_964440815.1 uncultured Chitinophaga sp.
CATGGGACGGGCGCCGAGGCCGGGTCGAGGGCGGAACGGATCGCGTGCACCGCGGCGGCGGGGTCGCGTGCGGCGCACGCGGCGGCGCCGATCGCCACGCCGCGGCAGCCGAGGGCCGCAAGCTCGGCGGCGCGGGCGGCGTCGATCCCGCCGATCGCCAGGTGCGGCACGTGCGGGAATGCCGCGAGGTAGGCGCGCAGGTACGCCGGGCCGGACGGCGCCACGTCGGGCTTCGTGGGCGAGGCGAACATGGCGCCGACGCCGCACACGTGCGCGCCGGCCGCGATGGCCGCGCGCGCCTCGTCCAGCGAATGAGTGCTCGCGCCGACGAGCAGGCGATCGCCCGAGAGGCGGCGCACCTCGTCGGGCGGCAGGTCGCCCCGCCCCACGTGGACTCCGTCGGCGCCGGCGGCGAGCGCCAGGTCGACGCGGTCGTTGACGATGACCGCCGCGCCGGCGGGGCGGGCGATCTCGATCGCGGCGCGGATGCGCGCAAGCAGGTGACGGTCCGCGAGGGACTTCTCCCGAACCTGGATGCAGTCGGCGCCGCCCGCGATCACGGCTCGCAGCGTGTCGGCCCACGGGCGCGCGCAGGACGCCTCCGTCAGCAGCACGCACACGCGCCACTGCGGGGCGCGACGACCGGAATCGGCGGGCGATGCAGGCACGGCCGGAGGGTAGCAGCGTGGCTATCCTCTCCGGCCCATGACCGGACACGACGACCGACGCAGCCCGGACCGGGCCGACCGACGCGAGTTCCTCGCCGGCGGCATCGGTGCGGTGGCGGCGATCGCCGCGGCCGGCATCGCGCTGCCGGGAACCCGGAGCAACGCATCGGCGTCCGTCCCGCACGCCCCGACCCAGGAGAAGACCATGCCCTTCACGCTTCCAGAGCTGCCCTACGCCGAGAACGCCCTCGAGCCCGTCATCGACGCGCGCACGATGAACATCCACCGCACCAAGCACCACCAGGCCTACGTCGACAACCTGAACAAGGCCGTCGACGGCACGCCGTGGGCCTCGATGTCGATCGAGGAGATCTGCCGCAAGGCGAAGGATGCCCCCGACGCGGTGAAGGCGGCGGTCCGCAACAACGGCGGCGGCCACTGGAACCACTCGATGTTCTGGAAGTGGATGGCACCGAAGGGCCAGGGCGGCGCGCCGAGCGCCGAGCTCGCCGCGGCCATCGACAAGAGCTTCGGCAGCATGGACAACTTCAAGACGCAGTTCGCCGACGCGGGCATGAAGCGCTTCGGCAGCGGCTGGGCGTGGCTCGTGCGCAAGGCCGACGGTTCGCTCGTGATCTCGAGCACCCCGAACCAGGACAACCCGCTGATGGAGGGCCTGGTCGACGTCGTCGGCACCCCGCTCTTCGGCGTCGACGTCTGGGAGCACGCGTACTACCTCAACTACCAGAACCGCCGCGCCGACTACCTGAAGGCGTTCTGGGAGGTCGTGAACTGGAAGGCAATCGGCTGAAATAGGTGCCAGGAACCCCTGTCCCCATTTTCCGGGGGCCCGGGGCCGCCGGCAGAAACCCCACCCATTCGTCGCTGAACCGCCGTCCCGCGCCTCTGCGCCCGGGGCGGCGGTTTCTTCATGCGTTTTGGCTTGAATTCGGGATCGGCACCGGGATCACGACCACCATGCCCCGCATGCCTCGCTTCGCCCGCCACGTCATCCCGGACGTCCCGTACCACCTCGTGCAGCGTGCCTCCCACCAGGCGTTCATCCTGGACAGCGACGATCGGCGCGCGATGCTCATGTCCCTGCTCGCCGAATGGAGCGAACGCGAGCAGGTGCGAGTGGCGGCGATTGCGCTGATGGGAAACCACTTCCACCTGGCCGCGGACTCTCCGACGCCGGAAGGCATGTCGCGCTTCCTCGGGTGCGCCTGCGCGGAGTTCTCGCGCTTCCTGAACTCGCTGACGCGCAAGCGCGGCCCGAACTGGCAGGGCCGCTTCTGGGCCGCGCCCATGGACCAGTCCCACGCCGAGGCAGCCGTCGCCTACATCGAACGAAACCCAGTGGCTGCCGGCCTCGTGCCGAACGCAGCCGCGTGGCGGTGGTCGTCGGCGGCGTTCCACTGTGGCACGGGGCCGAGGCCCACCATCATCACCGCCGACTACCGGTCCCCAGGGATGACGCCGCGCGCGTGGCGAGAGGTGCTGGCGAAGCCGACCGCCGATGCCATGCGCGCGCGGATCCGGTCGGCGACCTCAAGCGGACGGCCGCTCGGCGGCGAAGCGTGGACGGAACGCATGGCAGCGCTGCTCGGGCTGCCACCGAAGCGACCTCGTGGCAGGCCGCGCCGCGACGACGCGAAAATGGGGACAGGGGTTCCTGGCACCGATTTACACTTCGCGGATGACTGATCTCAACGCGACGACCGGGCCGCGCTACTACGCGGCGGCGATGCAGACGTCGCTTCCGGCGCTCAAGGACCGCGAAGGTGTCGACGAGCGCGTCCGGACGCTCGTCGCGATGGCCGAGGGGACGCTCGCCGGCTACGCGCCGTTCCATGACGTGCGCCTCTTCGTGTTCCCGGAGTTTGCGCACTGCGCGCCGCTCTACCCGAGCGTCGAAGAGCTGCGCGCGCACACCGCGGTCCGGCCCGAGGACCACGTCGCGCCGTACGAACGCTTCTGCCGCGCCAACGGCGTCTTCGTGCAGACGGGCTCGTTCATCGAGCACGACCCGAAGTACCCGGACGCCGTGTTCAACACGACGCTCCTCGTCGGGCCGGGCGGCATCCTGACGCGCTACCGCAAGGTGAACCCTTGGCTGCCGTGGGAAGTGCACGCCAGCCCGTGCGACGTCGCCGGCTACGCGGAGGAGCTCTTCCCCGTGGCAGAGACCGAGATCGGCCGGCTCGGCTGCGCGATCTGCTACGACTGGCTCTTTCCCGAGCCCTTGCGGCAGCTCTCGGCCAACGGGGCGGAAGTGCTGATCCGGGTCAGCGCATACATGGACCCGTGGGGCGCGCAGCCGCCGATGGACTGGTGGACGCTCTTCAACCGCGCGCGCGCCGTGGAGAACCTCGCGTACGTGGTGGCCGCCAACCAGGCGGCCGCGCTGCCCGACTATCCGCCGTTCAGCTGGCCGGGAGGCAGCATGGTGGTGGACTTCGACGGGCGCATCCTGGCTCAGGCGGAGCCGGGACCGTTCACGAAGGTCGTCGTCGCGCCGATCGACATCGGCGCCCTGCGCGCCGAGCGCGCGCGACGGCAGGGACACGCAATGATGGGGCATCTGCGCCGCAGTGCGTACCCGTACCTCCGGAAATAGGTGCCAGGAACCCCTGTCCCCATTTTCCCAGGAAAATGGGGACAGGGGTTCCTGGCACCTATTTCATCCCCGCGAGCAGCGCGTCGAACGCCGCGCGGTTCGACTCGACCGTCGCCTGCGGGCCGACGAGCTTGATGAACACGTTGCGCCCCGGGGCCTCGACGATCGCGCCGAGCTGCATCTGGCCCGGGCGCGGGGCGGCCGCGCCCATGCCCATGTAGGCACCCACGCTCTCGATTCGCAGCACGCGCATGCCGGAGACCGTCGCCTCGCTGCGCACGCTCTTCGCCGCCGCATCGCCCTCGCGGAACTGGTTCGCCCAGCGGTCGAGGTTGGCGTCGATCGGGCCGCCGTCGCCGCCGGCGAACACGCTGAACACGAGCTCCGCCGCCGGCGCGTTCACGCCGTTGGCAGGCACCGCGTACTGCAGCGCGCGGAACTGCATCGACGGCTTGGTCCACACCCAGGTCACGGGCTTGGGCATGCGCAGCCCGCCGACCTCGATCACGGTCTGGTCGCCCTCGGGCCCGCTGACGGGGTAACCGCCGGCCTGCATCGACTCGCCCTCCGGAGGCGCGGCACCCGCCGCGCCGGCGGGCGCGCCCGCACCGGACGGGGGCATGGGCACGCCTGCGGCCACGGCCGCCGCGGCCTTGTCGCCGGACGCCGCCCCGCCGCCCGACGCCTGCGGCATGGACCTCGACGCGACCGGCTCCGGCCCGCGCGGCGCCGGTCCCTTCTCGCACGCGGTCAGGAACACGAACACGGCCATCGCGGCGAGCGCCACGACCGCCGTCACCGCGACGCGCTTCTTCGTCCAGAACGTGCGGGCGGGCGCCTCCGCGCCGCCATGCCCGTGGTGCGAATGGCGGCGATCCTTCGACGAGTGATGCGTGTTCATCGATTCCTAGGATAGGTGCCCCGATGGCCGCACCCGACGAACCGCTTCCTGCACGCGTCCGGCTCGAGGGCTCGTTCTGGACCGCCGATCCGGCGCACCCGCGCGCGACGAGCATCGACGTCGAGGACGGCACGATCGCCGCCGTCGACGCCCCCGCGCGCCCGGGCATGCCGGTCGTCACGCTCGCGCCCGGCGCGGTCGCGCTGCCCGGCATCATCGACGGCCACCTG
>CAYTYU010000160.1:0-4404 GCA_964440815.1 uncultured Chitinophaga sp.
TGAAGGTGTTGACGAGCGTCAGGCCGTCCGCGCCGCCCTCGACCGCCGCCGCGGAGAGGCGAACGACGTCGGCATTCGGGCTCACCTTGACGAAGAGCTTCGCGCGCCGCACCACGGGGCGCACCTCGGCCATCAGCGCGCGCAGCGCGGCCGGGTCGTCGCCGAACTGCAGGCCTGTCGCCGTGTTCGGGCAGCTGACGTTGAGCTCGATGACGGGGAAGGGCGTCTCGGCGTCGAAGGCCGCGGCCATCCGCACGTACTCGTCGACTGAGTGCCCGGCCACGGATCCGAACGCCCGGCAGGGAAGCCCGCGCGCATGCGAGAGCTTGTCCCGCAGGAACGCGCCGAGCCCGACGTTCGCGAGGCCGATCGCGTTCATCATGCCGCCGGGCACGTCGATGATCCGCCACGGGTCGTTCCCCGCGCGCGGCTCCACCGTGATGCTCTTCGTGGTCACCGCGCCGAGCCACCGGAGGTCGAAGGCATCCGCGAGCTCGTCGAGGTAGCCGCACGTCCCGGCCGCGGCCACGATGGGCGTGGCGAGCTCGGTGCCCGCAAGCTGCGTCCTCAGGATTGGGTCGGGGCCCGCCACGGGGCGCGAGTCTACGGAAGCGCCCGTCGGCCGGTGGTCAACCGGCGAGCGGCTGCACGCGCGCCGGCGTTGCGCGCGCCCCACGCGCACCGAGCGCCGCACGCTGGGCGTCGAGCTGCTCGCGCTGGATGTCGATCGCACGATGGTCGGCACCCGTCGCCGCTGCGGCGGCGTCCAGGTGCACGGCGGCGTCATCGAGCAGCGTGCGCGCCTCGGCCAGGTCGCCAAGCCGCGCCCACGCATCGGCCGAAAGCCGCGCGAGCGCCGCCCGGTGCTGGCGCACGACGGCGTCGTCGCCACGCACCGTGGCCAGTTCGTCGAGGTGCGGTCGAAGGTCCTCGCAGCGCTCCAGGCAGTCGCTCGCCCGGTCGGCGTGCTCCTCGACCGCCAGCTCGAAGGCCGCGAGCACCGCCGACTCGATGGCCGTCGCGTGGTCGGATGCGCCCGAGGCGGCCGTTGCCCACGCGCGCGCCTCATCCCACGCCTGCGCGAACGCCGTACGTCGCTGCGACGGGTCGTCGACCATCCGGGCCGCGGTGGCGATGGGCCGCAGGAGCCCCGAGGCGATCGCGATGCGCGCCAGCGGATCCGTCGTCCGTTCGCGCATGGCGGGGGCGAAGCGCCCGACCACCGAGATGGCCGCGCGCAGGCAGTCGAACGAGCCGCGTGCGTCGCCGGCACCGCCCTCGACCGCGGCGGTCAGCTCGAGCACGCGACCGAACGCCAGGTGGCGTGCGAGGTCATCGCGCTCGGTGCGGCATGCGTCGCGCATGACGGCCAGCGCATCGCCTGCCACCGCCCGCGCCTCGTCGCGCCGGCCCGCGCGGATCCAAGCGCCCGCGCACGCGGCGGCCAGGTCGGCCAGCCGCGCGAAGGCGATCGAGCCCGGTCCCGCCATGCGGGCCTGGTCGAGCGCATCCTTCCACATCGATCGGAGCCGCTCGAGCTGCGCGTCGTGCGCGGCGTGCGGCCCGGGTCCGTTCGGGTGCATCACATCCCCTCGGCTTCGAGGGCCTCGTCCCGCTTCTCGGCCTTGGTCTTCTTCGCGCCCGGACGCTCGGGCACCACGTCCATGTACAGGATGCGGCCGCAGTTCATGCACGTCACCAGGTCGTCGCGCTGCGCCGACACGCGGCTGAAGGCGTCGAGCGGCAGCTCGGCGTTGCATCCGCCGCATGCGAACTCGCGGTGGCGCACGCTGACCACGGTCACCTCGGCGAGCGCCTCGCCGTCGTTCTGGTCTGCGGCCTCCTCGAAGGCCTCGAGCACCTCGGGCTTCAGGTTCGACGCCGCGCGGGTTCGCTGGGTCTCGAGCTCGGCGAGCCGCTCCCCGAGCTCCGACTTCGCCTCGCCGAGCGCGGCCTTCGCGAGGTCGCGCAGCTTCGTGCGGTCGGTGATCGGGGTGTCGCCGGCGGCCATCTCGGCCTTCAGCTTCTCGACGTTCTCCATCTGCGCCAGGATCCGCTCGGCGAGCGCGTCGCGCTTGCCCTCGATCACCTTCAGCTCGTCGCGCAGCGCGTTGTACTGGCGCGGGTTGCTCGAGCTGTTCAGCTCGGCGCGCAGGTGCTCGAGCCGGTCCTTGAACGTCTTGTCCTCGAGCTCGAGGTTCGCCACCGCCGCCTGCAGCTGCCTGGACTGCGCCTCGTGGTCCTTGCGCCGCCCGAGCAGCGTGTCGAGCTGCTGCTGGTGGCGCTTGAGGTCGTGCTCGGCGCCGTCGAAGCGGTTGCGGATCCCGCGGACCTGGCTGTCGACGAGATGGAGCGCGCGGAGGCTGGAGATCAGGGTCATGGTGTGGTGGGTCCGCGCGGGGCGCGGATCGGCAAGCCTACCCGGCCCCGTCCCTCAGCGAACCTGAAGCGCCAGCCATACGACCGGCCCGGCCATCAGCGGGCTGTCGAGGACGTCGAACACGCCGCCCATCCCCGGCAGGACGCTTCCGGAGTCCTTCACCCCCGCGCCGCGCTTGAGCAGGCTCTCGACGAGGTCGCCGAACGGCCCGACGATCCCGAGCACCGCGCCGGTCGCCGCGCCCAGCACCACGGGCACGTGGTCGCGCGGATCGGGGAGGCCCGCGCTCCACCAGGCCATGGCGCCGCCCACCGCCGCGGCGAGCGCAATGCCCCCTGCCAGTCCTTCCCAGCTCTTCGCCGGGCTGAGCCACGGGATCATCTTGTGCCGCCCGAAGCTCATGCCGGCGGCGTAGGCGCCGATGTCGCTTGCCTTCACGGTGAGCACGGCGCCGGCCATCACCCACGGCCCCACGTCGCAGCGCACCAGAAGCCACGTGCCCACCATCATGCCGACGTAGACGAAGGCGAGGAGCGTGCCGCCCGTGGCGGCGGCGACGCCCGCGATCCGCTGCCCGTGGCTGTGCACGACGAGCGCCGCCGAGAGCGTCGCCCACGCGGCGATCGCCACCGTGGCGGCCGCGGCGCCGGGGCCGAGTGCCGGCGCGGCGCGCACCGATGCCGCGCCCGCGAGCGCCGCCAGCACGGTGAGCCACGTCGGCGCGTCGACTCCAGCACCGCGCAGGAGCCGGGCGAGCTCGATGCCGAGGAGCGGCACCAGCAGCAAGAGCGCAAACGGCACGATCACCACGCCGTCCGTCCCGCCGAGCGCGCGCGAGAGCGCGCCGTCCGCGTCCACCGCCCGGCCGGCCGCGCCGTCCGCCCACAGGAGCGCCACGAGCGCCGCCACGAGCAGGGTGCCGGTGATCAGTCGCGTGCGGAGCACGGGGTCAGTAGACCGGGACCGAGGGATCGATGTCGAGGGACCACAGGTGGATGCCCCCGGCCATGCTGCGCACGTCCTCGAAGCCCGCCTGCCGGAGCGCGGCCGTCACCTGCAGGCTGCGCGCGCCATGGTGGCAGTGCACGATGACGGGGTCGGTCTCGTGCGCCCGCAGCGCGTCGAGGTGCGCCGAGAGCTCGTGCATCGGCACGTGGATCGAGCCGTCGATCGAGGCGGTGGCGCGCTCGGCGGCGGTTCGGCAGTCGATGAGGACGACGGCTTCCCCCGCCTCGCGCCGGGCGCGGAACTCGCGCGGCGTCACTTCCCAGTCCGGATTGAACGGGTAGCCGGCGGGAAGCCCTCGGGCGTCGAGCGACTGCATGGGTCAGGGGGCTGCGGGCGCAAGCGACGGCGCATCGGCCGGCGCACCTGTGCCCGCGGGCAGCCACTGCACGCCGTCGTTCGTCGGCTGGCGCTCGATGGTCCAGGGGGGCAGCACGATGATCTGCCCGGGCACGGCCAGGAGCCAGAGGATCCCGGACGCGGGGGACGCGAGACCATCCTGCACCGCGGTCGGTCGGCCGCCGCCGGTGTTGAGGGCCGTTGCGATGGTCGGGTAGTCGCCACGCGCCCGCGGGTCGTCGGCGCTGCCGTCGAAGCGCTTGTAGTAGGTGGGCTGCACCTCGACCTGCCCGCGCGGCTGGTCGACGGTGACGGCCTGCCAGCCGGAGCGGTCGAGCGACGTCGTCTCGGGCGCCGGGGTCCGCGCGACCGGGGCGCCGTCGAGCGTCACTGCCTCGCCGTGGCGCCCCAGTTCCCCGGCACGCGCATCGGCGATGTCCGGGATCGGTGCCTCGCCCGCCCCGACGATCGTCGCCGACGGGTTGCGGCACGCGCCGGCGGCGAGGGCCGCGGCGACCGCGAGTGTTCGGAGGGCAGTGGTGGTGCTGGTCATCCGTCGAGCTCGTAACCCGCACGTTCGAGCGCGTCTCGAATGCTATCCGCGTCGAAGCCGCGTCGCGCGAAGCGCCCCGCGACGCGCGAGGCGCGCTCGCCCGCGAGGTCCAGGTCGAGGGCCTCCT
>CAYTYU010000161.1:0-393 GCA_964440815.1 uncultured Chitinophaga sp.
GAGACCGTCGACCGCGGCGCGGCGCGCGGCCGGTGCCAGCTCGGCCGGGACGCTTCCACCGAGCAGCGCGTCGATGTCCTCGGTCGCGGGCGACTCGGCGCGCGTCACGCGCCACGCGCGCGCCCGCACCGCTGCCGACGTCGCGGGCAATTCGCGCACGATCGCGTCCGCCGTGGCCGACGCGCGTGCGGCCAGGGCCTGCTGCCCGGGGGCGCGCGACGCCTCGTCGAAGGACAGCACGGCCAGCCATCGCACGTCGCCCGCGCGGTCGCCCGACAGCGGCGCCGCCGCAAGCAGGAAGCTCTCGCCGGCCTCGCGCGACCGGCCGGCATTTCGCAGGATGTGCCCCTCGAGCGCGCGCGCGCCCGCGGCAATCGAGGCGGGTGCGTCGGC
>CAYTYU010000161.1:612-4282 GCA_964440815.1 uncultured Chitinophaga sp.
GCCACGGCCGCACGGTCCCACGCCACGCGCGCCCCGGACTCGTCGCCCGCCGCCTGCAGCCGCCCCGCATCGCTCGTCGCCTGCACCGCCGCAAAGAGGCTGGCGCCGGGCCCGGTGCCCGCGGTCGGCATCGCGCCAACGAGCGCCAGGTCGCGCAGCCGCCCTGCCGACGCCAGGCGTGCCACCGAATCCGTCAGGAGCGGCGCGGCAGCCGCCGCATCGGCCGAACGCGCCGCAGCCGCCGCGCCGATGAGCGCCATCGGCACGCCCTGCGGCCCGTCGCCTTCCGCCACCAGCAGCGCGGCGGCCGCGGCAAGGTCGCCGCGCGCCGCGACCAAGGCCATCCGCCACGCCGGCACGCGCGTGCGGATCGACGGATGCGTCCGCGGCTCGTCAAGGAGCGCCATCCACGCGTCCGCGGTCGCAGGCGCCTGCACCAGTCCCGAGGCAAGCGCCATCCCGAGGATCGCGCTCGCGAATCCCTCCTTCGAACGCAGGTCGACCGACACGTCCGCCGGCGAGATGGCCGCCTTGTCCGGCTCGATCAGGCTCGAGAACCAACCGATCGCCGAGCCGGCGCGGTCACGCCAGCCGGGATCGCCGCATTCGCGACCAAGCCATGCCGCGTAGTAGCCGCTCCACGCGCGGAAGAACTGCGCGCTGCGCATCACGTCCTCGGCGCGGTCGGCGACACGCTCGGTGCGCGAGGCGTCGGCGCCGATCGACCGCTCGACGTCCTGCTCGGCGCGGCGGTGGCTCTGGCCCGCGCGGGCGGTGAGCGCCGTGAAGTCCGAGACCAGCTCCCCGAACTGCCCGAGGAGCGCCTGCGGCGCGGCGCGGTCTCCGCGCCCGGCGCGCCAGTCCTCGGCTGCCCGCTGCGCCGCGCGGTAGCGGGCGCGCACCAGCGCCAGCCGCAGCGCATCCGACGCCGGGTCCTCCGGATCGAGCCGCCTCACCAGCGCATCCGCGCGCTCGGTGAGCGCCTCGCGAGCGACGGCGTCCTGCTCGCGCTCAAGCAGGCGCGCGAGCGTCGCGGCCATCCGCTCGAGCACCGCCTGCCGGGCCGGACCCTCGAGCTCGAGCTCGGCCTGCTGCTCGAGGTGTGCGAGCACGAGGTCCAGCCGACCGATCGATTCGAGGTACGACGCCGTCCGGTCGGCGCGGTCGCGCGGGACGGCAAGATCGGGCCTGGACGCGCCCGAGGCCAGGGCGTCCGTGACCGATCCATCACGCGCCCCGGGCGCCTCACGGAGCGCCGTCGCGCGCGCGGCAAGCATCGGCTCATCCGTGGCGTCGGCCGCCACGATGCTCGCGAGCAGCACCTCGCCACGCGCACGCTGCACGGGATCGGCATCGCGAAGGAGTGCCGCGCCGGTCGCGAAGCGCGCCCACGGCTCGAACCACGCCGGCATCGATCGCCGTGCGCGCGCGAGCGCCCCCAGGCCGCCGGCGCGCTCGACCGGGTCGCGTGACTGCGACGCCCGCACGGCCTCGAGCGCAGACAGCGCCAGGCGCACGTCGGCCTCGAACTTCTGCCCGGCGCCGGCCGGCGGAGGAGCATCCGCGCCGACCACCGCCGCCCACGCGCGCACCACGCGCTCCAGGCCCGCATCCTGCGGCGCCGCGAACGCGCCCAGCGACTCGCGCGCACGCGCCGCCTCGGCGGGTGCGAGCCCCATCGGCGGAACAAGCCGCGGGATCGGCACCGCCGGGTCCGCCGCACGCGCATCCACGAGACGCATCGCATCCGTCGCCGCCGTGCCCGGTGCCGCCGCCGCGTTCGCCCCGAGCGCCCGCCGCAGCCGAATCGCCTCGAATGCGGGCGCCACGGCTTCCGCCGGGTCACCGGCGCGCAGCCGGCCCTCCGATCGCCCGGCCGCCGCGAACAGCGCGTCGGCGCACGGCGTCGCGCCAGACCACGCCTCGTGCGCCTTCGCGAAGGCACCGTCGGCAAGCGGCCAGTCGTCGCGCATGACGCGAAGGCGAGCACGCCAGAGCGACTCCCCGGCATCGAGCCACGTGTCGAGCGCCGCGGGCAGTCCGTCGCCGCGCACCGCGCGCACCTCGCTCCACGCGATCGTCACGCGTCGCTCGCCCTGCTTCAGCTCGACGCCCGCGGCCGTCGCGCCGATCACCTCACCCTCGAGCGGCGGCGAACCGCCACGCAACTCGACCGTGTCCGCGCATACCACGCTCGTCGCAACCACGAACGCCGCCGTCACGGCCACGCCCATGGCCGACACCACGCGTCCACGACTCATCGCCGTCCCCCGTCCGCGGCGGGGCGCACCTGCCGGAACTCGCCGCCCGCCTCCTGGGCCACCTGCCGCAGCTGCGCGCTGCCCGCCTCGTCGCCGAAGGCGATCGCATTGATGGTCACGCGCCGTCCGCGCGCGTTCATGCCGCGGATGTCCTCGACCGACTCGCGCGGGATCTCGCCGTCGGAGAGGAAGAACACCACATCGGGGCGCACGTCGAGCGCGAACACGCGCCGGAACGCGGGCACCGGTTCGGTGCCGCCGGACGGTCCCACCGTCCGCAGCCACGCGCGCAGCCGCTGCATGGTGCCCGAGCGCACGCGCTCCCACCGGTCGCTGAAGACGAGCGGCTCGGCGCTGTCGTAGAAGACGACGTAGACGCTCGCGTAGTCGGGCAGCGCGGCGATCGATGCCAGGAGCTGCTCCTTCGCCTCGACGATGCGGCCGGTCATCGACCCGCTCTTGTCCACCACGTACGCGAAGCGGTTGCCGCGTCCGCCGACGCCGAAGAAGCTGGTGCCCCCCGCACCGCCGCCGAGCCCGCCGCCTCCGCCGCCCGCGCCGCCGGGTTCGCCGCCGCCCCCGCCGAAGCCGTCGCCGCCCCCGCCACCCGGGCCGAATCCGCCAAAGCCATCGGCGCCGCCGTCGCCGAGCCCCGTGCCCGTGGCTTCGCCGCCCGCCAGCGGATCGATCGACGTCATCTCCGCCGGCGGCGCCACCGTCTCGGACTTCGCCTCGGGTCCGTCGGGCACCTCCGACTGGCCCGCGGCGACGTCCCCGGACGGCTCGCCCGTTCCGTCCTCCGGCAGGATTGCCGTCTCGATCGCCACCGCGCCGACGCGCTGCGACTCGTGCCGCGACACCCGGGTGAGCGCCATCCACACCAGGAACGACGCATGGATCGGCAGGCTGAGCGCCAGCCCCAGGAGCAGCCACTTCACGCCGGACTGCCACGCGCCGCGCCGGCGCGCGCGGGCCTCGATCGCGGGATGCTCCGCTGCGTCGGCCACCGACGGGCATGGTAGGTGCGGCGCACGACCGCACGGCCGCACGGCCGCACGGCCCGGGCCCCGCGCACCTACCATGCGCCCCCTGACCGGACCCCTGCCCCACGGAGGACGCGTGCCCAAGCGCTACGAGCGAGTGATCCTGAAGGTGAGCGGCGAGAGCCTGGCCAAGCCGGGCGAGCTCGGGATCGATCCCGAGGAGCTCGCGCTCCTGGCCTCGGAGATCGCCGACGCCTACCGCAACGCCTCGCCGCTGCAGCTGGCGGTGGTCGTGGGCGGCGGAAACATCATCCGCGGCGCGCGCCTGGCCGAGGCCGGCACCATCGACCAGTCGACCGCCGACTACATGGGCATGCTGGGCACCGTGATCAACGGCCTCGCGCTCAAGGAAGCGCTCGGGCACGT
>CAYTYU010000162.1:0-4247 GCA_964440815.1 uncultured Chitinophaga sp.
GCCACGGAACCGATTGATGCCGACGACGCCACGGTGGCCGCGGTGCTGCGCGGCCTGATCGGGCGCCAGCGCGACGTCGACCGCGCGGTGCGCGAGCTGGCGGTGGCCGCGCGCTTCGGCAGCGGCCTGCGCGGCGAGGTCGCGCGCATGCAGGAGGAGCTGCAGCTGGCGGCACAGGTGCAGCGGGAGTTCCTGCCGCGCGAGTTCCCCCAGCTCGGCGACATCCGGATCGGCGTGTTCTGGCGCCCGGCCAGCTGGGTGTCCGGGGACGTCTACGACGTGGTGCGCCTCGACGAGCGGCACCTGGGCGTCTTCATCGCCGACGCCGTCGGGCACGGCGTGCCGGCGGCGCTCCTCACCATGGTGATCTGCCGCGGGCTGCCGGCGAAGGACGTGGGCCACGGCACGTACCGCATCGTGCCGCCGGGCGAGGCGCTCGCGCGCATCAACGCCGAGATGCTCGCGCACCAGGAGCACACCACGCGCTTCGCGACGGCCGTCTACGCGGTGATCGACACCGAGACCGGCTCGATGCGGCTGGCCTGTGCGGGCCACCCCGCGCCGGTCGTGCTGCGCGCCGGGGGCGCGATGGACCTCGTGCCGGCCGAGGGCGGCCTGCTCGGGGTCTTCGAGGGCGAGCAGTACGAGGAGGTCACCGTCGAGCTTGCGCCCGGCGACCGGCTCCTCATGCACTCCGACGGGCTCGAGCAGGCGTTCCCGGGCGACCCCTCGGGCGACCGCCAGGCGCGGCTCCCCACCAAGCGCTACCTCGACGAGTTCGCCGCGGTGCGCGGTGCGCCGGATGCGGCCGCCCTCGTCGAGCAGGTGGGCCGGCGGATCGACATGCAGTTCGGAAGCGTCCGCCAGGCGGACGACGTGACGCTGCTGGTGGTCGAGCGGGCGCGCGCGACCGGCGGCGGGGGGGGCCGTGCGTGAACGCGGGCACCTCCGGGGAACTTCCGCCGCCCGGGCTCCTGCTGGTCGCGCTGGTGGCACCGCTCTTCCTGTGGCTGTGGTGGAACCGCACGCGGTTCGCGCGGCTCATGAAGGACGTGCCAACCACCACGGTCAACGGGGTGTTCGTCGGCATGGTGGAGACCTCGGGCACCATCGTCCACGACCAGGCCCCTGCGGGCGCGCTGAGCGGCATCCCCTGCGTGCACCACGCGTGGGCGGTGTACGAGCACTGGAAGCGCACCGAGACCTACAAGGACTCGAAGGGCAAGACCCAGACGCGCACGCGGCACGGCCGTGACATGGTGGATTCGGGCGGCGCGACGGTCGACTTCCTCCTGCGCGACCCGACCGGCACCATCGTGGTGCGCTCGACGGGCGCGGACTGGACGACGGTGACGACCTTCTCGACGACGGCCCGGCGCGGCGACGCGCTGTACGACACGAAGGCGCCGCAGGCCTCGGTGCGCGGGAGCGTCGGCGTGCGCAGCTTCGAGGAGCGGGGCGTGCCGGTCGGGCGCCCGGCGTGGGTGATGGGGAACGCTCGGCCGTCGGCGGGCGGCGACCGGCTGGAGATCGGCGCAGGCGGCGAGGAGGGGATCTTCATGGTGTCGCTTGCGGGCGAGGCGTCGCACGCCTTCAACGCGCGGGCGCTTGCCGTCGTCGGATTCGTGCTCGGCGCGACGTGCGCGGCGGGCGGCGGCATGGGGCTCTCGATGGCGGTGGCCGCCTTGGTGCCCTCGGCCACGGGGCCGGTGGCGGTGCTGGCCGCGGCGACGCTGGGGCTCCTCGCCTGGCTCGCGGTCGCCGGGCTCATGTGGGCGTTCATCGTGCGAAACGGCGCGGTGCGCGTGCGCAACCGCTGGGAACGGGCTGCGTCGCTGGTCGACGTGCAGCTGAAGCGGCGGGCCGACCTGATCCCCAACCTGGTCGCGGTGACGCGCGCCTCCGCGGTGCACGAGTCCGCGGTGCAGTCGGCGGTGGCGCGCCTGCGCGCCGGCGCATCGTCACGCGACGAGCTGCGCGTGCTGGCCGAGCGCTGCCCGGCGCTCACGGCGGACGGCGCGTTCCTCGCCCTGCAGCGGCAGCTCTCGGAGACCGAGGGCCTGGTTGCGCAGTCACGTCACTTCGAGGTCGCGAGCCGCCAGGCGCTCATCGAGCGGCTGACGACGTTCCCCGAGGGGACGATCGCGCGCCTCATGGGCGTGCACCGGCCGCCGCCAGCGCTCGCCTCACCCGCTCCGCGACCATCTTCGCCAGCACGTCCGCCTCGAGGTTGACGCGGTGGCCGGCGGCGCGGTCGCGCAGCGTGGTCTTGGCGAGCGTGGCCGGGATGAGCGCGACCTCGAACCAGCCGTCGCCCGCGGCGGCGATGGTCAGGCTGACGCCGTCGACGGCGACGCTGCCCCGCTCCACCGCATGCTCCATGACGGAGGGCGGCGCCGCGATGCGCGTGCGCCACTCCCCGCCCTCGCGCGAGACGCGTTCCACGGTGCCGACGCCGTCGACGTGCCCCTGCACGATGTGCCCGCCGAGGAGCGTGGCCGCCGTCGCCGCGTGCTCGAGGTTCACCGACTCGCCGACGGAGAGCCCGCCGATCGTCGTGAGCCCCAAGGTCTGCGGCACCACGTCGAAGCGGAGCGCCTCCCCGGGCGCGGGCCGGCCCACCGCCGTCAGGCAGCAGCCGTTCACGGCGATCGAGTCGCCGTCGCCGGGGGCGTGGTGCCAGCCGCACGGGTCGATCTCCAGGCGCGCGCCCCAGGGTTCGGGGCGCAGCGCCGCGACGCGGCCCTGGTGCTCGACGATGCCGGTGAACATGGGCGGGGTGCCGGGCGCCAGGCTCACCAGGCGCGGACGATCGCGGCACCGGGATAGTAGGTCGCCAGGATCCGCTCCGCGCGCGCACCGCCGCGGGCCATGTCCTGCGCGCCGTACTGGCACATGCCCACGCCGTGGCCGAAGCCGCGGCCGGCGAACTCCACGCGGTCGGCGACCACGCGTGCCTTCGCGAGGTGGCTGCTGTTGAGGCGGTGCTTGGGCGTGGGTGCCCCCTCGGGCGCGAAGTTCACCGCGCGGCGGAAGTCCTCGGCGCGCAGCTCGAGCGCGCGGCCGGAGGCATCCGCGAGCCGCACGCGGTTCGGCCGGCCCGCGGGGTTCGACGCGGTGACCTCGATCGACTCGATGCGCGAGATGCCGGCCAGCGCCTCGAGCGGCGCGTCGAGGGCGAGCTCGCCGTCGGAAGCGGGCGGCGACGGCGGCGCGCCCGGGGCGGCGGGGCGGTCGAGGTCGAGCCGCGCGCGCGCCCAGCGTCGCAGCCGCTCGCAGAGCTCCGCATTGGTGAAAGACTGCTCCCAGCGCCAGCGCGGCGCATCGTCGCAGCAGGTGCGCACGGCCGGGGGCCCGTCGAGCCCGGCGGCGAGCGGCGCGATGCCGTGGTGCGGGTTGTGCGTGAGCGACTCGACCGCATTGGCCGGCGTGCCGCCGCAGGTGCTCGAGTAATAGGCGGGCACCACGCGACCCTCGAAGGCGAGCAGCATGCCGCGGGTGGCGGCCACGGCCTCGCGGGGCTTCGAATCCTTCACCTCGCCGATCCATGCCTGGCTTGCCTCGCCGGCGACGAGGTCGTAGTGGCGGCGGCCCTTCCAGTGCGCCTGCTCGCAGACGGCGAAGCTGCGCGCGGCGATCGCCTGCGCACGGAACGCCTCGGGGTCCCACGACCTGATGAGTTCCTTCGCCAGGACGCCGGGCAGGTAGCGCTCGAGCGGCACGTCGACCACCAGGTCGAGGGCGGCGGGCGCGTCGGCGGTGGGCACGATGCGCACCGGCCCCGGCCAGCTGGTGCCGTCGTAGACCGTCACCTGGCGGGCACCGGGCGGGGGCGCGAACTCGATCGGTCCCTTGAGCGATACGTCGACCGTGCGCGCGCCGCGCGTGCCGGCGCCCTCCGTGACGCGCCAGCCGGCATCGGTCGGCCGCACGTCGACCGGCGACGCGACGGGTCGCGCGGGAAGTCCGGCACCGAGCATGCGCAGCGACCCGCCCGGGTGCGAGAGGCGCACCACCGGGTCCGGCCGGCGCAGGGCGGCGATGCGCACGCGCAGCTCGGGTTCCTCGGTGGGCACCGATGGACGCTCGGAGAAGACGGGGCGACGCGGCACGGGGACCGGCGCGGGTGCGGCCGTGGGCGACGAGGCCGGCGCCGGGGAGGTTACGGTCACCACCGACCCCGCCGACCTGGCCGGCTCCACCTACTTCATCGAGAAGGGTAGCGATTTCTTTGGGAGTATAGCGGT
>CAYTYU010000163.1:0-4152 GCA_964440815.1 uncultured Chitinophaga sp.
ACACCTGGCCGGGAGACGACCTGCCGCAGTTCAACGGGCTGTGGAACGTGTGGCCGTGGTTCCCGAGCGGCACGTTCATCGGCAGCGACATCAACCGCGGCCTCTTCGTCTGGCGCTTCGGATTCCCGGCGGCGACGTTCTCGTACCCGAACGGACGGCCGACGTCGGTGGCGCCGACGGGGGCGTCGATCACGTTCACCGCGGCGCCCCCGCCGGGCGGGAGCATCGCTCCCGGCAGCGTGAAGATGCGCGTCACCCCGGTCGGCGGCACGCCGCGCGTGGTGACGGCGCAGTCGCTGGGCGGCGACAGCTACCGCGCGGCGTTCCCGGCGCTCACCTGCGGGCTCACCATCGACTACGGGATGTTCGTCCAGACCGGCGACGGCAACTACGAGGACCCCGCGGGCGTGCAGCGGGCGATCGTGGCGACCGGCGTGCAGGACACGGTGGACGACGCGTGCGAGTCGCTCGGTGGCTGGCTGATCGGCGGCCTCGGCGACACCGCGACGTCCGGCCAGTGGATCAACGCCGATCCCGTGGGCACCGCCGCGCAGCCCGAGGACGACCGGACGCCGGCCGGAACGCGCTGCTTCGTCACCGGCAACGGCCCCGTCGGCGGCAACATCGGCGCGGCCGACGTCGACGGCGGAATCACCTCGCTGCGCACCCCGATCTTCGACGGCACCGGCGCAGGCGCGCAGGTCTCCTACTGGCGCTGGTACTCGAACAACCAGGGCGCGGCCCCGAATGCCGACTCGATGCCGATCTCGATCTCGAACGACGGCGGCACCACCTGGGTGCAGCTCGAGGACGTCGCCGAGAACGCCAACGCCTGGGTGCAGAAGACGTTCCGGATCGCCGACTTCGTGACGCCCACCGCCACCATGCGCCTGCGCTTCGATGCCCGTGACCTGGGCTCGGGGTCGATCGTCGAGGCCGCCATCGACGACTTCCGCGTGTTCCGCTACGACTGCACGCCCGCGCGCCCGGCGGACCTGAACGGGGACGGCGTGGTCGACGGCAACGACCTCGGCATCCTGCTCGGCGCCTGGGGAACGGCCGGAGGTCCGGCGGACCTGAACGGGGACGGCGTGGTGGACGGCAACGACCTCGGTCGCCTGCTGGGCGACTGGGGCGCCTGAGCCGGAAGTCCGCGCCCGCGGTTTCGGGTTCAATGCCCGGCATGCAGATCACGCGCCGATCGTTCGTGCTGGCGTCGCTTGCGACGCCGTTGGCATTCTCCGCCGTTCCGTCGCTGCGCCGGCGCACGCCGTGGGCGAACGAGAAGCTGCGCATCGCGAAGGTCGGCTGCGGCGGCATGGGTCTGAGCGACCTGAACGAGGTGGCCGGGCACAAGGCGGTCGAGGTGGTGGCGCTCTGCGACATCGACCGCCGGCAGATGGACGTGCTGCGGCTTGGCGGGAAGAAGGACGACGGCACGGCGATCGCCGCCCGGTTCCCGCAGGCGAAGGCGTTTGCCGACTGGCGCGAGATGTACGCGCAGATGGCGGACTCCTTCGATGCCGTGGTGGTGAGCGTCGCGGACCACATGCACGCGCCGATCGCGATGGAGGCGCTGAACCGCGGCAAGCACGTCTACTGCCAGAAGCCCCTGGCGCACGGCGCGTACGAGAACCGGCAGCTGGCGAAGGTGGCGGCATCCAAGCCGTCGCTCGTCACGCAGATGGGCACGCAGCGCATGGCGAAGAAGCACCGCCGCCAGGGCCACGCGATGATCCGCGCGGGCGTGGTGGGCAAGGTGCGCGCGATGCATGCGTGGACCGACCGTCCCGCGGGATGGTGGCCGCAGGGGCAGCCGCGGCCGGCGGGCACGCAGCCGGTGCCCGAGTGGCTGTCGTGGGACCTCTTCCTGGGCACCGCGCCCGACCGTCCGTACCACGAGGGCTACACGCCCTTCCGATGGCGCGGCGTCCACGACTTCGGCTGCGGCGCCTTCGGCGACATGGCCTGCCACATCGTCGACTGGCCGTTCTACGCGCTGGAACTCACGTACCCGACCAGCGTGCGCTGCGAGTGCACGGACGCGACGGCCGACCAGTACCCCACCGCCGAGACCGTGGTGATGGAGTACCCGCCCACGCCCATGACCTCGAAGGAGGGCCTGACGTTCACGTGGCATGACGGCGGGCGGCTGCCGGACTTCCGTGCGCTCGGGCTTCCCGAGGACTTCGCCGGGCGCGACAAGGACGGCAAGCCGAAGGCGCCGCCGTCCGATGGCGGTGCGATCCTGGTGGGCGACAAGGGCATCCTCTACTTTCCGATCGAGGGCGAGACGCCGACGGTGTTCGTCGACGGGAAGAAGGTCGACGTCGCGGTCGAGGACCAGAAGACCACCAACCACTGGCACGACTGGATCGATGCGGTGCTTGCGGGCAAGCCCATGTCGGTGAACGCGCCGTTCGTGCGCGCGGGCCTGATGTGCGAGAGCCTCTCGCTCGGCGCGATCAGCAGCATGGAGCCCGGCAAGACCCACGCCTACGACGCCGCGAACGCGCGCTTCCCCGGGAGCGAGACGCTCTCGAAGTGGGCGCGCAAGCCGTACCGCAGCGGATGGCAGGTCGAGAACCTGTGAGGCGGGCGTTGAGCCCGGCCTGCCGGGCGCGTGGTGCCGTGCGGGCGCGGGGCGCGTGCGTCGTCGGCGCATGCGCAGCGGGGCTGGTGCTCGCCGGCTGCACCGCGACCATGGCGGACCTCTCCGGCGAGCGGACGTCGATGTCGTGGGTGACGCCGCCCGCCGAGCCGGGGCCCGTCGAGGTTCCGGCGACGTTCCGGTTCCGCAACCGCTCGCTCGGGTCGGTGCGCATCGAGAGCGCGCGGCTTGCGATCGGCACGGTGATCGAGACGGTGCCGCCGCTGCCGGCGACCGTGGGGCCGGGCGGGACGCTCGAGGTGCGCGTGACGGGCTCGTTCGACCCCGAGGACGGCGATGCGCGCCGGACCGTGCGGCTCGAGACCGCGGGCATGCCGGCTCTTGAGATGGTGCTCGAGGCGCGGTTCGTGCCCGCTGCGCCGACCGCGGTGCAGCCGCCTGCGGCGATCGCGCCGTGAGGCGTCAGCGCGCGAGGGCGCGCTGGCGTGCGGCGTCGAGCTGCGTGAGGATGATGATGCCGCAGACGGCGGAGCCCAGGTTCAGCGTCAGCAGCGAGACGATGTCGAAGATCGCGTAGGTCCTCGAGCGCTCGAGGTACTGGAGCGGCGGGGTGGTGCGCGCGTTCGAGTAGGCGATCAGTTCCTTGATGCCGAGGATCGCCAGCGGAATGGCGAGTACCACTCCGAAGCAGGTGAAGATCCAGCTGACGGCGGCGAGCAGGTTGAAGATGCCCGCGATGAGCTGTGGGATCGCCACCATGTCCGGCGGCCAGCTGCCGGTGGGCGCGGCCGGCGGCTCGGGATGCGTGGGCGGGGCGCCGGTGGGATCGATCGGCTCGACGCCGAACGCCGCGGCCAGCTCGGGCACCATGGTGGCCTCGCGCCACGGGCCGTCGGGGGAATGCGACACCGGCGTCGACGCGGCGACGCGCCCCTCGGCGATCCACCGGTTCATGGTGGTGATGGAGGCGGGGCCGTAGGTCTGCGCGTCGTTGGCTCGGATCCAGTAGTCCATTGGCGTTCCGGTAGTGTATCGCATACAGTAGCAGCGTGGTGACCGCCATGCCCATCGGATGGATGAGCGAGTCGGACCTGCTGCGGGCAGCCGCGGCGGTGGCCTGCGGCGCGGGTCACCCGGGTGCCGGGGCGCTGCTCTGCGAGGCCGACATGCGGGCGTTGCGCGTGGTGGATGCCGTGAACTGCGAGCGCTCGGCCTGCGGGGGTGCGGCGGGCGTGGTGTCGGGCTCGCGCATCCTGCTCGGGGGGCCGGAGTGGCTGCTGGCGCACGGCGTCGACCTGTCGGCCCTGGGGGCAGTGGGGCTGCCCGACGGGGCGGTGATGGTGGCGTCCGACGGCCGGCTGGCGGGCGTGGTGCTGGTCGGAGCCTGACCCCGTCGGGTAGGGTTCGCGGGCATGGATCCCCGAATGTTGCTCGTGTCCGCGGCCGTCATGGCGGCGGTGCCGTTCGCAGCTGCCGACGATGCGCCCGCGAAGGCGCCTGCCGCCGATGGTGCGGCCGCCCCGGCCAAGGCACCGACGACC
>CAYTYU010000164.1:0-4106 GCA_964440815.1 uncultured Chitinophaga sp.
CCTCGAGCGGCGATCGATAGCGCTCCATCAGGTGCTGGCGCAGCGAGCGGTGTGCGGCGGCGCCAGCGGGCGACCCGTCGCCCATCGTCCCGGCGATCGTGAGCTGCGCCTCGATCCAGGTGGCGTGGGTGGTCGGGAACCGGTCGACGTGCACGCCGTCGATGGTAGGTCCCCAGCCGGCGCCGGCGGCTCAGCGGAACGGGATGACCTGCGTCGCGATGCCCAGCTGGTTGAGCGCCTGCACCCGCAGCAGCGACATCGGGCCGGTGCGCACCGAGTTGAGCTTGGCCCGCGCCTTGGCGAACTCCTCGTGCTTGTCGTCGCCGCGCGTGGCGATGTACTTGCCGACCTCGACCAGCGCGCGTTCGTCGCTCTTCACCGCGCGCACCATGGCGCGCACGGCGTCGGCGCGGTCGGCTGGCACCTTCGCCTTGGCGCCGGCCTCGACCATCTTCACCGACTTCGCGTACTCCTTGAGTTCCTTCTGGTAGTCCTCGCGTGCGCGCTTGGAGTCGAGGAAGCGCGGCTCGCCGTTCTTCGGGGGCGCGGCGTTGTCGGCCGGCGCGCGCTCGAGGGTGCGCACCGCGTCGTCGGCCTCGAGCATCATGGTGTCGAACGCGTTCACGTAGACGACTGCGGTATCGACGAACACGTTGAACGAGGCCTTCTGCTCCTCGAGCTGGTTCGGGTCTGACGACTGGGCGAGCATTGCCTCCAGGATGGCGCGGGTGGAGTGCGTCGGCACCGGCCCCGTGCCCATCAGGGCGCCGAGGGTGACGGTCGCGGCCAGGACGGTGAGCGGGGTACGGAGGCGCATGGCAGAGGGACCTACCGGGTCGCGGCCGCCGGGTTGCATCGCTGCCGGGCTTGTCCGATATCGGGCCTCCGGGCGCCTCGGGCGGGGTCCAGGTCGGCATCCGGTGTCCGCAGGCGCGGGAAGCGCCGACCTTCCTAGAATGGCGCTCTTCCCCCTTTCCACCCCAGAAACGGACCGGAGCGACCGATGAGCCAGACCGACCTGACCAAGGACCTCAAGAACCTCTCCGAGAAGGACCGCAAGCAGGTCGAGCAGGCCCAGGAGATGCTCGGGCCCGACCCGGCGTCGATGGGGTTCATCAAGAACGTTTTCTGGGGCAACTTCCGCGAGGACCTGGTCTTCCCGTACCCGGCTCAGTCGGCCGAGGAGACGGCCCGCTGCGACCAGCTGCTCGCGGCGCTCGACGGCTACCTGCGCACCGAGCACCCGTCCATCGAGATCGACCAGAAGCAGGAGATCCCGGACTGGGTGGTCAAGCGCCTCTTCGACATGGGCGTCCTCGGGATGACCATCCCGAAGGAGTTCGGCGGCCTCGGCTTCGGCATCACGAGCTACAACCGCGTCCTGCGCCGCATCGGCCGCTCCTGCGGCTCGACCGCGGTGCTGGTGAGCGCGCACCAGTCGATCGGCTGCAAGGCGCTGATGCTCTTCGGAAACGACGAGCAGAAGAAGCGCTTCCTGCCCCGCATGGCCAAGGACGCGCTGAGCGCGTTCTGCCTGAGCGAGCCGAACGTCGGCTGCGACGCGGGCGGACAGGAGACGCGCTGCGAGCTGAGCCCCTGCGGCAATTTCTACGTCGTCAACGGCGAGAAGAAGTGGGCCACGTCGGGCGCGCTGTCTGCGCTCTTCACCGTGATGGCCAAGCAGCGGATCAAGGACCCCAAGTCCGGCAAGGAGAAGGACGCGGTCACGGCCCTCATCTGCACGCCCGACATGGAAGGCGTCGAGATCTACAGCCGAAACCGCTCCAAGTGCGGCATCCGCGGCACCTGGCAGGCGCGCATCCGGCTCGTCAACGTCAAGGTGCCGAAGGAGAACCTGCTGCACAAGGAGGGCCGCGGCCTGAACGTCGCGCTCACCTGCCTCAACTACGGCCGCTGCACGCTCTCGGCCGGCATGCTCGGCGCGGCGGAGTACGCCTACGAGCAGGCCGCGAAGTGGGCCGCCTACCGCCACCAGTTCGACCGCCCGATCGGCGAGTTCGACCAGGTCCGCGAGAAGCTCGCGCGCATGGCCGCCTACACGTACGCCATGGAGGCGATGCTCTTCATGACGACCGGCTTCCTCGACCGGCACGACGAGGACATCATGCTCGAGACCGCCGTCTGCAAGGTGTTCTGCAGCGAGTTCGGCTACCGCACGGTGAACGACTCGCTCCAGGTCATGGGCGGCGAGAGCTACATGACGGAGAACCACGTGGAGCGGATGTGGCGCGACAGCCGCATCAACATCATCGTCGAGGGCGCCAACGAGGTGATGCACACCTTCATCGCCGGCTACGGCACCAAGCAGCTGGCGGAATGGCTGCTTGGCCTGCGCAAGAAGTGGTACTCGCCGGAGCAGCTCGGCTCGAAGTTCCAGGTGGCGGGCGAGATGTTCCTCGGGATCCGCCGGCCGCTCCCCGCCTTCCGCACCGCCGACCCGCGGCTTGCCGCGCAGATGCACGGCCTGATGGCCAACATCCGCGAGTTCAGCCACCAGGTGAAGCTGATGTGCAAGGAGTGGGAGGACAAGCTGGTCACCGAGCAGACGATCCAGGCGCGCCTCTCGATGTGCGCGATCTGCATCCACGCGATGACCTGCGCGCTCTCGAAGCTCGACCACAACATCCGCAAGGGACTCGACGGCGAGGCGCTGGCGTACGAGGCGAGCGTCGTCGAGCACCTGTGCGCGATGTTCAGCCTGGAGATCGAGGAGCAGATCCGCGCGCTCGGCACGAACGCCGACGTGACCATGAAGCGCGCGGCCGACGCCGTGATGAAGCGGATCGCCGGGTTCCCGAACTCGGAGTTCGCCATGCCCGAGCGCACGCCCGACATGGCCGCGCGCGGCAAGGGCCGCACGCAGAAGCCCGTCGACCAGCAGGCGATCCCGGACTTCGGTTCCGGGAGCGTCTTCCACGGCGACGCGATCAGCCGCGCGCAGCCGCAGCACGCGTGAGCGCGCACCGGTCCCGCTAGGCTGCCCGGCCCATTCACCCGCATTCGTCCCCCCACGAGAGGCAGTCCATGAAGCTCTTCGAAGCGATGAACCAGCACGGCCACGAGCGCGTGGCGTTCCATGTCGATCCCGAGACCGGCCTCCGGGCGATCATCGCGCTGCACTCGTCGGTGCTGGGCAACGCGCTCGGCGGCACGCGCCGCTGGGCCTACTCGGACGAGAGCGAGGCGATCCGCGACGTGCTGCGCCTGTCCGAGGGCATGACCTACAAGTCGGCCGCCGCCGACCTCCCGATGGGCGGCGCGAAGAGCGTGATCATGATCGAGAAGGGCAAGGCCCCCACCGAGGCCGAGGCCCGCGCCATGGGGCGCTTCGTCGACACCTTCGCCGGGAAGTACATCGCAGCCGAGGACGTGGGCGTCAACACGCAGTACTGCGACTGGATGGCGCAGGAAACCACGCACATCATGGGCGGCGAGACGGTCAGCCACGGCGGCGACCCGAGCCCGTACACCAGCCAGGGCTGCTTCAACGCGATGAAGGCGTGCCTGGCGCACGCGGGCCGCAAGGTGGACTTCGCGGGCCTGAAGGTCGCGGTGCAGGGCCTGGGCGCGACCGGATACCGGCTCGCGAAGATCCTTCGCGCGCACGGCGCGACGGTCGTCGGCACCGACGTCAACCCTTCGGCGGTCGAGCGCTCGGTGAAGGAGCTCGGCGTGGTCGCGCTCGAGCCCGGCAAGGACATCTTCGCGCAGGAGTGCGACATCCTCGCCCCGTGCGCGCTCGGCGCGGTGCTGAGCAACGACACGATCAAGCACCTGAAGTGCGCGGTCATCTGCGGCACCGCCAACAACCAGCTCCACGTGCCCGACGTCGACGGCCCGTCGATCAGGCAGCGCGGCATCCTGTACGGCCCCGACTTCATCGTCAACGCCGGCGGCGTGATCCGCCTTGCGGGGCTCTACCTCGGCATGACCGAGGCCGCGCTCGACAAGAAGATCGAGCAGATCGAGCACACGACCACCGCCGTCCTCAAGGAAGGCAAGAACGACCCGAGCGAGCACGTCGCCGCGGTCAACTACGCGAAGCGGCGGATCGAGGCGGGCCGGAAGGCGAAGGCCGCGAAGCA
>CAYTYU010000165.1:0-4096 GCA_964440815.1 uncultured Chitinophaga sp.
GCGGTAGTCGTTCGACTGGCCGTCCGAGCCGCAGGCGAGCTCCTGGAACGCCGGCACGACCACGCAGCGGTACGTGCCGGGGGTGAGGCACGCCGAGGCGGAGATCGGGCAGAACGCGCTCGGGCTGCTCACGGCCAGGGTCTGGCCGGGGGCGCCGCCGGGACCGGTGGTGCCGGGCACGCACACGGCGTCGAAGATGAACACCGTGCCGGGGGCGCGGGAGTTCATCGACACCGTGACCTGCGTCGGCGCGTTCACCGTGAACTGGTACCAGTCGGTGTCGCGCGAGGTGGTCGTCGAGAAGAAGGTGCCGCCGATGACGTCACCCACGTTCACGACCTGCACCGGCGGGAAGGCCGCGTCGGTGTTGCAGCCGCCGTTGAGGTCCTCGCCGCACGGCTCGTCCTCGCCCACAGAGAAGTTCTGCAGGGCGCAGGTCTCCGGGAGGTCGAAGTTGACGACCTGCGCCACCGTGGTGAGCACGTCGTTGCCGTTGAAGTAGCCCACGCGCACGAGGTAGGTGCGGCCCTGGGCCACGGTCGCGGACACCTCGGAGCCGTAGAACGGCGCCGGGGCGCAGGGGCCACCGTCGTCGTTGCAGTCCACCAGCACGTTCGGCAGCTCGTTGTAGTCAAACGCCGCCGGGTTCGTGCCCATGTCGTACACCGCCAGCTTCAGGTCGGCGGTGGCGACGCAGTCGGGCTGGCCGCCCGAGGTCCAGACGCGCAGCGCACCGGTGGCGGGGGCCGTCACGCGGTACCAGCGGTCGAGGAACAGGTCGTCGCTGCCGGAGTCGCAGGTCGCGCCGGGCTGCGGCGGGCCGTCGGTGTTGCAGAGGACGTTCTGCGCGTTGGCGCCGAAGTAGTTCTGCGTGCCATCGGCCGAGATGATGATCGGGCTCGTGGCGCAGTCGTTCGAGATGCCGGGAGCCGGGGCGGAGCAGACGTACTGCCACGCCGTGTTCTCGATGATCGAGAGGGAGCCGGCGCCGGTCTCCGTGACGCCGGTGTCCGGATCGGTGTACCCGCCGATGCGGATGTAGTAGGTGGTGTTGGCCGTCGCGTTCAGCGTCACGGCCGAGTAGAAGTCCTGGCAGCCCGTCTGGCCCGCGCCATCGCCGTTGCAGGCGACCTGGGTCAGCCCGGCGCACGTGCCGGTGTAGATCACGAGCGAGGTGTCGAACGACGCCACGTCGCAGGTCGTGATGACCACGTTGACGTCGGCATTCGGGGTCCAGCGGAACCACACGTCCGGATTGCTGGTGCCCCAGCCGAGGAACGTGCCCGCGCACTGCGCTTCATCCACGGGTTCCGGGCTCGGCGTCGCGTTCGCCGTGTCGAAGGCCGCGGGCACGCCGAGGATGGCGAGCTCGGCGGTCGAACAGTCGTTGTTCGGCGGGGCCTGGCCGAACGCGGCCGTGGTCACGGCCGCCGCGAGGCCAACGCCCGCCAGCAGCGTCTTCTTGGACAGGTTCACGTGGTTCATCGATTCATTCTCCTGAGAGAGGCAAACGGGGGGACTCGAGTCTGTGCGTACTGCAGTCGAACGGGTCACCACGGCACAACACGGCCATGGGCACCCTTATGGGGGGGGATTTCACCCCACACACATATTCCGCAAACGGCGGCCAAGACCAATCACGCGAAATCAGAATTTGAACGAAACTTCAGACATGTCCATATAACAAATTCACTTATCGAGACCTTCGACGCGGACTTCCCCGCTCCCCTTGACGATCTCGCCGATGACCGCAGCCTCCTCGCCGAGCTTGGCCAGCTTGGCGCACACCGCGTCGGCGAACGACGGCCGGACCACCAGCACGTAGCCGATGCCCATGTTGAAGACCCGGAACATCTCGTCCGTCTCCACCCCGCCATGCGCCTGCAGGAACGGGAAGATCGGGTTCGGCGTCCAGGCCGAGGCGTCGATCACGGCATCGACCTTGCTGCCGAGCGCCCGGCACACGTTGCCCGGCAGCCCGCCGCCGGTGATGTGCGCCATGCCGCTCACCACCTTCTTCTTTCGGTAGCCGGAGAGCAGCTTGGTCACCGACCGCGCGTAGATGCGGGTGGGCTCGAGCAGCACCTTCCAAAGCGGGTCGGGGCCCAGCTCCGGGTAGATCCGGTCCATGTCGAGCCCTGCGTCCTTCACGATGCGGCGCACCAGCGTGTAGCCGTTCGAGTGCACGCCCGAGGCCCGGAGGCCGATCACCACGTCGCCCTTCTTGACGCGCGCCGCGTCCACCACGCGCGAGAGTTCCACCACGCCCACGCAGAAGCCGGCGATGTCGAAGTCGCCGGGCTTGTAGATGTCGGGCATCTCGGCGCACTCGCCGCCGATCAGGGCGCATCCGGCGATCTCGCAGCCCTTGGCCACGCCCTCGATCATCTTGGAGGTCGCGTCCGGCTCCAGCTTCGAGAGCCCCAGGTAGTCCAGGAAGAAGAGCGGCTCGGCGCCCTGGACGATGAGGTCGTTGACGTTCATCGCGACGCAGTCGATGCCGACCGTGTCGTAGACGCGGCGCTCGGCAGCCAGCAGCACCTTGGTGCCGACGCCGTCGGTGCAGCCCACCAGGACCGGGTCCTTGTAGTTGCGCTTGAAGAGCTTCTGGTTGTAGTCGAGCCGGAACATGCCGGCGAAGGCGCCGTGCTGGCCCATCACGCGCGGCCCATGGGTGCGCTTCAGGAGGCCCTTGATCCGGTCGACGACCTCGTCGCCGGCATCGATGTCGACCCCGGCATCCTTGTAGGTGAGTGGCGCGCGCTTCATCGGCTTGGGCTCGGCGACTGCTTCCGGCATTTGACGCGCCATGCTAGCCGGGCAGGTCGGCATTCCCGCCCGCAGGCGGCCGCGCCACCAGCACCACCAAGGCGATGCCCGGGACGCCCACCAGCGCGGTGGCCAGGAAGTAGTCCGCGAAGTCGAGGTGCCGCGCGAGCACGCCGCTGAACCCGCCGATGCCGGCGCCCGCCGCCGCCATCAGCGCCGTCAGCAGCGCGTATTGGGCGGCCACCATGCGCCGGTCGCAGATCGACATCAGGAACGCGACGAACGCCGACGACACCATGCCGCCGCAGACGCTCTCGACGGCGATGCCCGCGAGGAGCGACCCGAGCGGCGCCGCATCGGCGGCGGGCGAGTGCACCGTCGCGCCATGCACGACCGCCATCGCCCAGAACACCAGGTTGCTTGCCGCCTGCAGGATGCCCGAGATCCAGAGCGACGCCACCGTGCCCATGCGCGCGACCATCCACCCCCCGAGGAGCGCCCCCGCGATCGTCAACCCGAACCCCAGGAACTGCCGGACCACGCCCAGCTGCTCGGGGTCGTAGCCCAGGCCCTTCAGGAGAAGCGGGGTCAGCATCACGTTCCCCAGCTGGTCCGGCAGTCGGAAGACGAGCGCGAACGCCGCGAGCGCCAGCACGCGCCACCGCCACGCGCGCACGAACGACGCGACCGGCTCGACGACCGCCGCGCGCAGGCCCGGCTCGACGGGCGCCGGACGCGCCGGTTCGTCCGCCGCCAGCACGGCCAGCGCGCATCCGAGGCCGGCGATGCCGCACGCCGCCGTCGCGATCGACCACCCGCTCGCGCCGAGCGTGGGCGCCAGCACCAGCGCCCCCGCGCCGAGCGCCGCGAACGCCACGCGGTAGCCGCTCACCCACATGCCGGCCCCCGCCCCCAGCTGCCTCGGCTCGAGCGACTCGACCTGGAACGCGCTCGCCACCATGTCCTGCGTGGCGCTTGCCACGACCAGCAGCATGAGGATGAGGAGGAACACCGCCGGATCGCCCGTGCCGGCCAGCGCGAGGAGCACCGAGGCACCTGCGCACGCCGCGGCGGTGGCCACGATCCACGCGCGCCGCCGGCCCAGTGCGCCGATCCCCGGCACGCCCACGCGGTCGACGAGCGGCGCCCACAGGAACTTCAGGGCGTACGGCAGTTGCGCGAAGGCCAGGAAGCCGACGAACTCGACGCTCCAGCCCGACACCGTGGTCCACACCGGGGCCACGGAGGTCGCCAGCATGTTGGGCACGCCGCACGAGACGCCCACGGCCAGCAGCACGAGCATCGTGCGGTCGGCGTAGAGCGGGCG
>CAYTYU010000166.1:0-4052 GCA_964440815.1 uncultured Chitinophaga sp.
CGGCGACGAATGGAACGGATCCGTCGGCGCCCGCGTCCTCTACAAGCTGATGGGGAGCACGCTGCGGAGCGTGCGCGCGATCTGACCGCCGACGCCGGCCGGAGCGCCTCGCCGGGTCAGCTGGCCGAGCAGGGGCCCCACGCTCCGAGCAGCGCGCCGAGGTCGTCGCCGATGCGCGTGACCTGGCCGGAAGGGACGTCGCAGAAGGCACCCTCGGTCTTGCCGGTGTTGGGGTTGATGACGGTGAAGCCCATGCGGGTGCCGTCGTCGCTGACGCCCGTGCTCCCGGCGCCGCCGGAGGACGGCGCGATGCCGCCGACGAGGGTGATGCCCTGTTCCGGCGTCCAGTACCAGGACTGGTTGAGGTTGTAGCCCACCACCACGCGTCCGTCGCGGGAGGCGTCGGTCGGCGCGACCGAAGCGGAACTGTTCATCCCGGGAATCCTCGGGGGCTCTGGCAGGCGGCTTGGGGACGCATGGCCGCGCGCGACGACCTCAATGTGCCTGCCGATGCATGGCAGACCAAGGCCCGTTCCTGGGTGTGGACCTGGAGCGGGTGCTGCACCACGAATAGACTTCCCGCGCCGGTCCGATCCCCGTTCGCAATCGGGTTGTCTCGGCAGGGACCGACCAAGTGCACAATCGACGACCCACCGACGTCGCAACCCTCGAACCGCTGGTCGACGGCGGGATTCACCTCGCGATTGACCTTTCGGAAGGCAGCGCCCTGACATGGGTTGCGGGCGAGCTGGCCGTCGCGCTCGACGACCTCGGATGCCGCGTGAGCATCCCGCGCACGCGCAACGTTTCCCGCACGCTCGAGCCGCGGCTCCGGTCGCGTCTCTTCGCGCTGATGGCCGAGCGGCCGTGCCGAACGTGCCACGTCAGGCTGAACCACTACCGCCCGCAGTTCCTGATGCAGGAGACCTCGGGTGACGTCGACGCGGAACTGTTCGTCACGAACTACCGCTTCCGCGGCGAGACGCGCCCGCTCGACATGTGGAGCAGGAATCTCGCGACGAACGGCGTGCGCAAGCTGCCGCTGAGCTCCTTCTGCCGCGACAGCCTGCAGGACCTGGGCGTGCCGGCCGACCGGTGCGCGGTGGTGGCGCCGGGGTATTCCCCCGAGATCGAATCGCTCTATCCCGGCGGCAAGCCCCCGATCGACGGCGAGGTCCGCAGGCTGCTGGTGGTGACGAACTCCCATGACCTCCCCCGCTACGGAACCGACATCCTGGTCCCGGCGCTCGCGAAGGCGTTCGGGCCGCGCGACCCCGTCGAGATCCACGTCAAGGACTACGGCGCCTCGTCCGGCTCCCGCGAGCTCCGGGACCTGGTCGCGTCACAGCCGTCCTTCCCCCGGGTGGTGTGGCACGAGCAGTTCCTCGCCAAGCAGGACCTGATCCGGCTGTACGGCCGCATGCACCTCATGGTGTCCCCCTTCAGGGGCGAGGGATACGCCATGAAGATCATCGACGCGATGGCCGCGGGGCTCCCGGTGATGATGCCGGCAGTCGGCGGTCCCCTCGAGTACGCGCCGACGGGAGGCTTCCTGCCGATCGAGTTCGACGAGGTGCCGGTCGGCAGGTGCCTCGACACGGACCAGTACCTCGTGGGTCCTGGCGCGTATTGGGCGCAGCCGCGCGAGGAGTCGCTGGTGCACTCGCTCCGGTCCTTCCTCGCCGATCAGTCGGCTGCCGAGAACGCCGCGTCGGTGGCGCGGGCGCACGTATTCGGCCGCTACACGTGGAGGAACGCGGCGCGGTCGCTCATGCAGGCGGTGGAGCGATGGCGCGCGGAAGCGGATGCTGCGCGTTCCCGCCGCCGCCGGCCATCGACGGTGCCGCTCTCGGTCATCGTGCCCACCAAGGACCGGCTTGCCGAACTCGGGAAGACCCTCTCGGGATACGCCGCCCAGGACGAGCGGTCGTTCGAGATCGTGGTCGTCAACGACCACGGCGACGTCCGGGCGGTTCAGGAGCTCGTCGGTTCGTTCGGCAAGTCCATCCGCGCCCGGGTGATCGACAACGATGGCCGTGTCGGTCCGGGCGCGGCGAGGAACCGCGGGCTGGAGGAGGCGGATGGCGAGGTCCTCCTCGTCACCGGCGACGACATCGTCCCCGCCGCCGACCTCGTCGCACGCCACCTGGCGGCCCACCGGCAGCGGCCGCATGCCGAGGACGCGTTCGTCGGGAAGGTCGACTGGCACCCGGACATTCGCCGCGGGTGGCTCACCGACCACATCGTGGGGGCGGGCGCCCAGCAGTTCAACTTCCAGGGGCTGCGCGACGGGCAGGAGGTGCCGTTCGACCGCTTCTACACGTCGAACGTCTCGTGGAAGCGGGCGCTCACGTCGGACCTCGAGCAGGTCTTCAGCGAGTCATTCCGCCATGCCGCATACGAGGACATCGAGCTCGGCCATCGCCTCTCCACGCGCGGGATGAAGCTCCGATTCCTGTCGGAGGCCCGTGGGTTCCACCTTCATCCGATGACGGTGCGGTCGTTCCTCGAGCGGATGCGTCGCGTCGGCAGCATGCGCACCGTGCTCGCCGCCATGCACCCGTGCCTGGTCGGCAGCGAGTGCCTCATGCTCCACCAGGAGCTCGAGGTCGAGCGTCGCCGTCGCATCGCGCGCGGTGCGTCCACGGACCTCCCATCCTGGGAGAGTGCCGTCGAGCCGATGGTCGCGACGCTCGAACGCCTCGATGCATGGTCTGCCCCGGCTGGGCCGCTGGACGGAGCGGCAGCGGGCCACCTCGTCGCCCTCGAGGAGCGGGTCTGGGCCATCCGGCGCGCGCTGTTCGACGATCTCTGCGAGACGTTCCTCGCGGTCGGGCAGGCACAGGAGTGGGCGCAAGGATCGCCGGAAGAGTCGTGGGCCCCCGGGTGGATCGCGATGCTGCACATGGCCGAGCGCAATCGCGAACCGCTGGCCCCGGCTCCCCCGCCGACGCCGCAGGTCCGGCTGAAGCAAGCCCTGCGGCGGATTCCGCTGGCGAGGGCGGCCGCCGGCTTGCTGCGGGCCGCGACGCGGGGCCGCACTCCCTCCCGTTGACCGTTCCAGCCCAAAGGCAACGTGCCCCATGTTCGGATTCAGGCGGCGGAAGACCCTCACCCGACAGGACGTCGTCTGGTGCTTCGCGAACATCATGGGGCGGCTGGAGCCGATGCGGGCGCCGGAGCACCGCAAGATCCGCGTCGGAAAGGAGTGCGACGGCGGGTACGTCATGCTCGATGACTTCACGGGCATCGTCGCTGCCTACTCCATCGGCATCAGCGACGAGGTGTCCCGGGATCTGGACATCGCCCAGCGGGGAATCGACGTCTTCCAGTATGACCACACCATCCCCTCCGCTCCTCTCCGGCATGCGCGCCTCCACTGGACGAGGAAGGGTCTTGGCGCGGACGTGACGGCCGACCTCGAGACGCTGCCGAGGCTCCTTGAGATGAACTGTCATGTCGGGTGCGGCGACATGATCCTCAAGGTTGATGTCGAAGGCTGCGAGTGGGAGGTGCTGGCATCGCTGCCTCCCGGCTGCCTGCGGCACTTCAGGCAGGTCGTCCTTGAGGCGCACTTCCTGGAACGCCTCGTCGATCCTGCGTTCGCGATGCTGGTCGATCGGGCCGTGGAGGTGCTCACCGTCGGTGCTCGAATCGATGCGGGTCCGTGCCCGAGACGTCCGCCTGGAGAGGACCGACGAGGTGTTTCCCTCGCCGGTCGACACCCCGTGCTATCGCGGACGCGCCGACTACGCCCTCGGGGCATTCCGTTTCTGACGTCCGTCGCCGCGTCAGGCCGGCCGACGACCGTCCCCGCCCGGTGTTGCGGCGGCAGATCACCCGGCCGGCCTGGTCCGCCTTCATGGGCAAGCCCGCCAGGAGAAGCAACAACCCGCAGCGTTCGCTGCGACGCCCGGGGACAGACGGAGTCGTGCTTCCTGGTCCCGCTCCTTGCGGAGCGTCGCGGAGGAATCGAATGGGCGATACTGGATTCGAACCAGTGACCCCACGCGTGTGATGCGTGTGCTCTAGCCAGCTGAGCTAATCGCCCG
>CAYTYU010000167.1:0-461 GCA_964440815.1 uncultured Chitinophaga sp.
TAGAGCTCCATGCTCTCGCGCCGTGCGCCGGGCCGGGCGCCGCTGATCGCGTCGGCCGCGGTCACGATCGGGGTGTACGGCGTCGTGGCGGGGATGTCCCCGTGGTGGCCGCCGACCGCGTTCAGGACCGCCTCGCTCTTCTCGCCGTACTTGCGCAGGAACTCGAGCCCGATCGCCGGGTGCCCGCCCTCCATCTCGTGGTCCATCGCCTTGCCGATGTCGTGCAGGAACCCCGCGCGCCGGGCAAGCGTGCCGTCGAGGCCCAGCTCATCGGCGATCATCTGGCAGAGGAACGCCACCTCGATCGAGTGGCGCAGCACGTTCTGGCCGTAGCTCGTCCGGAAGGAGAGCTTGCCCATGGCGTTGTCGGTAATGCAGATGCAGTAGCCGGACTCCATGACACGGTTGAACTTCGTCGTGAACAGTTCGAGATCGGCGTCGAGCTTCTCCGAGTCCTGCTT
>CAYTYU010000167.1:471-4029 GCA_964440815.1 uncultured Chitinophaga sp.
GTTCTGGCCGTAGCTCGTACGGAAGGTGAGCTTGCCCATGGTCTCGATGACCTTCGGGTGCAGGCCGCGCAGGTTGGTCTCGAGCACCGCGGCCTGGCCGTCCTTGGCGATCCGCTCGTTGACGTCGCGCGTGACCTGCGACACCACTTCCTCGATGCGGCTGGGGTGCACGCGGCCGTCGGCCACCAGGCGCTGGAGCGTCTCGGCGGCGATCGCCTGGCGCACGCGGTCGAAGCAGCTGACGGCGATCACGCCCGGCGTGTCGTCCACCAGGATGTCGGCGCCGGTGGCCCGCTCGATGGCGCGGATGTTGCGCCCCTCGCGGCCGATGATGCGTCCCTTCAGGTCTTCGCTCGGGATCTTCACCGTGCGGACGGTGGTCTCGCTCGCGCTCTCGCCGGCGTAGCGCTGGATGGCCATCAGCGTGATGTGGCGCGCCCGCTCGCGGGCGGTGCGCTCGGCATCCTCGACGATTCGCTGCGCAAGCGTGGCCGCCTCATGCTCCGACTGGCGGCGGACCTCGTCCATCAGCAGGGACTTCGCCTCCTCCGGGCTCATGCGCGCGACCGCCTGCAGGCGCTCGCGCACCTCGGCGCGCTGGACATCGAGCGCGGCGCGCCCCGCCTCGGCCGCGGCTTCGGACTCCGCCACCTTCGACTCGCGCTGCTCGAGCCGCTGCTCGCGCTGGCCGATCTGCTCAAGCTTGCGGTCGAGCGTCTCCTCGCGCTTCTGGGCCCGGGCCTGCGCCTCGCGGACCTCGGTGAGCCCCGCCTGGATCTCGCGATCCAGGGCCTGCCGGCGCTCGGCAGCCGCCTTCTCGGCCGCCAGCTCCACGGTCTTGGCGCTGGCCTCGGCCTGGGCCTTGGCCGCCGCCACCACGCGTTCGGCTTCCTTCGTGGCGCGCTCGGCGCTGCGGGTCGAGAAGCGAAGGACCAGCGCCCACATGACCGCGGCACCCAGGCCCGGTCCTGCCAGCACGATGAGGATCAGCAGCCAAACGTCGATCTGCACGGCGTCACAGACTACGCCGTCCCGGCCAGCTTGCGCACCGTGAACATGAAGGTGCGCTGCATCGCCGACCGCATGCCCCAGACCACCGCGACGCCGGCACCGGCCGTGACCGCGGCGCCCACCGCGAGCGCCGCGCGGTAGCCGGCGATCCCGTCGGCGATCGTGCGGTCGGCCACCGATTCGGGCGTCACCACCGCGGCCACCAGGTTCACGGGCGTGAGCGCGTTCATGAAGGCCCCGATGAGCGGAATGTTCCCGCCGGCCGCGACGCCGCAGAGCCCAAGCACCAGCCCGATCGTGCCGGTCGCGAACACTGCGCCCACGGCGCTGCCGATCGTGCCCTTGCTCTTGATCGACCACTGCAGGCCGATCATCACGGCAAACGACGTGAACGCGAGCATGACGAGCGGGTACTCAAGCGCCCCTTCGGCAAGCACCGCGGGAATCATCACCGAACCCGTGCCCGACGCCACCGACACGTCGGTCCCGCCCGCGACGCCGAACCCACCGGCCATGACGTAGATCCCGGCCGCGGCGAGCGTCACGGTCGGCACCACCAGCATCGGCGCCAAGAACTGGATGAGCCCACGCAGCTTCCCGCCGAGGTACGGCCCGGGCTGGATGGGCGTGGTCAGGATGATGTCGAGCGACCCATCCTCGCGCTCGCGGCTCACGGCCGTCGCGCTCATGTTCAGGGCAGTGAGGATGATGACGATCGTCTCGGCGGTCACCACGGTCTGCAGCGCCAGCCGGAACCCCTGCGTCGACAGGGCGCCGGTCCGGTGGAGCAGCGGGATCGCCAGACCCCCGAGCACACCGACCGCGACGAATCCCCAGCGCCCGGCGAGCGCCATCACGCTCGTGCCACGAAGCTGGCTCTCGCGCCAGGCGATCGGGTTCTGCCAGACGCGCTTGGCCTCGCGGCCCTCCGCGGAGGCCGACTGGCTGAACCGCCGCCACCAGGGCGTCTTCACGGTGCGCATGCCCATGCTGCGCACGACCAGCGCACTGGTTGCGATCATCACGAGCGACATCAGCATCGTGAGCACGCCATACGTCCGCGCCGGATGCCCCAGCCACTGCGACGCCAGCCACCCGCCCTCGATCGCCGCCGGCGGCACGTAGGTCGACGGCATGAGGAGCGATTCAAGCGCCAGGAACGGGTTCACCGGCGTCACTGCGGTGGTCGTCTCGGCCAGGCTGCCCGCGCCGAGCGGCGCGCGCAGCGCACGGTCGGCCGCCCATGTGGCGAAGAGGTAGAGCACCACCGTGCTGTAGAAGACGAAGACGCTGCGTTTCCCCGCGCTGCGCGTGATGCTGAGCGTGACGGCCACGCTTCCCACGAAGAGCGCCGTGCACGCGCTGATCATGAAGCTGCCCCACACCGCGGCCGGCGGCACGCCGCCGAAGAACTGCGTGCTGATCATGAGGGGCAGGGCGGCCACCAGGAGCGCCACCACGAAGAACAGGCGCCCGAAGAGGTTCCCCAGCACGATCTGCACCCGGTTGAGGGGCGTGGTGAGCAGGATCTCCCACGTGCGCGGGTTCGACTCCTGCGCGATGGCCCCCGCCATGAAGAGCGGCGTCAGCACGCAGATCAGGGTCACCTGCACGAAGGACAGCGCCGTGAACGCCGTCGCCCCGCGCTGCGCCAGGTCACGCAGCGACGAGTTCTGCCCGATCATCCCGAAGAGCAGCGCCACCATCAGCACCGCCAGGAACGACGTCCGGATCCACAGGTGCCGCGTCCTGCGCGACCCGTTGGCCACGATCCGAAGGATGATGGGGTTCGTGGGCCCGAGGTCGGACGCCCAGCGGGCGAGGGTCATGGCCCCCGCAGGCTAGCGCGCGACAGTCGAAGTGGGTCGTTGAGGCTTCTTCGCCCAGATCAGCATGAACAGCCCGGCGTTCGGGAAGAACGTCCGGATTGCCCATCGAGGCCAGATCATCCGCGCCAGGCTGAGCATCGGCCCTCGGTGCCTCTGGCCTGCCTCGGACTCGAGCAAGTCGCCGTGCGTGAGCTCGATCTCGATCCGGATGTCCTCGAAGCCCTCCAGCAGCTTCCGCGCTTCCTCGACGGTGTAGGCCTTCGTGCCTGGACTCTCAAGGTGCTGGTCGTAGATCGACCGCAGGCTGCGCCACGGTCGTCCCGCCAGAAGTGCGTACCGGACCCAGAGCATCACTCCCACCATGCTCCACGTGTGGTAGATCATGATTCGCGCTTCGCCTCCGGGCTCCAGCACGCGCAGCACCTCACGGAATGCCGTCGGTGTGTCCGGGCTGTGATGCAGTACGCCCCACGAGTACACGATCTCGAATTGACCGTCCGCGAACGGCAGTGCCTCGGCGTCGCCGACCTGCAAGCGTGAGGTGAGGCGGAACGACTCCAGTCGCGCGCGGGTGTGTGCCACCGCCCGCTCGGTCAGGTCGATGCCGTCCAGGATGGCGCCGTGTTCGGCGAATCGCTGGTGATCGGCGCCGAGTCCCACGCCGATCTCCAGCACGCGCTTTCTCTCGGCATCATCGAACCGGGCAAGGCGGGCGATG
>CAYTYU010000168.1:0-4008 GCA_964440815.1 uncultured Chitinophaga sp.
CCGGCGCGGCGGGTTGGTCGGTGGCGTGGCTCGTGGCGCGTGCCGAGCGGCTGCGCGGTGCCGCCCTCGCCATGCTGGCGGCGCTTCCGTTGTTCGTCGGCGGCTGCCGCGAGGCGGCGCTGCCGCCCGGGTCGGTGGCGGTCGAGGCCACGCGCTGGTTCGGCGCCGCCGGCCGCGGACGCGGGCAGTTCGAGTACCCGCGCGCGCTCGACATCGACCCGCGCGACGGCAGCGTGCTGGTGATCGACCGTCGCGCGCGCGTGCAGCGCTTCACGCCCGAGGGTCGCTACGTCTCCGAGTGGACGATGCCCGAGCAGGCGCTCGGCAAGCCGACCGGCTTCGGCATCGGCCCGGACGGCCGCGTGTGGGTGGCCGACACGCACTACCACCGCGTCATCTGCTACGCCCCCGACGGCACCGAGCTGCTGCGGATCGGGTCCTACGGCACGGGCCCCGGGCAGTTCATCTATCCCTGCGACGCAGAGATCGGCCCAGACGGGAACCTGTGGGTGTCGGAGTTCGGCGGCAACGACCGAATCCAGGTGTTCGCGACCGACGGCACCTTCCTGCGCGCGATCGGCCGCAACGGCCGTGCGCCCGGAGAGTTCGACCGGCCGCAGTCGATCGGCTTCTCCGCGGACGGCACCGAGCTCGTGGTCTGCGATGCGTGCAACCACCGCGTGCAGGTGCTGACGCTCGACGGCACGCCGCTCCGCGCGTTCGGCACGGCGGGTGCCGGACCCGGGCAACTGGCCTATCCCTACGGCCTCGAGGTGCTGCCGGACGGCTCGGCGCTGGTGACGGAGTTCGGAAACCACCGGCTGCAGTGGATCGACCTGCGCGACGGGCGGTCGCTCGGCATCGCGCGCCGGGTGGACCGTGCGCCGGTGCCGACGGTGCTGCACGTGATCGACGGCGACCGGGTGCGGTCGCTGCCTTCGGGCGAGAACGCGCTGCGCTTCCCGTGGGCGGTGGGCGTGCGCGGCGGCGAGGCATTCATCCTCGATTCCGGGCACTCGCGGGTGCTGGCCGCGCCGCTTGGATCGCTGCGCGCCGAGGCCACGGCGGACGGAGCCTCAAGTAGCGTGGTTCCCGCGCCGTGACCGTGACCCTCGAACATCCCGTTGCGCTCGCGATCCTCCTGCTGGCGATCCCGTTCTGGTGGATGGCCCGGCGCAGCGTCGCGGTGCTCGGGCCGTGGAAGGCATGGGGCGGGCTGGCGCTGCGGATCGTGGTGCTGCTGCTCCTCACCTTCGCGGTGGCGCGGCCGAGCGTCGTGCGCGAGACGGACGCCATGACCGTGCTCGTGGTGGCCGATGCGAGCGACAGCGTGCCCCTCGAGCTGCGCACCGCCGCCGACCGCGCCGTGCGCGAGGCGGTGATCCGCAAGGAACGACCCGAGGACCGCGTGGGCGCGGTGACCGTGGCGCGCGACCCGGTGATCGCCTCGATGCCCGCGGATGCGGGCGAGCCCTCGCTCCTGGGGCACGTGGGCGACCTGCAGGCGTCGGACCTGGCCGCCGGCGTGCGCATGGCGCTTGCCACGCAGCCCGGCGACACCACGGCGCGCATGCTGCTCGTCACCGACGGCAACGAGACGGCGGGCAGCCTCGAGGAGGCGGCGTCGCTCGCGAAGGCCGCCGGGGTGCCGATCGACGTGGTGCCGCTCGAGTACCGCCACGAGCGCGAGGTGCTCGTCGAGAGCCTGCGCGCGCCGACCCGCGCGCGCGAGGGGCAGTCGGTCGACCTGCGCGTCACGCTGCGCAGCCAGCAGGCCGCGTCCGGTCGGCTCCTCCTCTGGCAGAACGACGAGCCGGTCGACCTCGATCCGGAGGGCGACGGACTGGGATTCCCGGTGGAGGTGACCCCGGGCGCCACGCTCGTCACGCTTCCCGTGGTGGCCGACGGCACCGGCGCGCAGCGGTTCCGCGTGACCTTCGAGCCGGCGGACCCGGCGATGGACGCGGTGCCGCAGAACAACGCCGGCGCCGCGGTGGTGTTCGTCGGCGGCACGGGGCGGGTGCTCGTGATCGAGCCCGACGGCGGCACCGAGTGCGAGGCGCTGGTGCGCGCATTGCGCGACGCGAGCATCGAGGTGGATCGCGCGACGCCCGACCAGGCGATGGGGCGTGGGCTCGCCTTCCTCTCCGGCTACGACGCCGTGGTGATGGCAAACCTGCCGCGCTGGAGCTTTGACAACGACTTCGACCGCGGGCTGCATGCCTACGTGCATGACCTTGGCGGCGGCCTGCTGATGCTCGGCGGGCCCGAGGGCTTCGGCGCGGGCGGATGGCTCGGCTCCGAGACCGAGAAGGTGCTTCCCGTGCGGCTCGACCCGCCGCAGACCCGCCAGATCATGCGTGGGGCGCTCGCGCTCCTGATGCACAGCTGCGAGATGCCCGAGGCCAACTACTGGGGCGTGCAGGTCGCGACGAGCGCCATCGACGCACTCTCGAGCCAGGACTACGCGGGCCTCATTTCCCTCGGCGGCGCCGGCTTCGACGGCGGCAAGGGCACGCGCGACGGCTACGGCTGGGGCTTCCCGCTCCAGATCGTCGGCGACAAGGCGCGCGCCAGGGACGCCGCACGTCGCATGACCGTCGGCGACATGCCGAGCTTCACGGTCCCGATGGAGATGATCCTCGACGAGATGGTGAAGGTGCGTGCCGGGCAGAAGCACGCGATCGTCATCTCGGACGGCGACCCGTCGGCGCCGCCGCCCGAGCTCCTCAACGACTTCAAGGCCGCGAAGGTGACGGTGACCACGGTGCTGCTTGCCGGCGGTGGCTCGTCGAACCTCGGCCACGGCGGTCCCGAGGACCACCGGAAGATGCAGGCGATCGCCACCAAGACCGGCGGCCGCTTCTACCGCGTCGAGAACCCGCGCAAGCTGCCGGAGATCTTCATCCAGGAGGCGACGGTGGTGTCGCGCTCGCTGATCGTCGAGGGCGACTTCCAGCCGCGCATCGCCGCGGGCGCGACCGGCCCGCTCGCCGGCTTCGACGCCTTGCCGCCGGTGCGCGGGTACGTGCTGTGCGTGCCCCGCGACGGGCTCGCGCAGTCGCCGGTCACGGTGCGCACGAAGGACGGCGACGACCCGATCTACGCGTACTGGAACTACGGCCTCGGCCGGTCGGTCGCGTTCACCTCCGACGTCACCGGCCGGTGGGGCGCGGCATGGAGCACGTGGGCGCGGTTCCGCCCGTTCTGGGAGCAGACCGTGCGCTGGGTGATGCGCCCCGCGATGCCGCAGGACGTGAGCGTCTCGACCCGCGTCGACGGCGACCGTGCGTTCATCGAGGTCGAGACCCGCGAGCAGGGCCAGGGCGGGTTCGCCGCCGACACCCGCGCCGAGGCACGCCTGGTGACCCCGGGCGGCAAGGGTCGCGACCTGGCGCAGCGCCAGGTGGGCCCTGGACGGTTCACCGGCGAGTTCGAGGCGGTCGACCAGGGCGCGTACCTCGCCAACGTCGCCTTCGCGCGCGCGGGCGGCGCCGACGGGCAGGCCCGCGCAGGAAGCGTGCAGGCGGCGGTCAGCGTGCCGTACCCGGCCGAGTACCGCGCCACGCGCGACAACGGCGCGCTGCTGCGCTCGATCGCCGAGCGCACGGGCGGCCGCGTGCTGCGGCTCGCGGACGCCGCCACGTGGGAGCTCTTCGACCGTTCCGACCTCGGGGCCTCGCGCTCGGCGCGTGCGCTCTGGGAGCTGGCGGCGATCCTGGCGGCCGTCCTCATCCTGCTCGACGTCGCGTGGCGGCGCATCGCCTTCGATGCGCGCGACGCGCGCGAGCTGGCGCAGCGCGTGACGGGCGGCGCGGCCTCGGGCGGCACACCGGTGATCAAACGGTCGAGCAGCAGCCAGGCCGCTCCGCTGGTCGCGAACACATAAAGCCTGCGCCACAGCCACCGGCCTTCTGCCAGCAGCGGCGCGCCCGGCGTCGAAGTTGCGGTCATCGGTCATCCTCCGGGTCATCAAGAGGGGCGTCGCCGCGACGCCAGCCGGGGCTG
>CAYTYU010000169.1:0-1872 GCA_964440815.1 uncultured Chitinophaga sp.
CAGCTGCAGCTGCGCGATGAAGCTCGCGTTGTTGTCGGCCCCGGCGATGCCGAGGCCGCCGCTGATCGACCGGATGCCGTTGACGTTGCCGTCGCCGAAGGGGACGACCGCCTTGAGCGTGATCTTGACCCGCCGGCTTCCCTCGTAGAGATTGACGCCCGCCTGCGCGATCCACTCGACCGGGACGTCGTCCATCCAGCAGGCCTCGACGAACGGCTCGACCCCATGCGCCACGAACGAGCTGGCCTGCAGGTTGAACCCCTGGTACCACCCAAGCTCCGGCCCGCCCACCGGGTCGCGCATGTAGGCGTACTGCGCGATGAGCACGGCGGGAGCAAGCATCACCCGCGCGTCGGCGGTGAATCCCTGCGCCGACGGCGTGGCGAGGCTCCCCGGCGGCTGGGGATTCTGCCCACGGCCGTTGCTCATGCACGCGCCGAGGCCCAGCACCAGGCCAGGTGAGTCCCCATGGATCCCCGACATCCTGGAGATCTGCGCCCACTCGATGCCCCACTTCGCCTCGGCGCGGGCGGCGACGCAGAACGAGAGGTTCGTCCGCGACTCCCATGTCGGCGACACGGTGCCGAACTGGTTGAAGACGCCTGCCGTGACGCGCATCGAGCTGCCGGTCCAGTCCACGGTGGCCCCGGGGTTCTTGCCGGCACCGAAGCGGTAGTTGAAGATCGAGTAGTCGCCCGACGTGAGCTTGGACGAGCCCAAGTAGTCGCTTTCCAGGTCCCACGGCACGTTCAGTTGGCCCATCGACACGCCCCATCCCTCGCCCAGGCCCTTGCGGATGCTGGCGTACGGCACCACGATCCTGCCCGGCACCACGATGAACCGGTTGGTCTGGGACGTGTATGCCAGCACCGCGACGTACGTGATCGACTTGTCGATCACTTGTCCAGACACCAGGAGGAAGAGGGTCTTGGTCTCGAATCCCCAGCGCGAGTTCGTATGCGGGACCGCCGGAGTGTCCGGTCCGTACGCGGAGGATGCGACGAACCGGTTCTGCACCATGCCTGCGAGCTGCATGCTCGCCGAGCCGTCCCTCAGACGGAAGTACGCGCCGCCGCCCAGACCGTTGGCCTGGCCGGGGTCGTAGCCGGCGTCCCAGTCCTGCGACAGGAAGGAGGCCCGCGTCCCGCTGTCGGCCAGCGCGTCGCGCACGATGTCGCGCACGGCGCGGGCTCGCTCCTCGTCCATCCATGCGTCCTGCATGCCGGCCCGGATGGCCGCCAGCTCGGCGCGCATCCGGGCCAGTTCACGATCGACGTCGATCGGAGGCGGGTCCAGGATCGGAAACACGTGCGAAAGGTACAGGCTTGAAGTGACCGGCCGTGCCGGCGGTCGGGGCGCCGCGGCGACTCACTTCCACGCGAAGGTCGCTCGCGTTCCGACCTGGCGGTAGCCGATCCGCTCGTAGATCCGGTTGGACACCGGGTTTCCGAGGTCGGTGTAGAGCGTGCAGCCCACGGCGCCTCCCTCGAGCGCCCAGCGGCTGACGTGCGCCACCAGCGCGGTCGCGAACCCGCGGCCGCGATGCCTGCGCGGCGTGAAGACGTAGGACACCGACCACCATCCCGCGATGCGCCGCGCGTTGTTCGTCATGCTCACGGGAATGCCGTCGTCGCCGATCCAGAGCCATGTCCGTCCGTCGCCCGCCATGCGCGCGCCGGCCTTCGGGTCCTTCGGGAAGCCCGGGGGCAGTGCCTCGTCGACGAAGGCATCGAGCCATGACTGGAGCAGGGCGGCGTCGTCCGGGGTGGCCAGGCGCGCGCGTCCGGGGGCGTCGTCGACCGGACGCACGGTCCGCAGTTCATACACCCCGTCGTGCGTCGTCCGCTCCGGGTCGTGCGCGCCCGCGCCCTC
>CAYTYU010000169.1:1882-3996 GCA_964440815.1 uncultured Chitinophaga sp.
GAGGGCCAGCCCGTGGAACTCCTTGAGGCCCCGGATGTAGGCGACGGGCTCGCCGAGCTCGCGGCGCCGGACGTGATCGGCAAAGCGCGCCGCCGCCTCCGGGCCGAAGACCGATCGCGTGCCGGGGTGCCCCGCGGCGAACAGTCTTCCGAGTTCCGCGGCGATCGCGTCGCTCCCGGCCGAGACCAACGCCTTGTGCGGCGGCGTCTGCATGGCGATCCCGATCTCGCCGGTTGCATCGTCGCGCACCGCCAGCATGCGCACGCCTTCGGGATACCGCGACGGGTCCGCACGGGCGTTGTCCACGATGCCCAGCTCGACCTGGTTCAGGACCGGCGACCGACGCAGGGCCGGGCCGACCTCGTGGTCGAAGGTGTCGAGGCAGACGGGCAGCTGGCGGAGCATCGGAAGGCAGTATGCGCGTCCTCCACGCGGAAACGCGATGTTCTAGGACCGAAGTAGACCGCAAGTGGTGCTTTGAGATCAATAATCATCCATATACAATACGAATATGTCGTCGACGCCTCTGAACCACGCGCACCTCAATCTCCGGCGCCGCGCCCTCGGCCTGACCTTTGCCGCGCTGTCGGCGCGCAGCGGCGTCTCGGAACCCACCGTCAAGCGGATCCTCGGCGGCCGGCTGGCCGAGGCGTCATTCACTCACGTCGTGGCCATCGCGCGTGCACTCGGCACGCCAATCACCGCCGAGCCACAGGACGTCGAAGACATGCTTCGCGACCGTGCCCGGCGCAAGGCCGAGGCGGTCGCGCGCCTCGTGCAGGGCACCAGCGCGCTCGAGTCGCAGGCCGTGGACGACGCCACGTACCGCGGCCTCGTCGAGCGGACCTTCCACGAACTCCTCGCCGGATCGCGGCGCCGGCTCTGGGCGGACTGATGCTGGACGGCCAGCCGATCCTGGGCCAGACCCCGCTGCCCGACCTGTCCGGACTGCGGGATGCATCGATCCGCACCGTGGGCGAACTGAATGCGTGCGAGGCGGAGAACATCCGCCGCGCGGTGGTGCGCTATCTCGCGGCGCGGCCCTCGCCCCGGCGTGCGCCCTTCGATGAACCGTGGCTGCGCGCGCTCCACCGGCAGATGCTGGGCGACGTCTGGTCCTGGGCCGGCACCTACCGTCGGCACGAGACGAACATCGGCAGTCCGCCTCCGCGGATCGCCGTCGAGGTGCACGGCCTGGTCGATGACCTTCAGGCGTGGCGGCAGTCCTCGATGGACATTCTTGAGCAGGCCGTTCGCCTCCACCATCGCGCCGTGCAGATCCACCCCTTCGCCAACGGAAACGGCAGGTGGTCACGGATGCTGGCAAGCATCTGGATTCGCCTGCACGGCCACGCGCCGGTCGAGTGGCCGGAAGCCGCGATCGGCGGAGCCAGCATCATCCGGGGCGAATACCTCGACGCCCTGAGGGCCGCGGATGCCGGAGACGTCGGGCCGCTGCGGCGTCTGCACGAGCGACACCTCGGCCGGCCGTAGAGCACTGGCCCCATGCGGCAAGCAGGATCCCGAGGTCGTCGCCGTTGACGGTGCCGTCGCCCCGGAACGCCTGCCGGCACCCCATGACTGCAGCCAGGCCCGCGATGGCTATCGTGCGGCTCAATGAGCGTGCTCAGATCCTTCGAGTCGTTTCATGCGTCGCTGACGGACAAGTGGTGGATGCAGCTCTTCGCTGCGTTCACGCGCTGTCTCCTCGCGGTGGGGTTCATCCCGCCGAGCATCCCCAAGATCCTCGGCGTGCCCTTCACGACGCTGCCGGAATCGACCGACATCGGCTACTTCTTCAACGCCCTGCTGAAGAGCGGCTTCTACTACCAGTTCATCGGATGGAGCCAGGTGACGGCGGCGATCCTGCTCCTGATCCCGCGCACCGCGCACCTGGGGGCGCTGCTCTTCCTTCCGATCATCGTGAACATCACCGTCCTGACGATCTCGCTCGGGTTCGCAGGCACGTGGGTGATCACGATCCTCATGTCGATCGCCAACGTGTTCCTGGTCGCATGGGAGTATGACCGCCTGAAGCCGGTGATCCTCGGGATGCGCATCGGCCGTCCCCGCCGGTTCCGATTCCAGTGGCTCGCCATCCCGGCCTTCTTCGG
>CAYTYU010000170.1:0-3917 GCA_964440815.1 uncultured Chitinophaga sp.
GCATCCTGTTCGTCAACGTGCGGTTCTTCTTCGCGCCGCTCGGCTTCGCGATGCGCCTGGACGTGGCGCTCGACGGGTCCGCACGCGGGACGGCGGACGCGCTTGCCTGGAGCTTCACCGAGACCTTCTTCACCTACAAGTGCATCTCCCTCTTCTCCATGCTCTTTGGCTTCGGCCTCGCCATGCAGGCGGCCCGAGCCCGGGAGCGCGGGGTCAGCCCATGGCCGTCGGGGCTCCGGCGCCTGGGATTGCTTCTGGCGGTGGGTGTCGTGCACTGGTCGCTGGTCTGGTACGGCGACATCCTGACGACCTACGCAGTCCTCGGCCTCGTCGTGCTGGCGTGCACCGGGCTGTCGACGAACGCGCTGCGATGGTGCATCGTGGCGGTCGCTGGCGTGGTCGCGCTGGTGGCCGTCGTGGGGGCCGGGCTGTACGGGCTCGGCGCGGCAGTGGAGGCGCAGGCGCCCGCGGAGGCGGAGATCGCGGCGAGCGAGCTCACGGAGCGGGGATTCGACGCGATGCTTGCCGCGCAGCTAAACCCCTACGACCCCGCATGGCTGGAGGCCGAGCGTGCCGCGTTCCGTGAGGGTCCGTTCACGGACGCCCTGCTCTTCCGCAGCGTGAACTTCGCCTTCGGGACGGTGGCCGCGATCTTCAGCTACGGCTGGCAGTCGCTCCTGATGATGCTCTGCGGGGTCTACGCATTCAAGGCCGGGCTCTTCGGCCCGGGCGGGTCGGAGGTCCGGCGCAGGATCGCGATGCCCGCGCTCGCGATCGGCCTGGCGCTCTCCGTCGGCAGCGTGCTGCCCGCCTGGCTGCTCGGCTTCGAGAGCGTGGCGGCGCAGGTCGTGCACGTGGCGCTCCTGTCGCTCGGGGCCATGGTGCTGCCGGTCGCCTACGCCGCGATCATCCTGGAATGGGGACCGCGCCTGCCGGCATGGATCGCCACGCCGGTCGAGCGCGCCGGGCGGATGTCGTTCACCGTCTACCTGCTGGAGTCGGTCGCCTGCACCGCGCTCGCCTCGTGGTGGGGATTCGCGTGGTTCGGGTCGCTCGACGACGCCCAGGCCGCCGTGGTCGCGCTCTGCGTGTGGCTTGCGCTGGTGATCTTCGCCACGGCATGGATCGCGGTCCTGCCGATTGGGCCGCTCGAGTGGGCGTGGCGGCGCGTGACGCACGGCAATCGCCACGCGGCCAGCGGCGTTCAACCCATGAAAGGCGCCGGACGCTCCCGGGGCACCGCCATGCTCACCACCCTCGCCCTGACCATCGGTCTTGTCCTGTCACCGCCGGCCACGGGCGAAACGAGTCCACCCTCGACCTGGGTGACGTCTCCCGTCACGGCGCCCCGGGTCTCGTTCCAGGTCTTCGACAGCGCGGCCGCGAAGGCGAAGGTGAGCTATCACCTCTACACGCCGGTCGCGTACGGGCGCGACGCCGAGGCGCGGTTTCCCGTCGTCTACTGGCTGCACGGGTCCGGGGGCGGCGTGGCGGGGATCCCCCAGCTTGCGAAGTTCTTCGACGCGGCGATCGAGGCGGGCAAGGTGCGTCCGTTCCTCGCGGTGTTCGTCAACGGCCTGGTGGAGGGGATGTACGTCGACTGGAAGGACGGGTCCACGCCGATCGAGTCCATGATCGTGCAGGACCTGGTGCCGCACGTCGACCGGACCTACCGCACGGTCGCGACGCGCGAGGGGCGCATGCTCGACGGCTTCAGCATGGGCGGGTACGGCGCCGCGCGGCTTGGGTTCAAGTTCCCCGAGCGATTCCGGGCGGTGTCGATGCTCGGGGCGGGACCGCTCGACCCGGACTTCGAGCGGACGCCGCGCGCCAACCCGCGTGCGCGCGACGGGCTGCTCACGCGCGTCTACGGCGACCGCACGTACTTCCGCGAGGTGAGCCCGTGGGAGATCGCGAAGCGGAACGCGCCGGCGATCGCCAAGGACTCGCTCGTGCGCGTGGCGGTCGGGGACCGTGACGGGACCTTCGCGCTGAACGAGGAGTTCCATCGCCACCTCGAGTCGCTCTCGATTCCCCACGAGTGGATCCCGCTTCCGGGCATCGAGCACGACCCGATGAAGACCCATGAGGCGCTCGGAGAGCGCCACTGGGACTTCTACCGCCGGGCCTTCGGCGTGCCCGCCGCGCGCGCGGCGCGGCAGGACGGCGAGGTGAAGCTCACGGTGGGAGGTGCGGAGCGACGGGCCATCGCGGTGAACGTGCCGCCGGAGGGCCAGGTGCGGCCGGCGGTGCTCATCCTGCACGGCGGCTCGGGAAGCGCGGAACGGATGCGTGCCAACGCCGGCTTCGACGGGTTGGCGCGCGCCGAGGGGTTCATGGCCGTCTATGCGGAGGGAACCGACTTCGGCGGCGACCGCCACGCGTGGAACACGGGCCACCTGCTCCGGCGCCAGGTGCGGGATGCCGACGACGTCGCGTACTTCGACGCGCTCATCGACATGCTCGTGCGGGACCTCGGGGCGGACCCGGCACGCATCTTCATGACCGGCGGGTCCAACGGCGGCATGATGACCTTCGCCTACGCGGTCGCGCGCCCCGGGCGGCTCGCGGCTGCCGCGCCCGTCGTGGCGTCGATGTTCGCCTTCGACCGGGTTCCCCAGGTGCCGCTGCCGATCCTGATCATCAACGGGGCAAAGGACGAGGAGGTGCCGCTCGAGGGCGGGATGAGCCGCAACCGCGTGGTGCGCCTGGCGCAGGCCACGCCCTTCAAGCCCGTGGTCGAGGTGGTGGACTTCTGGGTGAAGGCGAACCGGTCGGTGGCGCCCGGGACGACGAAGACGGACGGCACCGTCACCACGAAGACCTACGCGGCCGGCGATGGCGGCGCGGTGACCGAATTCGTCGTCGACTCGGCCGGCGGGCACGGGTGGCCGGGCACGCGCGAGCGGCGCGCGGGGAACACGCCGATCGCCGCGTTCTCCGGCGCCGAGTGCACCTGGCGCTTCTTCAAGGGGAAGTCGCGCCAGGGCCGCATGAGTACCCAAGCGAGTGTTCCACGGCCTTGACGAACCGCGGCGCCCGGTCGGGCGCACGGTCGAGGAAGAGGGACGGCTCCGAGACCTCGAGTTCCATGAGGAGCGGCGCCCCGTCCGCGCCGGCCGCCATGTCGACGCGCGCGTAGGCGAGCGGGCCATGGCCGAGCGATGCCGCGTGCGACAGGATGCGCTCGGCGAGCGCGAGCTCGGCGGCGGTGGGCTCGACGAGGCCGCGCGACTGCTCGTCGTCACCGGCCCAGCGCGCGCCCTTGTGGATGGCGTGCGAGAAACGGCCGCCGAAGTGCACGAGGTTCGACTCGCCGTGCGCGCCGACCGACGCGAGGAAGGGCTGCACGAGCAGGTCGCGGCCGAGGTGCGCATGGCGATGGGCGTGCGCCGCGGACGCGTCGCTGCGCGCGAAGCGGACGGTGCCGAACGAACCCGCCGACACCGCCGGCTTCACCACCAGCTCGCCGAAGCGCGCGAAGAGCGCCGGCCAGTCGGGATCGAAACCGGCCGGGACGAGCTCGGTGGGCACCACGGGCAGGCCCGCCCCGGCCAGCTCGCACAGGTAGCGCTTGTGCAGGTTCCAGCGCAGCGTGGCAAGCGGATTCACGAGGCGGGCCACGGCGGCGACGCGGTCGAGCCATACGCCGAATTCGTCGAGGCGTTCCACGTAGTTCCAGGTCGACCGGACGACGACGGCGTCGAACGTCGACCAGTCGACGCCGGGATCCTCCCACGCGACGACCGATGCCCGGTGGCCGCGCGCGGCGAATGCCTGCTCCAGGATCGGCAGGTCGAAGTCCGGGCGCGGGAGCTCGAGGCAGGTGACGAGGGCGAATGACGGCATCGAGGTCCGCATGCCGTCGACGGCATGGCCGCGGCGCTACCTTCCCCAAAATGCTACCGGTCTTCGAC
>CAYTYU010000171.1:0-3900 GCA_964440815.1 uncultured Chitinophaga sp.
TTCCACGCGCTCTTCGGCGGGCCGCCGCGCGCGCCCGAGGGCCCGCTCACGCAGCGCGAGATGGACATCGCCGCGAGCATCCAGCGCGTCACCGAGGAGATCGTGCTTCGCATGGCGCGGCACGTGCATGCACGGACCGGCGAACGCAACCTGTGCCTCGCGGGCGGCGTGGCGCTCAACTGCGTCGCCAACGGGCGCCTGCTTCGTGAGGGTCCCTTCGAGCGCCTCTGGATCCAGCCGGCTGCCGGCGACGCGGGCGGGGCGATTGGCGCGGCGCTCGCGCATTGGCACCTGACGCTCGGCCGGCCGCGGACGCCGTCGTCCACGGACGCGCAGCATGGATCTTGCCTCGGACCGACACACGGCGATGCCGAGATCCGAATGGCGCTCGACGCGGCGGGTGCGCGCTACGAGACCTTCGACGAGACGGGCATCGCCGACGCGGTGGCTGCCGAGCTGGCGTGCGGACGCATCGTCGGCCACTTCGACGGGGCAGCCGAGTTCGGGCCGCGGGCGCTCGGGCACCGCTCGATCCTGGGCGACCCGCGCGACCCGGACATGCAGCGGCGGATGAACGTCGCCATCAAGTTCCGCGAGTCGTTCCGGCCGTTCGCGCCGGCGGTGATCGAGGGCCGCCAGCACGAGTGGTTCGAGCTCGGGGCCGAGAGCCCGTACATGCTGCTCGTCGCGCCCGTGGCGGCCGCGCACCGGCTGGCGCCCGCTCCGGACGACGCGGGGGCGCGCGGCATCGATCGCCTCCGCACGCGCCGCAGCGACGTCCCCGCCATCACGCACGTGGACGGCTCCGCGCGCGTCCAGACCGTGAGCCGCGGGCGATCGCCGCGCTTCCATGCGATCCTCTCGGCGTTCGAACGCCGCACCGGATGCCCGGTGGTCGTCAACACCAGCTTCAACATCCGCGGCGAGCCGATCGTCCACTCCCCGGCGGACGCCTACCGCTGCTTCATGCTCACGGACATGGACGTGCTCGTCGTGGGTCGCCACCTGATGCGCAAGGCCGACCAGCCGCCCATGCCCGGCGCAGAGGAGTACAAGCGCTCGTTCCGCCCCGACTGAGGAATCCCATGGCCCGTCGATCCTTCATCTCCGAGCTCACCGCCTTCGTGCTGACCCACAAGAAGTACATGCTGATCCCGGTGATCGTCATGCTGCTGCTCGCCGGGCTCCTCGTGATCCTGGGCGGCACCAAGGCGGCGCCCTTCATCTACACGCTCTTCTGATCCGAGGCCCCTCCCGTGGCGATCGTCACCATCGACTGGCACCCCGACGCGCGGCACCTGCGCCGCTGGGCGATCGCCACCGCCCTCGCGCTCGGGGCGGTGGGCGCGCTGTTCCGGTTCGTCGACTGGGGCGTGTTCGCCTCGGCACGTCCGATGGCGCCGTATCTCTGGGGCTTCGGCGCCTTCGCGCTGCTCACGGCGGGGACGGGCACGCGGATCGGGCTCCCCGCCTACTGGGCGTGGATGGCCTTCACGTGGACGGTGGGTACGGCGCTCGGCACCGTGGCGCTGGGGGCGGTCTTCTACCTGGTGGTCACGCCGATGGCGATCGTGGCGCGGCTTGCGGGCCGAGACCGGCTCGAACTGCGCCCGTCGCCCGGCATGCGCTCCATGTGGCGGCCGCTGCCGCCTGGGCGCCACGATCCGGAGCGGCAGTTCTAGCGCGCCGGGCCGGACGGTCGATCTTCACGGTGCAGCCATGACCAAGACGGCCACCAATCCCGACGGCGCCCCGTCTGCCGAGACTCCGCTTCCCGCCTGGAAGCGGCGCGTGTTCATCGCCGCGACGATGGGTGTGCCGGTGGCGCTGGTGCTGGTGCTGGAACTGTCGCTGCGCCTCTTCGGCTGGGGCGGCTACCCCGCGTTCATCCGCGAGGCCGGCGAGGTGCGTCCCGGCGAGCGCCTGTTCCTCGTGGAGCCCGCGGCCACCAAGCCGTACTTCTTCGCCAACCCGACGCGCCCGGGGTACGCGGAGGAGACCAACTTCCTGATGCCCAAGCCCGCCGGAACGGTGCGCGTATTCCTGGTCGGCGAGTCGGCCGCGAAGGGCTATCCGCAGCCGCGCAACCTGGCGATTTCGTCGTTCCTGCGCGCCATGCTCGAGGACGCGTGGCCCGGGCGCACCGTCGAGGTCATCAATATGGGCACCACCGCCGTGGCGAGCTTCCCGCTCGTCTCGATGGTGGACGAGGTGGTGCGGTACGACCCGGACCTCGTCATCCTGTACGTGGGCAACAACGAGTTCTTCGGCGCCTACGGCACCGCGTCGATCAACGCCGTGGGCACGATGCCCACGTGGGCGCTGCCCCTGATGCGGGCGGTTCGCGGCCTGGCGATCGTGCAGGCCTTCGACGCCGTCGTCCATCGCGGCGTCGACGAGGACCGCACGCTCATGGAGCAGATGGTGGGGCAGTCGGTGATCGCCGCGGACTCGCCGCTGCGCGAGGCGGCGGCACGGAACCTCCGGACGCATGTGGGGCAGATGATCGACGGCGCGAAGGCCGCCGGCGTGCCGGTGCTCGTGTGCACCACCGCCAGCAACGAGGCCGGCCTGGCGCCGCTCGGCGAGGGCAGTGCCGCGGCCGCGCGATTCCAGGATGCGCGGCGGCTGGCCGCCGCGGGCGACCGTGCCGGGGCACGCGAGGCCTTCCTGGACGCGCGCGACCTGGACACCATGCCGTGGCGGCCGATCCGTGCCACGGAGGAATCGATCCGCGCGGCCGCCGCCGAGCGCGGCGTTCCGCTCTGCGACATCGCCGCCGCCTTCCGCGACCTCGGCGCCGACCCCGCCACCGGGTGGGACCTGCTCGACGACCACGTCCACCTCTCGGTGCGCGGCCAGGCCGAGGCGGCGCGCGCGATGGTGCGCTCCCTGGCCGCGTTCCCGTCGCCGGTCACGGTCGACTCCACCGCGGCCGCGGCGCTGCCCGCGTGGCAGGCGTACGCGACGCGCCTGGGCACCAACCCCTACGACGACTACCGCGTCAACCACACGCTGCGCGTCCTCTTCGGCGTGCCGTTCATGCGCCGCACCAATCCCGAAGCATTCGCGCGTTTCGACGGCGCGTGCCGCGCATTCGAGGCCACGATGTCGCCGGCCGTCATGGCCGTGGCGCGCGAGTGGCAGTCCGGGCGCGTGCATGCCGGCGCGACGCGTCCGCTCACTGGCATGGTGGCGCGCATCCTGCTTCGCGAGAACCGCGTGCCCGAGGCCGCCACGCTCTACGAGATCGCCAGGAGCCAGGTTCCGGACTACAACTCGTGGCACCTCGAGTACACGTATTTCCTGCTTGCCTGCCGCGAGAAGCTGAACGGATCGCTCGACGAGGCCGACCGCGCGCTTGCCGCACGCGCCGCCGACGAGGGCCGGTTCCTGCTCGGGCACGGGTTCTCGGAGAGCGGCATGGCCGAGCGCTACGTCGGCCGGCTGCTCCAGCTGCGGGGCGAATGGGCCGAGGCCATCCCGTTCCTGGAGGCGGCGCGCCCGAAGATGGCGGCCGAGGACCTGGTGGCCTGCGACCAGGCGCTGGTCCTCTCCTACATCCGGGCCGGGCGGGCACAGGACGCCGTCGGGCTCGTGGACCGCGGGATCCGCGAGAGCGGCCGGTTCGCCCCCGTGTACCGCCGGATGCGCGAGGAAATCGGCCGCGGGGCCGCGGAAACCGCCACGCCGCGCTGATTCGGGATGGATTCCCCGTCACGGAGGGGCACCTCAGGCGAAGTACAGGGGATGGATCCGTCCACCCGTCGGGCACTGGCAGACTGGACGCGGGCACAGCCCGCGGTGTCCGCCTTCGTGCATGCCCTGGTCCACGACCGGGCGGAACGCGACGACGTGCTGCAGGACGTGGCGATCGCGGTGCTCGAGTCCTTCGACCGT
>CAYTYU010000172.1:0-3897 GCA_964440815.1 uncultured Chitinophaga sp.
CCACCGTGCGCAGCCCGTCGCCCGCCGGCACGCAGCCGAATGTCGGGCCGCTCTTTCAGGGTTCATGGGCCGACATCCTCTGGACCGTCGGCCAGTTCGGCCCCATCCCGCCGCGCAGCGGCGATTCTGTCGACATCCCGAACCCCGCCTGGGACTACCGCTACGACTCCCCCGACTACTGGGCCTACACCAACCCCGACATGCCCTCCGGCAACGTCTTCCGCTCGAAGGTCGAGATGACCAAGCCGCTCCTCGACGACGACACCGGCATCGCGCGGCCCTTCGGCAACGGGGCTTCGATCGCCGAGGCCGGCCAGCCTGGCTATTTCGCGGCCAACGACTTTTTCGACGCGCGCCCCTCAGGCACCAACGCGCTCGGCACGTGGTTCACGAACGCCATGATCCGCCACCCGGCGATGTCGATGTACCTCGTCGATTCGCGCGCGGGCGAGACCATCCCGCTTCCGAACGCGACCGTCGCCCCAAACGCCTGGCTCGCCGGCAACGCGCAGTGCGAGGTCGACTTCCGCTACGTGGGCGACGTGTGCTGCATGCTCTACATGGACGGCCACGTCACCAGCCAGACCAAGTGGATCAACGTGGCGGACCTCCTGACCAATCGCCAGACGCGGATCGAGCGGCTCGACCAGCGCAACTGACCGCAGGCGGACTTTATTGGCCAGCCGGGCGCGCCGGCACCGAGCTGCCGCCCATCCGCCGCGTCGCTTGAATCGCACCGCCATTCCCGGTAGCCTTCTCCGTTCGCCGCCCGTGAATCGGGCGGCGTTTTCATCGTCGGCCACCGTAGCTCAGTGGTAGAGCACACCCTTGGTAAGGGTGAGGTCGAGGGTTCAATCCCCTTCGGTGGCTTGGGTCAGGCAGGCGCGGCCGCACCTGTCTCCCTCGTCCAGAATCGCGCGGCCGGCAACAGAAGCGCCCCGCGCGCACACCACTCTCTCGGAGCAACGACAGCCATGGCAAAGGGAACGTTCACCCGCACGAAGCCGCACGTCAACGTGGGCACGATCGGCCACGTCGACCACGGCAAGACCACCCTCACCGCCGCGATCACCGCCGTGCAGGCCGCCAAGGGCCTGAGCGCGCCCGTCGCGTACGACCAGGTCGCCAAGGCGTCCGAGTCCGAGGGCCGCCGCGACCCGACCAAGATCGTGACGATCGCCACCTCGCACGTCGAGTACGAGACGCCGAACCGCCACTACGCGCACGTCGACTGCCCCGGCCACGCCGACTACGTGAAGAACATGATCACCGGCGCCGCCCAGATGGACGGCGCCATCCTGGTCGTGTCCGCCGCCGACGGCCCCATGCCGCAGACGCGCGAGCACATCCTCCTGGCCCGCCAGGTCGGCGTGCCGAAGATCGTGGTCTTCCTGAACAAGGTCGACCTGGTCGACGACGCCGAGCTCCTGGACCTCATCGAGGTCGAGGTGCGCGACCTGCTCACCAAGTACGGCTTCCCCGGCGACGACACCCCGATCGTCCGCGGCGCCGCCTTCCCGGCCCTCACGAACCCGGGCGACGCCAAGGCGTCGGAGTGCATCACCAAGCTCATGGAGGCGATCGACAGCTACATCCCCGAGCCGCAGCGCGAGGTGGACAAGCCCTTCCTCATGAGCGTGGAAGACGTCTTCAGCATCAAGGGCCGCGGCACCGTGTGCACCGGCCGCATCGAGCGCGGCGTGGTCAAGGTGGGCGACGAAGTCGAGATCGTCGGCCTGCGTCCCAACCAGAAGACCACCATCACCGGCGTCGAGATGTTCCAGAAGACGCTCGACCAGGGCATCGCCGGCGACAACGTCGGCTGCCTGATGCGCGGCATCGAGAAGGACGACATCGAGCGCGGCCAGGTGCTGTGCAAGCCCGGCTCGATCAAGCCGCACACCAAGTTCGAGTCGCAGGTGTACGTGCTCACCAAGGAGGAAGGCGGCCGCCACACCCCGTTCTTCAAGGGGTACAAGCCGCAGTTCTACTTCCGCACGACCGACATCACCGGCCAGATCGCGGAGCTCAAGGGCGCCGAGATGTGCATGCCCGGCGACAACATCACCATGGTCGTCGACCTCGGTGACAAGGGCGTCGCCATGGAAGAGGGCGTCCGCTTCGCCGTGCGCGAGGGCGGCCGCACCGTCGGCTCGGGCGTCGTGACCAAGATCCTGGCCTGAACCTGAAACCATCTCCCCGGCCGGCCGCGCGGAACCCCGCGCGGCCGGCCCGGGGCGAGTGACCCGAGGACCGACCGATGGCGAAGAAGGCCCTGGACCGCGAGTACGTGTGGCTGCAGTGCACGGAGACGGGCGACCTGAACTACCGGACCGAGATCCGGGTGAAGGGCGGCATCTCCGAGAAGGTGAAGGAGGGGTTCATGAAGTACTGCCCCCGCCTGCGCAAGCACACGCTCCACAAGATCAAGCGCAAGTGACCGCGTCCGGCGCTGCCGCCGGCGCGGACCGCAGACGCCAGTAGCTCAATTGGCAGAGCAGCGGATTCCAAATCCGCAGGTTGAGTGTTCAAGTCACTCCTGGCGTGTTCGAACGGAAGGAACCCACGCATGGCAAGCGAGGCCATCTACAAGAGCGGGCAGGGCTACTGGACGCGGATCGTCTCCGCGGCCGGCTTCGGCCTGCTGATCGCGCAGGGCACCTTCTGGATCTGGCAGAAGATCGGCGCCGGCCAGCAGTCGGCCGCCATGCGCTGGACGGGCATCGGCCTGGCGGCCGCGTTCTTCCTGGGCGTGGGCGCGACGGTGTTCTGGCTGCTTGGGCGCAACGTGCGCTCGGTGGACTTCCTGATCGCCACCGAGGGCGAGATGAAGAAGGTGAACTGGTCCACGCGGCGCGAGGTGATCTCCTCGACGGGCGTGGTGATCTTCACCATGCTGGTGATCGCCACGTTCTGCTTCTTCTGCGACCAGGTCTTCGCCTGGGGCTTCCTGCAGGTGGGCGTGCTGGACGGAAGCGTGCTCGAGGGCAACTGACCCGGCCGCCTCGCGCGGCGCAAGGAAACGACCGATGGACCTGACCAACGAGAACGAGCCCACCTCCGACGCCCACGAGGCCGACATGGAGACCACGCGGACCGACGGCGGCAAGACCCTGGCCCGCGGCCGCGACGCCATGGCCCGCCTGGGTGGCCCCCGCCTGGCCGACTTCGGCGTCGAGACCGGCAAGGCCCTCGAGCCCACCCGCCGCGGCAAGCGCGTGGCGGCCGCCGAGGCCGCACCCGCCGGCGCCCAGGACGAGTCGGAGCTCCCGATGTTCCGGGAAGGCTTCAACTGGTTCGTGCTGCGCGTGGCGAGCAACAAGGAAGACTCGGTCCGCGGCACGCTCCTGCGCAAGGTGCAGATCGAGGGCCTCGAGAACGCGGTCGGGCGCATCATGGTGCCCACCGAGAAGACCAAGACGCTGAAGGCCGGCAAGCAGCGCATCACCGAGACCAAGCTCTACCCGGGCTACGTCTTCGTCGAGATGCGCCTGGAGGCCGACGGCCGCATCCCGCAGGACGTCTTCTTCCTGATCAAGGAGACCACCGGCGTCGGCGACTTCGTCGGCACCGCCGGCCGCCCGACCCCGATGGGCCCGGCCGAGGTCGAGAAGATGCTCTTCGACAGCCGCCCGGCCGAGCAGGCCCCGCAGGTCAAGATGGAGTTCGCCGCCGGCGACGCCGTCACCATCCGCGAGGGCCCCTTCCAGAACTACGAGGGCACCGTCGAGAGCACCGTGCCCGACAAGGGCATCGTCCGCGTGCTGGTCACGATCTTCGGCCGCCAGGTGCCGGTGGACGTGGAGTACTGGCAGGTGGCGAAGGCGGGGGGGTGAGGCTTGCGGGAACGGCGCGCGGCGGAATCCACGTTTTTGGACGGACGGACTTGCCGTTCCG
>CAYTYU010000173.1:0-3882 GCA_964440815.1 uncultured Chitinophaga sp.
CGACCACGTCGGAGAGGACGGGCGCCTCGAGCTTGGCGCGCTCGGCCACCGGCAGCGGCTGCAGGCCCAGCCCGGGGATCGCCGCGATCGGCGCGGCGTCGCCGAATGCCGCGCCCGGCGACACGAGGATGCCGCGGCAGGCGAGCGCGATGATCGCGCCGGCGCTGTAGGCCTTCGGCCGCACCCACGCCCACACCGGCACCGGGGCGCGGTCCTTGAGCCAGAGGCAGAGCTCGAGCGTCGCGTACATGTCGCCGCCGGGGGTGTCCAGTTCCAGCACCACGGCGTCCGCGCCTTGCGCCGCGGCCTCGCCGATCCGGCGCTGGATGCTCGTGCGCAGCACGGCATCGAACTCGCCGTGCACCGGCACCACCGCCAGCCGCGAGGCCTGCCGCCATGCGGGCACGGCGGTCGGAGGGCCGGCGGGCCCTCCGACGGGTGGCGTCTGCATGGCCATCGCCACGACCGCGGCGAGGGCCGCGGCCACCCATCCCGTCCAGCGCGCGGGGCGTGCCATGGCCCTGAGGATATCCGTGCAAAAGCGCGCGACGGCCGGCGCAGGGCCGGCCGTCGCGGGAGGTTCAGGCTCGTGCGCCCGGGATCAGTCCCACGTCGCGTGGTCGGCGAAGTCCCACGTGTTGTTGGTGACCGGCTGGGTGCCCGGCGCGGGGTTGTTCAGGTTGGTCGACCGGCGCTGGATCACCAGCACCGCGTCCGAGTTGCGGCGGCCGCCCGGCGCGCAGCCGGAATCGTTCTTGAACAGGTTGTCCTGCGACTGGTTGTTCACCACGAGGTCAGGCGCGCCGCCGGAGCAGGAGGCCTGCTGCAGGGGACGCGCGTTCTCGGGATAGAACGTCCGGCCGTAGTCGACGTGGTTGTCGTTGTAGCCGACGTTGCCGTCCCATTCCTTCTGCGACCCGTGGATCAGCAGCGTCTTCGAGTTGATGAAGTCGTTGCCGGTCAGCACGCCGCCGCGCGGGCCGCGGTTGCCGATGACCGCGAAGCGCGAGTTGCCCGTGTTCCGCCACTCGGTGGCCCGTCGGATGGTCGGGTCGAGCGGCATGACGCCGTAGGACGTGTTGCTCTGCGACGTCATGTCGGCGCGGAAGCCCGTGGTCGGGCTCGGGACGGTGCCGGTGCCGGCGCCCGCCGCGTCGATCGGATCCCAGAAGCAGTCGACCGCCGGGTTGATGCGGTTCATGTTGTACGTCGCGCACGCGATGACCTTGGCGTTCACCTCTGCGGGCGAGACCAGGATCTGCGCGTTCACGTAGCCGCGGGCGAGCATGGCGCCGTGGAGGTTGGCGTGGTTGTTCTGCCGCTCGTCGATGTCGCCGCGGCCGGTCACCGCGCCGATGCGGTTGATCTCGCCAGGCAGGGGCATGACGCCCTTGCTGTCGTTGGACGCGGTGATCCAGCCGGCGTGGATCTGCTTGAGCTGCGTGCCGTCCTTGACCTGGCGCGCGGTGGCGCGGGCCTTGGCCAGCGCCGGCAGCAGCAGGCCGAGGAGCAGGGCGATGATGGCCATCACGACCAGCAGCTCGACGAGGGTGAAGCCCTTGGTGCGGTTCTTCATGTGGGTGTTTCCTTGGGTGATCGTTCGGGGTGCGGGGGACGCCGGCTCACTGGTTGTCGAGCCGGTCGTACCGCGGCGCGACGGTGGTGCGCGCCATGGTCGCCGACTGGGTCGTGTAGTGGATGCCGAGCATCGCGTCCCCGCCCGACCACGGGTGCGACGTGGGGTTGAGGCAGCCGTTGCCCGTGAACTCCGCGCTGTCAGTGGTTCCCGCGCAGGCGAACAGGTTGTCCTTGGTCAGGTTGCCGCCGTTGAAGTTGCCGCACTCGTAGAAGCAGCCGTCGGGACGGAACGTCTCGACGAATTCCATGTGGGTGTCGGCGTAGCAGACGTTGCCTTCCCAGCTCTTGAGGCCGGCGTGCAGGCGCAGCGTCGGGCTCTGCTCGTACGTGTCGCCGGTGGCGCGGCCGTTGGCGCAGCCGCGGGTGGCCATGTGCGGGCGGGTCGAGTCGAGGTTGTTCTTCCAGTGCTGCTGCTTGCGCAGGCCGCACAGCACCTGGTGGGCGTAGGAGATGTGGCAGAAGCCGTTGCCGGGGGCGGCGTCGATCACCGCGGCCATGCCCGGATCCCAGTAGGTGTCTCCCGCCGGGCGGTACTGCGCGTAGTTGTAGTTGAGGTAGGGGGTGATGACCGGGTTGACCTCGGTCGGCCCGACCAGGATGTCGGTGTTGAAGAGCTCCTGCGCCACGCACGCCGAGAACAGCGCCTGCGACGTGTTGCGGGTGAAGTCCTCGTCGCCCTCGCCGGGGATCTGCTGGCCGTTGTAGGCCAGGCGGTTGATCATGCCCGGGGTGGGGAGCTTGCCGCCCTTGGTCTCGGTGGCCTTGCCGACCATCGCGGTGTGGATCTGCTTGATCTGGTTCGAGTCCTTGACGGTTTTCGCCGTCTGCTGGGCCTTGGCCAGTGCCGGCAGCAGCAGTCCGACGAGCAGGGCGATGATGGCGACCACCACCAGCAGCTCAACCAGCGTGAATGCGCGCTTCTTCATTGGGTCTCTCCTGACTCTGTCCCCGGGCCCGACGGTCGGGCCCGGCTTTCGGTTGGGGTGACTTCCTGCATGGCCCGCCCCATTGGGCCTGCACGCGCAGGCGGGGAGGGAACAACGTTTCCGGCAACGCGGCCAAGGCCCGCGCGTGCCGGCAGCACCGGAGGCGCGGGACCCTGGCATTCCGGGGCATCGCCCGCCGCGAAGCGCGGAGGCGTGGCCACGGACGCGAGGCGTCAAGTGGAAGGGGTGCGCGATGGAGGCGCAGGCGATGCCATCATGGGCCGCGGACCATTCGGGTTCGGCGGCGGGGCGCTGCTCGGGTGCGGCGCATTCATGGCATCAGTGCATTCGGTTCAACCTCGCGAAGAGGTCGGGTCCTGTGGGGGACCTCGAAGATGCCGCGTCGAGCATGTCGTCTGGGCGTTCCAGGCGCGTCGGGATGTCGGGCGGGCGGCGGAAGCCGCACGCGCCCGAGGAACCATACGTGGAACAGGGGGTCGGTGGTGCGCCCGGATTCGCCGCGCGCACGGTTTTTCTTGGGTGTCTGGCAGCACGTGGTGCCCGATAAGCGGTGGCCATCTCGTCGACGCGCGGCTTCTAGGATCCCGGACATGTCCTTCCACGAGAACCTCGCTGCGCTCGGCCTGACGCTCCCGCCCGCCCCCAAGCCGGTCGCGGCCTATGTGCCGGCGGTGCGTTCGGGGAACCTCGTCTACGTCTCGGGACAGCTGCCGATGCGGGACGGCTCGCTCATGGCCACCGGCCCGGTGCCGTCGAGATGCAGCCTCGAGGCGGCCCAGGCGGCGGCCCGCCAGTGCGTCCTCAACGGGCTCGCGGTGCTCGGCGACCAGCTCGGCGGCGACTTCTCGCGCGTGGTCCGCGTGGTGCGCGTCGGGGCGTTCGTCCAGTCCGACGACGGGTTCGTCGACCAGCCGAAGGTCGCCAACGGCGGCAGCGAACTGCTGCAGCAGCTCTTCGGCGAGGCGGGTCGCCATGCCCGCGCGGCGGTCGGCACCAACGCCCTGCCGCTGGGGGCGAGCGTGGAGATCGAGCTGCTGGTCGAGGTGCGCTGAGCGCCGCGTGCGCCGTCAGCGGCGCAGCAGCAGGAACATCACCGCGTTCGCCGCCAGGCTCAGGGCGAGCAGCACGGCGACCGCGATGCCGGCGGGGGTCGAGAGGAGCCCCGGTCCTCGCGGAACCGAGGCGATCTGCAGGTCGGAGTCCTGCGGTCCCTCGATCGCGGCGACGCCGCCGCCCGGTGCGTCGAGCTTCGGGCGCGCGTGCACCGGCGACTCGCCCGCGGCGACGAGGTCGAGGT
>CAYTYU010000174.1:0-3850 GCA_964440815.1 uncultured Chitinophaga sp.
CGATATGCGGTTTGTTGGAGAAGAGTATTTCCGGAGGCGCGCCTGCCGCGGCGCCCGCGGTGCCGTCGCCGACGCTCATCACCAAGCCGCCGGTCAAGCACACCATCCAGCCGGCCGCCGCGCCGCCGACCATGAACGTGCCGCGCCGCCCCGAGGTGGTGCGCGCCGTCGGCCAGACGCTCACGCCGCAGAAGACCGCGCTTTCCGGCCCGAAGGTGATCCGCGTCGAGCAGCCCGAGGTGCTCCCCACGCCGCGTCCGCGCATGGCCCCCCCGGGCGGCGCGTTCGGCAACCGCTTCGGCGGCGGCGGGGCCGGCGCCGGCGTGCGCGGCGGGCAGCGTCCCACCACGCCCACCAGCCGCACCGGCCGTGCGGCCGACCCGCGCGGCCGCGACTACGGCACGCGCGGCTCGGACGTCGGGTCCAAGGCGGACATCGCCGACCGTGAGGCACGGCTTGCCCAGTCCGCGGGCTGGATCAAGTCGCGCCGCCACAAGCAGGCCACCGCGGCCCGTGGCGGGGCCGCGGCGCAGGCGCGGCGCGAGCCCGGCACGCCGAGCGCAGTGCACGTCACCGAGCCCATCTCCATCAAGGAGCTCTCCGAGCAGAGCGGCATCAAGGCGGGCGAGATCCTGAAGAAGATGATGCTCGCCGGCAAGGTGGCCACGATCAACAGCACGATCGACACCGAGATGGCCGTCGAGATCATGATGGAGCACGACATCGAGCTCGTCGTCGAGCAGGCGAAGTCGGTCGCCGAGATCATCGAGGAGCGCTTCTCCGCCCGCACCCGCGCCGACGAGCGCGCGCGGCCGCCGGTGGTCACCATCCTGGGCCACGTCGACCACGGCAAGACCAGCCTGCTCGACCGCATCCGCAACACCAACGTCGCCGCCGGCGAGGCGGGCGGCATCACCCAGGCCACCAGCGCCTTCCAGGTGCCGGTGCGCGCGGGCGAGAAGGAGCGGGTCGTCACCTTCATCGACACCCCCGGCCACGAGGCGTTCACGCAGATGCGCGCCCGCGGCGCCCGCGTGACCGACATCGCGGTGCTGGTGGTGGCGGCCGACGACGGCGTCATGCCGCAGACGGTGGAGAGCATCAACCACGCGAAGGCCGCGGGCGTGCCGATCGTCGTGGCGCTCAACAAGATCGACAAGCCCGAGGCCACCGCGAACAACATCCAGCGGATCTACGGCCAGCTCGCCGAGCACGGCCTGAACCCGGTGGAGTGGGGCGGCGACGCGGAAGTGATGAAGGTCAGCGCCGTGAAGGGCACCGGCATCCAGGAGCTCCTGGAGATGCTCGACTACGTGGCCGACCTGCGCGACCTGAAGGCCGACGCCTCGGGCCTGGCCCAGGGCACCTGCCTGGAGGCCCAGGTCGAGGAAGGCCGCGGCACCGTCGCGCGCATCATCGTCCAGGAGGGCCGCCTGAAGAAGGGCGACTTCATCGTGGTCGGCCGCGCCTTCGGGCGCGTGCGCGACATCGTCAACGACCGCGGCCAGCGCGTCGACGAGGCCGGGCCGTCCACGCCGGTGGCGATCTCGGGCCCGGACATCCTGCCGGACGCGGGCGACAAGTTCTACTGCGTGAAGAGCCTGAAGGAGGCCGAGGAGGCCGCGCTGGAGCGCCGCCGCATCGAGCGCGAGCGCGAGCTGGCCGCCCCCAAGATCACGCTCGACAACATCTTCGAGCACATGGGCAAGGCGGGCGTCAAGGAGCTGCCGCTGGTCGTCAAGGCCGACGTGCAGGGCTCCGTGGAGACCCTCAAGGCCGTGCTCTCGAAGATCCGCACCGAGGAGGTCGCGGTCAGCGTCAAGCACTGCGCCGTGGGCGGCATCAACGAGAGCGACGTCGCCCTCGCCGAGGCCACCAAGGCCATCGTGGTCGGCTTCAACGTCACTTCCAACTCCAAGGCGCGCTCGCTCGCCGAGGCGAAGGGCGTGGAGATGCGCCTCTACGAGGTGATCTACGACCTGACCGACGACGTCACCAAGGCCGCCTCCGGCCTGCTCGAGCCCGAGCTCAAGCTCGAGGTCCTGGGCCATGCCGAGGTCCGCGAGGTCTTCCGCATCTCGAAGGTCGGCGCCGTGGCGGGCTGCTACGTCACCGACGGCACCGTCGAGCGCAACGCGCAGATCCGCGTCACGCGCGGCGGCATCGTCATCGAGAAGGACCGCCGCCTGGAGCAGCTCAAGCGCTTCAAGGACGACGCCAAGGAAGTCCGTTCCGGCAACGAGTGCGGCATGAAGATCGACGGATACGACGACATCAAGGTCGGCGACGTGCTCGAGTGCTACAAGACCATCAAGGTGCAGCGCGGCCTCGCGGCCACGGGCGCCAAGAAGGACTGACGCCCCTCCGATCCATGACGCGACACAGCGACCACCGATCCACGGGCCGCCGCGAGGCGGGCGGCCGCGCCCCCGGGCACCGGGCGGCGCAGGTGGCGTCGCTGCTGCAGCGCATCGTGCAGGGCGAGATCCAGCGCGGCATCGCCGACCCGCGCGTGCGCGGGCTGGTCACCGTGCTGGGCGTCGACCTCTCCCAGGACCTCGAGGACGCCACGGTGCGCGTCTCGGTGCTCCCGGGCGAGCTCGGCCCGCTCACGGTGCAGGGCCTGTCGCACGCCTCCGCCCACTTCCGCCGCGCGGTGCAGGAAGGGGCGCGCCTGCGCCACGTCCCGCGCCTGCGCTTCGAGCTCGACGAATCGCTGAAGCGCGCCGCGGCGCTCGATGCCGCGGTCCGCGCGGCCACCGAGAAGAACCCCGACGAAGAAACGAACCCCTGAGCCCCCATCCATGAGCTCCAAGACCGAAGCCACGAATCCCGCGAAGCTCGCGTCGTTCCTGCGCAAGCACGTGCCGGCCGGCAACGCCCTGCAGTCCGCCCTCGAGCCCGAGGGCATGGACCTCGTCGACCTCTTCGTCCAGTCCTACATGCTGTGGCAGGCGCCGTCGTCGGACGCCATCGGCGCCCTGAAGCGCCTGAAGGCCGCGTTCTTCGACTGGAACGACCTGCGCGTGAGCCTGGTGTCCGACATCGTCGACGTCATCGGCCACAGGCACTGGCGCGCCGCCGACCGCGTCTCGCGCATGCGCGACGCGATGAACGGCATCTTCCGCCGCGAGCACAAGGTGTCGCTCGAGCGCCTGCGCACGCTGATGAAGCGCGACGCGGTGAACTACATGGAGACGCTGCCGGGGATGATCCCCTTCGTCGCCAACCGGGTGCTGCTGGTGGGCGTCGACTTCCACTCGGTGCCCGTCGAGGAGTTCGGGCTGCAGATGCTGGTGCAGTCCGGCGCGCTGCCCGCCGGCACCAGCCTGGCCGAGGCGAGCGGATGGGTGACCCGCCACGTGAAGGCCGAGGAGGCCCGCGAGGCGCACCGCGCGCTGGTGGCCGCGGTCGACCACATGTGGGAGACCAACCCGCCGAAGCTGCCGAAGGCCGCCACCAAGCCCGCGGAACTGGCGCCCCCGAAGCCCGTCGAGGAGGCGCGTGCCGCCGCCAAGGCGCTGGTCGAGGCGCAGCTGGCCGCCGAGCGCGCCGCGCTGCTCGCCGAGCGCGCCGCGCGCCGCGAGGAGATGCGCCGCGAGAAGGCCGCGCTCAAGGCGAAGGAGGCGCGCGAGCGCTCCAATGCCGTGAAGGGCAAGCCCGCAGCCAAGGGCGCGACTGCGGTCAAGTCGGCGAAGGCCGTGAAGATCGCCAAGCCTGCCGGCAAGGCCGGCAAGCCCGCCAAGGTCGCGAAGAAGCGCAAGTGACCGTGCGGCGCGCCGTCGCCGCCGCGCTCGTGGCCCTCGCCGCGGCCGCGCAGGCGGCGGTCTCGCCTGCCGTGCATCCCGCG
>CAYTYU010000175.1:0-3729 GCA_964440815.1 uncultured Chitinophaga sp.
CGGCGGCGTCCAGGAAGCGCACGTTCACCCACATGCGCCGGCCCTCGGGGTAGCCCGTCGGCAGCTTGTGCCCGGTCTGGTTGGTGATGCGCACCTTGAGCTGCGAGCCCGCCTGCGTCAGTTCCAGGTCACTCGCGTCGCGCACCATCTGCACGTTGCGCGCCTTCGATGCCTGCACGCGCTCCTCGGTCAGGCCGATCGCGTCGGCATCCTCGCCGAGCTGGTGCCGCACGGCATCGATCACCCAGCTGTTGCTGCCGGCGAAGGAGTGCTGCGGCAGGTTCGGGCGCCGGAACCACGGGTCGCCGAAGTCGGCGAACACGCAGCCGCCGCCGAGCTGGTCGGGCATGTGGCAGTCCTGGCAGCTCTTCATCGGGCCCTCGAGCGTGCCGCCGAAGCGGCCGTCCGGGTACTCGACGCCCACGGTGGCGAACTGGCTGTTCTTCCACTCGCTGTAGGTGCGCTGCTCGGGGAACATGTCCGACGGCAGCTGCGTGGGGTGCTGTGCGTTCAGCGCGTTCAGCTGGTACTGGCCCGCGGAGTTCTTCGTGAACACCGGGTTCGAGACGTCGTGGCAGGTGCCGCAGAACTCGCTCTTCGAATGGAACGGGCTGGTGATGAGCCACACCGACTCGCCCATGTCGCTCGTGCCGTGCAGGTTCGCGGGGATGTCGGAGAACGGCCCGCGGCGAACGTCCTTCGGGTCGATCACGAAGCGCGCGTTGCCGTGGCCCTGCGGCAGCAGGCCGGCGGCCGCGAGCGGGTTGACCACCTCGGGATCGGGGTCCGGGTCCTGGCCCTTCACCGGGTAGCCCACCGCGCTGTCGGGCCCAAGCTCCGGGTTGACCATCCGGTGGCAGAAGTGGCAGTTGATGCCGTCGAAGTCGTCGAAGAGGAGGTCCTCGATCTCGCCGCTTGCGCTGCGGCCGCCGAGCCAGCCGCCCGGCGCGTGGCAGCGGATGCAGAACTCGCCGGAGAGATGCGCGTCCTGGTTGGCCACCGCGATCGCCGCGTGCCACACCGGGTCGCGCGCGGACTGGGCCATCATGCTCGAGACCCAGGTGTCGAAGGGCGCCGCCTCGGCGTCGTAGTCGCTGTGGCAGAACGTGCAGTTGATCGACGGCACGATCTGCGCGAACTCCGCCGGGTTCGGGTTGGGCTGCGTGCCCGGCTGGATGAAGTCCTGAGCCGTGGTCGGCAGCTGGGTCTGCTTCGGCGGGTCGCCCATGAAGGCGCTGACCACGCCGGACAGCCCGGCGGCGGCCAAGGCGGCCACCACGAGGGTTCGGGGCACGGATCGACGTCGGGACGACTTCACGGGGACACGGCGCCGCAGCGGCTCAATTCATACGCCCAGTAGTGCGTCCCGGATCGGGGGGTCAAGCGCGGTTTCGGGGCGATGGGATGGATTGCGGCGTGTCCGAGCACGAAGCCGCCGATCGCCGTCCCAGATCGTCCTATAACAGAAACACCGTGATCAGCCCACGCCCGCCGCTCAGCGCGTCGCGCCGTCCGTCGACCGCACGCGCTGCAGCAGGCCTGCCGTTCGCACCACGGCGTCGAAGGTCTCCTTGAGAGACCCCTTCGCCAGGCCGCCGGGCGCCTTGTCCTTCATGGCCGCCAACTTGTCGAGCGACGGGGCGATGCTCGTCAGCAGCTTGGTGCGCGCCGAGCCGGGAACGCCCGTGAGCTGGTTGCGCACCACCAGAAGCGACCGCTGCAGGGCATTGACCAGCTCGGGCTCCTTGCCGGACATCACCCGGGTGGCCACGTCGTTCACGGTGGTCGCCAGGCTTGCGGCAATCGCTTCCGCCTGCGGACCGCTCAGGCCCTGGCGGCGGAGCATGGCAGCCATGGCCTCCACCTCATGGGTCACCACCACCCAGTCGGTCTCGCGTGCGGCGATCGGCGCCAGGCGCTTGGCCAGCGCATCAAGCTGCGGCGGCGAAAGCGTCGCGCCCTCGATGGCCTTGGTCAGCTGCGCAGCGGCGGCGATCCGCATGGTCACGGTGGCCTGCTTGTTCGGGTCGACGTTGTCGATCAGGAAGTCGACCGTGTCGGCGGTGGCCACGGTGCGGGCCAGGATGAAGACGTTCATCGTGTGCAGACCGTCGGTCCCGGCGGCGTGCTCGGAGAAGCTCTTGACGAAGGCCAGCCCCAGCTCGCGCTTGAAGGGCGGCTTGGCGCTGGGGTCGTTCATCAGCTTGCCGAGGTCCTTGCGCATGGCCGGCAGGGCATCGGGTTCGCTCGAGGCGAAGCGCTCCGCCATGGCCTTCATGTAGGCCTCCACCTGGCCGCGCTGCGCCTCCGACAGGGCCGGCTGGGCCCCGAGGACCTCCGGGCCGGGCGGCGTCTGGGCGCCGGCGGAAACCCCGCAAAGGAGCGCGGACAGGGCACAGATCGTCGCAAGTCGCTGTCGCATCGGTGGGGAAGCCGTCTACGGTACCCAGACCCGGAAACCCATGTCAATGACCGGGTTCGGCCTCGGTCGGCGCCTCATCGGCGGCATCGGACCGCCAGTCGGCAAGCAGCACGTGGATGCGCTGCATCAGGCGCTGCTCGTAGGGCTCGTCCCGGCCGATCGGGGTCCACTGGGTGTTGATGGCGGTGGCCGGGTCGTCGGGCCGGCGGGCCTGGGTGGGATCGGTCGAGTAGCGGGTCTCGCCGAGCGTCCAGCGCCCGAACGACTGGTTGGGCAGGAACGCCCGGTCGACGTAGACCCACGCCCTCAGCTCGATCCGCCCGCCCGCCTTCATCAGGTCGAAGCGCTGCTCGGCGCGGTCAGACCCCGGGATTGCGGGCCCGACCGATGGCCCCTGCGGATCGGGCGCCGGGACCGCAAACCCTTCCGGCACGAACTCGAACCGCGCCCGCCGGCGCTCGAAGTTCACGGTGTGGGCGACCATCTCCTCGACGTCTGCGTTGTCGGTGCGCCAGGGCTCAACCAGCGAGCCCGCCGTGCGCGGGGTGGTCTCGATGACCCCCAGGTCGCGGTCCGCCACCACGGGCTCCAGGCCATCCTCGCGCGCGCTCTCGATGGCGGCCTCGAAGACGCGCTCGTAGTCGGCGCGGTCGAAGGCGAGGACCGGCGGTACGGACGGCGCGGCACAGCCTGCCAGGCCCGCGGCCAGGCACCCAAGGCAACCCGCAATACGAACGGCGTTCCCGAGCACGGCGCGAAGTGTAGGGACTGCGCTTGGCTGCGCGCCGATGTATCCAATCGGCGCGCATGCGGCTCGTGATCCCCATCCTTGTCCTGCTCGCCCTGGTCGCGGCGGCCGCGTCGCTCTCGGGCGGCGGCCGGCCCGCGGCGTTCACGGTGGTGCAGTCGTCGGACGCATTCACGCTGGACCCGCAGCGGATCAGCTGGCAGCACGACACTCGGCTTGGCCGCTCGATCTACGAGACGCTGGTGGCATCCGACCCGGACCGCGGCGGCATCATCCCGGCCGCGGCCGAGCGGTGGGAATGCGCGCCGGACGGTCGGACGTGGACGTTCACGCTGCGCACCGACGGGCGGTGGACGAACGGCGACCCCGTCACCGCGCACGACTTCGTGGCCGGCTGGCGGCGCGCCATGCTGCCGGACTGCGGAAGCGACTACGCGGGGTTCTTCCTGGAGATCGAGGGCGGGCGCGAACTGGCCGCCTGGCGGGCGAAGGCGCTCGCGGACTTCGCGGCGCTTCCGCTGGCCGAGCGCACCCCGGCACGCGCGGAGGAACTCTGGGC
>CAYTYU010000176.1:0-3686 GCA_964440815.1 uncultured Chitinophaga sp.
CTGGCCGACGCCGATCCACGCGCCGCGCTGTCGCGGGCGGCCGGGCAGCGTGGCGTGGCCAACCGCGTCGCCGAGGAGCGCGTGGCGGCGCAGCACGAGCGGCGTGCCGATCGCGCCGGCGGCCGCGCCGAGGAGCGCCATCGTGGCGAGCACGGTGCGCGCGTGCGCGTCGGAGAGGATGGCGCCGTCCGGGCTCACGGGACCCCTGCCGGCGCGAGGAGCTCGCGGGCCGGCCCGATCCGGAGGGCATCCCCACCGACGCGGACGGCGAGGTCGAAGTGGTCGCGCACCATCGCGACGTCATGGTGCACCACGGCGACGGTGGCGCCGCCGTCGCGGAGCGCCTTCAGGGCATCGAGGATCGCGCGTCCGCTTTCGGCATCGACCGAGGCGAAGGGTTCGTCCATCAGGAAGAGCCGCGCGCGCTGCGCGAGCGCGCGAGCCACGAAGACGCGCTGCTGCTGCCCGCCGGAGAGCTGGCCGATCGGGCGGTCGGCGAGGCCGTCCATGCCGACGGCTGCGAGCGCGATGCGTGCTTCCTCGCGCAACGTGCGCCCGGACCACCCGAACCACCGGCCATGCCGGGCGCATGCGCCCATCGCCGCCACGTCGATGGCGCGGATCGGGAAGTCCCAGTCGATGCGTTCGCGCTGCGGCAGGTAGGCGACCGAGGCACGGACGCGCGCGAACGGCTCGCCGAACGCACGGACGGTGCCGCCGGACACGGGGACGAGCCCGACGCACGCCTGGAGCAGGGTGCTCTTGCCGGCGCCGTTGGGCCCGATGATGCCGACGAGTGCGGCGGGCGGAAGGTCGAGGTCCACGTTCCGGAGCACGGCACGGCGGTCGTAGGCAACGGTCAGTCCACGGACCGAAAGTGCAGACGGACCGTCGGAGGCGGGCGCGCTCACGGGGCGGCCTCCGCGGGAACGGTGACCTCGGGTGCGATCGACGACGCATCGCCGCCGAGCGCCTCGACGATGGTGCGCGCATTGTGGATCATCATGCCGTCCCAGCGGGACGCCGGCGTGCCGGCCTCGCCCATGGCGTCGGAGTAGAGCGACCCGCCGATCCGGAGCACGTGGCCGCGCAGCGCCGTGGATTCGATCAGCGCGGCGACGGCGCGGTCGGGAACGCTGGTCTCGACGAACACGGCCGGGACCCGGCGATCGATGATCGCGTCCGCCAGCGCCTTCATGTCGGCCAGGCCGGCCTGTGATTCGGTGGAGACGCCCTGCACGCCGCGCACCTCGATGCCGAAGGCCCGGCCGAAGTAGCGGAACGCGTCATGCGCCGTGACCATGAGCCGGGCACCGGGCGGGACCGTTGCGACGGCAAGTTCGATCGACTCCGCCACCGACGAGCACCGGGATGCGAAGCGCCCGGCGTTGGCGCGGAGCGCCACGGCGTCCCCGGGCCGGAGCGCCGCGAGCGCGTCGGCCAGCGCATGCGCGGCCGAGGCCCAGATGGAGGGATCCATCCAGACGTGCGGGTCGGCCGCCGCGTGGCCGTCGCCCTCGGCGATCAACCGGTCCATGGGGACGGCGGTCGCCAGCTCCACCACGCGCGTTCCGCGGCGCGCGAGCTTCGGGAACACGTCCGACATCCTTCCCTCGAGCATCAGCCCGTTGCACACCACGGCGTCGGCGCCGGCCAGCATGCGCACGTCGGAGACGGTGGGGCGCCAGAGGTGCGGGTCGACGCCGGCGTGCATGAGCCCGTCGACCGCGAGGCCGTCGATCCCGCGGCACACCTCGCGCGCGAGGTCGGCGCACTGCGTGGTGGTGGCCACGATGCGCGTGGGGGCGGCGCCCGGCGGTGCGGGCGATTCACGGCCGCGGTCCGCAGGCCCGGCGAGCGACGCAGGCCCGGCGAGCAAGGCGGCCGCGGCAAAGGTCGCGATGGCCGCCGCAATCGCTCTTGACAAAGGTGTAGCCATGGCTACATCATGATAGGCATGGCGGCGGCCCGCGAAAGTGCCATGTCTGGACGCCCTGCGTCGTCCGACGGCTTCCGCAAGGTCCGCCGCGACCACGCCAACGAGACCGCCGAGGACTACGTGGAGGCGATCGCCTCGATCATCGGGGAGCGCGGGACCTGCCGGGTGGCGGACCTGGCCCGCCTGATGCGCGTGTCGCACGTGACCGTCGTCAAGACGGTGGACCGGCTGGTGGCGGCCGGCCTGGTCGAGAAGGCGCCCTACGGACCCGCCACGCTCACGCCGGCGGGTGCGCGCATGGCCCGGACGGCGCGCATGCGCCACGAGCGCGTGCTGGCGTTCCTGCGGTCGCTCGGGGTGCCCGAGGCGGTCGCGCGGCGCGATGCCGAGGGTCTCGAGCACCACGTATCGCCGGAGACGATCGATGCGATGGCCCGCTTCGCCGGACGGCTTGGTGCGAAGCCGCGCGGCGGAGGTCCTGCGCAGCCATAGACTGCGCGCGCCCGCTTGGGCCCTGCCGCATGGCCACGACCACGACGATCGACCGGCGCACGGTGCTTGCAGTGGCGGTGGCGGCGCTCGGCTACTTCGTCGACCTGTTCGACCTGGTCCTCTTCTCCATCCTGCGCATCCCCAGCCTGCAGGCGATCGGGATCACCGATCCCGAGCAGCTGACCCGCGTCGGGAAGCGGCTGCTCGACATCCAGCTGACCGGCATGCTGCTCGGCGGCATCGCCTTCGGCATGCTCGGCGACCGGGTGGGACGGCTGAAGACGCTCTTCGGGTCGATCCTCCTCTACTCGGTCGCGAACATCCTGAACGCCTTCGTCACCGACGTGTGGCAGTACGAGGTGCTGCGGTTCGTGGCCGGGTTCGGGCTCGCGGGCGAGCTGGGGGCCGGCATCACGCTGGTGGCGGAACTGCTGCCGACCGCCCGGCGCGGGATCGGCACCACGATCGTGGCAACCATCGGCCTGATGGGCGCGGTCGCCGCCGGCATCGCGGGTTCGTGGCTTCCCTGGAACGTCTGCTACCTGATCGGCGGCGTGATGGGCCTGCTGCTCCTGGCGATGCGCGTGGGAGTGTCGGAGAGCGGGCTCTTCGAGGGGGCGAAGACGGCGGCGGTGCACCGCGGGAACCCGCTCCAGCTGCTGTGGCCGCCGCGCCGGTTCGCGCGCTTCGCGCTGGTGGTGCTCTCGGCGATGCCGATCTGGTTCGTGGGTGGGGTCATGTTCGTCTTCGCGCCGGAGATCGGGCGGGCGATGGGGATCGCCGAGCCGATCGAACCGGCGCGCGTCATCTTCTGGGCGTACCTGGGCGTCGTGGCCGGTGACGTGGCGAGCGGGACGGTGTCACAGCTGGTGCAGAGCCGCACGCGCACCATCATCGGGTTCCTGGCGCTGCTGGCCGCGGCGATCGCGCTCTTCTTCCAGGTCGCGCCGCGCGGGCCCACGGCCTTCTACCTGATGATGTCCGTGGTGGGTGCGGCGACCGGCTACTGGGCGATCTTCGTCACCACGGCAAGCGAGCAGTTCGGCACCAACCTGCGTGCCACGGCCGCCACCAGCGCGCCGAACTTCGTGCGCGCGATGGCGGTGCCCATCACGTCCATCTGGCTGGCGATGAAGCCGGGGATGGGAACGGTCGAGGCGACGTGGACGCTCGGCATCTGCTGCGTGGCGGTCGGGATCCTGGCGGCGCTCGGGCTGGACGAGACGTTCCACCGCGACCTCGACTACCTCGAGCA
>CAYTYU010000177.1:0-440 GCA_964440815.1 uncultured Chitinophaga sp.
ACCTTGCGTCGGGCCGTCAATTCGCTCAGGATCAGTCCAGCGCTGATCGTCTTGCCGAGTCCTACATCGTCAGCAAGCAGCGCGACCGGCGCACGACGACAGAATGTGATGAGATTCTCGATTTGGTGGCGATATGGCGTGACTCGTCCTTCCCACGACCTCTTTGACTGGATATCCGCTTCACCCCGTATGGTGATCGGAGCATCGAGGCTCCACTCAAGGGCGGCTGTGTGCAATGCAAACTGCTCGGGATTCTCGGCGGCGGACAGCCGTCGTAGCTGAAATCGATCGTCGCCCATCCCCGGGCCAGTGCTTGAGGGAGTTTCGTTCATGCTCTTCGAGACTTCTCCGACCAAGCGGGCGGCTCGGGGATTTCGCGAGCGTGATCTCCCCGTCCGGACATGATGGGGCCAGATCCATCGAAAGGCGCCCGGAGCTAG
>CAYTYU010000177.1:450-958 GCA_964440815.1 uncultured Chitinophaga sp.
CGTGGAGTGTAGTTGCGTACTTCGGGCATGACCGTGAGGTCCTGGTCGTCGCCGTACCCCGCGGCGTGAGACACCTTTGGCCCCGCACTTCAGTGGCATTGATTGCTACGTCGCGGCTTCGGCTACTACTTCCGTCCCCAGCGTTTCTGGCTCATGTGCGGGATCGCGGCATCGGCCGCTTTCGCGATGGCCTTCAAGTCGCCGCTCTCGAGTGCCGGCACCATGAGCTTCCAAGCGGGCTCGTTACGCACCTTGTTGAGCGTCGTCATCCAACGCGTCCATGGTTCGCCGGACGGAGACAGGTCCAACCCCGCGATCGCCTTCGGCAGCGCGGGAGCGCCCGGGCCCTGGGCCCTGCAGGCCACCATCATGGTGAGAACGCATGCGGCCATCACCGGGTCATTGCGATTCGTGCCGGGTTGTGACAGGAGTTGCAGAAGTTCCTCCAGCGCGGCGAGGAGATCGGCGCAGTCTTGCAGGTATGGGCTCCCCGCGTTGGCAGACATCA
>CAYTYU010000177.1:1030-3677 GCA_964440815.1 uncultured Chitinophaga sp.
GAGAAAGATCACCACCTCCGGATCATCGTCTTGCGGCGACTGGTCAGGCTCCGGTCCGGAACCGATGAAGAGGGACGCCGGTTCGGCGATGTTTGCGTAGTACGGCGCGTCGGAGGTGTCGCGCCTCGAATACACCGTCCGTGGCGTGTGCACCGACCACCGCGCGTCATCCGCCCGCGAGACCGGCTGCACCAGGCTGATCGCCTCGCCCGTGACGCGGCTCTGCTCGTCGACGGCCACGAAGGACGTCATGCGGGTCTGGATGTGGTGCGCCAGGCCCAGGCGTTCGATGGCGGAGTCGATCTCCTTCGCCTCGGCGGGGTGGCTGATGCGGCGGTCCTCCAGGCGTTCCACCTCGGCACGGGCCCACAGGGGCCCAAGCGGCATGGGCGAGGGGGTGACGTCGCACTCGGCGGCGAAGGCGCCGTCGGCGCTCGTGAGCTTCACGTGGGTGCGGGCGCCGTCCAGGAAGAGCGTGCCGCCGCGGCCGGCGAAGAGGTCGGCGGTGCGGCACGCGGAGGGATCGGTGCCGGCCTCGTGCAGTCCGAAGGCGATCGGGCCGGCAAGCTCGGCATCGAGGGACTTGAGCTCCGCCGCGATGTCGTCGTCGGACGTGACGATGGTGCACGTGCCGCCGCCGAGGCGCGCCAGGCGCTCAAGCAGCGCGTTCGAGGGCGCGCGGCCGATGCCCATCACCGTGATGCGGCAGGCGGGGTCGAGCTTCGACGTGAGCTGCAGGAGCTGCGTGTCGTTGCCGACGGCGCCGTCGGTGATGAAGAGGACCGTGCGCACGTGGCCGGCATTGACGGGCGGGGTGCATGCGGCCCGCAGCGCCGGGATCGCCTCCGTGCCGCCGCGGGCATGAATGGCCTTCGCCCACTTGATGGCGGCAGACACGTGCTTGGACGTGGCCGGCACGAGCGAGTCACAGGAGGACTCGAGCTTGTCATCGAAGGCGATCACCCGGAAGAGGTCGGTCGGCTTCAGGGCACGCAGGGCGTGCGCCAGCGCCTTCTTCGCCGCGCTGAGGCGCGTGCCGCGCATCGAGCCCGACCGGTCCAGCACGAAGACGGCCTCGCGGGTGCGCTCGAGCGCGGGCGTGCGGTCGGCCGGCGGGTCGAGCACCACCAGGGTGCGTTCGCCGTCGGTGTAGGCGCGCATGGCGGCGCGCTCGGTGCGGGTCCAGAACCGGATCACCACGTCGCCCGAGCAGGTGAGGGGCGCCGCGGGCTCGAGGACCACGGTGCCGTCGGGGCGTTGGCGCTCGTTGAGCGCGATCGAGGGCATGACCTGCGTCACGCCGTGGGCGATGCGCACCTCGAGCCGCACGGGGATCGGGGTGTCCACGAGCATCGGCGGCGTGAGGTGCGAGGCATCGGGCGCGTCGACGGTGTCGGGCGACCAGCCGTCGCCGTCATGGCCGGTGGGGGCGCCGGGCACGTACTTCGGGCTCAGCGCCGTGGGCAGGCGGTACTCGAAGCGGCCGTCCTTCACGCCCAGGCGCTCGGCCAGGCGCAGGGTGACCTCGATCTCGGTGCGGGGCGGCACGTTGGCGAGCGAGATGCGGTGCAGGTCGTCGCGGACCCGCTCGACGATCGCGGTGCTCTTGCCGCGGGCCTTGGCGGCCTCGAACTCCTCCCGGGCGGCGGCCTTCGCGCGGCAGAGGCCGCGCACCACGCGGTCGCCGGCCTTGATCTCGAAGCCGATGACCGCGCAGGATGCCGGCAGCGGGATGGTGTGCAGCACGTCAAGCGGCAGGTCGCTGGTGTTCGCGTAGTGCTCGGTGAGCTCGGTGACGGCGCAGTCGCCGGCGATGCTGGCGCGCACCGTGACGGCGCGCAGGGGCAGGGTGAGCTGCTGCGCACCGCCGCCTTCCGGGGTCGAGGGGATGCCCAGCAGTTCCCCCAGCGTGCGCTGGGACGGGCGGCGTTCGGGCGGCAGCGAGGGCGGGATCATGGTCATCGGTGTCCTCCGGAAGGGCGTCGGCGAGCAGGCGCGGAAAGCACGGACGCGATGGCGGCGGCCAGGGCGTCCGGATCGAGTGAGGTGGAGCGTGCGACGGCAGGGTCGATGACCAGCGTGACTCCTTTCGCGAGCGTGAAGGCCCGCAGTTCGGTGGGGTGGGTGGGGGTGGAAGAAGCGGAAGTGGGCGAGGAAGCAGAAGTGGCAGAGCGCGACGCGCCGGTGCACGCGGACGAGGCCGCGTTGGGCGAGTCGGCGTGCAGGTCGCCCAGCGCGCGCAAGAGCTGCGCGTCCGAGCGCAGGGGCAGGGCGTTCTGGATCTGCGTGAGCGTGTGGCCCTCGGACTGGAGCCGCTTGGCCGCCACCAGGCGCAGCAGGTGCGTGAGCGAATAGAGCGCGCGCCGGCCCTCGTACTCGGGCTTCGGCAGCAGGCCGATCGTTTGGTAGAAGCGGACGGTGCGCGAGTCGATCCGCGTGGCGGCCCGCCCGTCGGTCACCTCGAGCCCCATCGCGTCCAAGACGGCATTCGCCCGCGCGGCGAGGTCGTCAAGCGTGACGCCGGCAGGGGGGAGGTCGAGGAAGGCGGAGGGGGTGGGGGGCATGGGGAGTAGTGTAACAGTAACAGTAACTCATGGCAAGATGTGGGTTTCTAGCTGTTTGATCGGGGTAGGTCGGCCGCGTTGGC
>CAYTYU010000178.1:0-3660 GCA_964440815.1 uncultured Chitinophaga sp.
GCCACCGATGCCGCGGGAATCGCTGCGGCCGTCACGGGCCTCGTCGAGGACGCGCTCGGCCGCCCCGAGGGCACGCTCACCCGCGGCGACATGGATGCGGCGCTCGCCGCGAGCGGCGCCTCCGCCGAACTCCGGCGCCGCGTGGCCGAGGTGCTGGCGCGCTGCGACCGTGCCCGCTACGCCGGCAGTGCGGGCGGGCCGGACGCGGACCTGCGCACCGAGGGCGCCGCGCTCGTCGACGCACTCGATGCCGCCGGACTTGCGCGCGCGCGGAGGCCGTCGCCATGAGGCGCACCATTGCACGCGAACGTGTCCGCGCCGCCATCCTCGTGGCATGCACCGCGGCTTCCGCCGTGGCGGCCGCGTCGCCGCAGTCCACGCCGCCCGCCGCCGCAATCGATCCGCTTGCCGCCGCGCACGCCGCACAGGGGGCCTACGAACGCGGCGTCGAGCTGTCGCGCACCGACCCTGCGGCCAGCCAGCGCGCCTTCGCCGAGAGCGCCGCCGCATGGGAACGCCTGCGCGCCGAGGGCTTCGGCGGCGGGGCGCTCGAGTTCAACCTCGGCAACGCGTACATGCAGTCGGGCGACCTCGGTCGCGCCATCGCACGCTACCTCGCCGCCGAGCGTGACCTGCCCGGCGACACGGACCTCGCGGGCAACCTGGCGCAGGCGCGGTCGCGCGTGGCGAGCTCCTTCGAGCGCTCGGGCAGCACGGTGCTCGTCGACAGCGTGGCACGTGCGTGGCACGTCGTGCCGGCGGGTGCGCGCCAGGCGATCTTCTGGTCCGGGTGGGTCGCGTTCTGGATCCTGCTTGCCGCGAGGCTGGCCATCGGCCCGGCGACCTCCGCCGCGGCGCGCGCCGCGCTCGCTGCGTTTCTCTGGACGACCGGGCTCGCCGGCGCCATCTTCGGCGGCTCGCTCCTCGCCGACGAGGCGCTTCGGCGGATGAACCCGAAGGCGGTGCTGGTCGACCGGGACGTGGTGCTTCGCAAGGGCAACGGCGACGGCTTCGAGCCGGCGTTTGCCGAGCCACTCGGTCCGGGGGTCGAATGCACGGTGCTTGAGGAGCGGCCGGGGTGGCTGCGGGTCGAGCTGCCGGACGGGCGCACGGGGTGGGTCAGGCAGGCGCAGGCCGAGCGGCCGTGAGGGCGCGCGTGCGCGCCGAAAAGAGACCACGCCCCGCGGTGGGCGGGGCGTGGACGAGGCGGAGAGGGTGGGATTCGAACCCACGAGCAGGCAAGCCCGCTACTAGTTTTCGAGACTAGCCCTTTCAACCGCTCAGGCACCTCTCCGAGGGCTGCGGTCAAGCGGTGCAGTATCGGCGCCCACGCACGTCCGGTCAAGGGCGCTCAGCCGGCCGGTCGCTCGGGCACGGGCTGGCCCGCGGTGCAGGAGTCCCCGTCGCAGCAGGGCTGCATGTTGGTCCCGCACGTGGCGCATTGCCCGTGGCCATGCACCTGCACCACGCGCAGCGGGTGGCCGCAGAAGGGGCATCGGGGCGGGTTCGGTGCGGCGTCGCGTGGCATCGGTCAGTCCCGCGTGGTCAGGACCACGATGCCCGCGACGATGAGCAGCAGCCCCAGCAGCTTCTTCGCCGAGAACTCCTCGCCGAGCAGGACGAATGCGCCCACGGCCGCGACGGTCGGCGCCAGCGCGAATGCCACCGGCTTCACGCGGCTCACGTCGCCCGCGGAGAGCCCGAGGTAGAAGAACGCGAGCCCGAGCGCGCCTGCCGAGACGCCCGCCCCGAGCGCGAGCTTCCACCAGGTCGCCGGCGAGGCCTGCAGCCATCCGGCGGGCTCGCGTGCCGCGGAGACGCCGATCGGCTCGAGCCATCCGCGGGTCGCGGCGAGCCACGCGGCCCAGATGACCGGCAATGCGACGGTCGCCCGCACGGCGATCGCCGTCATCGGGCCGACCTCCCCGGACTTCAGCGCGCTCTTGGCGGCCAGCTCGCCGATTCCCCAGCAAAGCCCGGCAAGGATGGCGAAGACGATCGGGGCCATGCGCCGCGGTCAGCGCCGGGCGGGCGCCTCGAGGCCGCTGGCCTCCCAGTCGATCGTGATCTTGTCCTGCACGATCTCCTCGATCACGACCTCGAAGTCGGTGCGGCCGTTGCGCTCGACGAGCGGACGCGCGCCGTCCACCAGTTCGGCCAGGCGGCGCTGGATGAGGGCGGTCAGCTTGAAGCGGCCGCCCATCTTCTGGACGATCTCATCGCTCTTGAGGGCATCGATCACGGGGGGAGCTCCTGCAGGTGGTGCCGTCGGGGTTCCGCGCGGCGAGCCACACAGTGTAGCCATGGCCGCGACTCTCCCAAACCCCTGCCGTTCCGGGGGTTCCGCGCGCCCCGGTAGCCTCCCGCCCGTGTCGAACGAGGCTTCCGCCCGCTTCCCGGCCGCCCTGCGCGTGAAGCGCGGGGAGGACTTCGACCGGGCCTACGCCGCCCGCCGGCGGCGGGATTTCGGCGGGATCGTCGTGTACGCGTTTCCGAACGGGATGCCCGTGACGCGGCTGGGGCTGAGCGTGTCACGGAAGGTCGGCTCCGCGGTGGTCCGCAACCGCGTCAAGCGGCTGCTGCGCGAGGCGTTCCGAACGTCGGCCTCCGCCCTGCCGCCGGGGCTCGACCTCGTGGTCGTGGCGCGGCCGCACCAGGAATGGGACCTGTCCCGCTACGCCGAGGCGCTCGCCACCACGGCGCGCGCGCACGCGCCCGGGTGACGCGCGGCGACGTTCACGGCACCGGATCGTGCCCGCATCCGCCCCATGGGTTGCAACGCGCGATGCGGTGCGCCGCGATCCATCCGCCGCGCACCGCACCGTGGCGTTCGATCGCCTCGATCGCATACGCCGAGCAGGACGGCTCGAAGCGGCACCAGCCGCGCGTCGCCCACGCGAGGTGGCGCCGGTAGCCGCGCACGGCCACCACCATGCCGCGCGCGACGACGCCCGGCGAGGCGCGGCGGGCGCGTGCGGCCGCCGATCCGGTCGGCACGTCAGCCATGCCGCACCGGGTTGCGCACGCGGCCGACGCCCGGGATCTCGACCTCGACCACGTCGCCCGCGGCGAGGAACACCGGGGGCTTGCGGCCGAATCCGACGCCCGCGGGCGTACCGGTGAGGATCACGGTGCCCGCGGCGAGGGTCATGCCGCGCGAGAGGTCGGCGATGATCCGCGCGACCGGGTGGATCATCGCCGAGGTGTGCCCGTCCTGCATCACGGTGCCGTTGACGCGGGTGATGAGCCGAAGCGCCTGCGGGTCGGGCACCGACGCGGCGGGCGCCTCCGGCCCGATCGGGCAGAAGGTGTCGAAGCTCTTGCCGCGGCTGAACTGGCCGCCGGAGCCCTCGCGCTGCCACCAGCGGGCGCTGACGTCGTTGGCGGCGGCGTAGCCGCGGACGAACGAGAGCGCGTCGCGCTCGGCGACGTCGGTGCAGTCGCGCCCGATGATCACCGCGAGCTCGCCCTCGAAGTCCACCTGCGGGCCGTGCTCGTCGCAGATCGGCGGGATCACGATTGCGTCGCCGTCGGCGCACGCGGCCGAGGGGTTCTTGTGGAACACCACGAGGTTCGCCGGCGCCGCACCGCCCATCTCGGCGGCGTGGTCGGCGTAGTTCTTCCCGATGGCGACGATGGCGGGCGGGCGCTGGCGCATGG
>CAYTYU010000179.1:0-3626 GCA_964440815.1 uncultured Chitinophaga sp.
GGCGGCGGCGGTCGCGTCCGAGGCGGCCACGCGCGTGGCCGACTCCGCCCCGCGCGGCGCCCACGGCCCGGCCTTCGCGCCGTCGAGTGCACGGCGCATCTCGCGCCGACGGGTCCACTGCTTCAGGAGGAACAGGAGGTCCATGTCCGTGCGCCGCACCGCGCCGGTCCAGAGGAGCCCGAGCGTCACGGCGACGCCGAAGACCGTCCCGGCCAGGTGCGCCGCATGGCCGATCCCGCCGCGGCCGGCGCCGAGCGCGCCCAGCAGGTCGAGCGCGAAGTAGAGCGCCACCAGCAGCATCGCCGGGATCGAGACCACCGACAGCAGCAGCAGCACCGACACCCGCGCCCGCGGGAAGAGCACGATGAACGCGCCGGCCACCGCCGACACCGCGCCGCTCGCGCCGATCACCGGCGCGGGGCTGAGCGCGATCTGCACGAACCCCGCCGCCGCGCCGCCCGAGAGGTAGAAGAGGACGAACCCCGGCCGCCGCATCCGGCCCTCGACCGCCGAGCCGAACGTCCACAGGAAGATCATGTTCCCCACGAGGTGCCACGGGCTGCCGGGGTCGTGCATGAAGAGGTAGGTGACCGGCTGCCACCACTCGAAGGCCGTGCGGCTCAGGCCCCAGCGCATGATCAGCTCCACCGTCGCATCGTCCGACGCGCGCCCGGCCGCGAGCGCGGCCAGGTGGGCCACGGCGGTCAGCAGCACGATGGCCATCGTGGCCACCGGGCGGCGCTTGGCGTCCTGGTCCGTTCCGATCGGGATCATGGCGGCAGGCATAGACTAGGGGACTCGCCCCGCACGCGACCAAACGCACAGGAGAACGACCGATGACCGCCGCGCCCGTCTTCGACAAGGGACTCGCCAACACCATCGCCGCCGAGACGCAGTGCTCGTTCATCGACGGCGCCAAGGGCATCCTCGAGTACGTGGGCTACGACATCGACGCGCTGGCGCGCAATGCGTCGTTCGAGGAGGTGGTGTTCCTCCTGTGGAACCGCCGCCTGCCCACCCGCGCGGAACTCTCCGCGCTCGAGGCCGAGCTGCGCGCCGAGTACGACCTGCCGCCGGCGATGTGGGACATGGTCCGCGCCGTGCCGCGCACCGCGCACCCGATGCACATGCTGCGCACGCTGGTCTCGGCGCTCGGGATGCACGACCCGGAGGCCGACGACAACACCGCCGAGGCCAACCGCCGCAAGTCGCTGCGGATGCTCGCCAAGACGCCGACCATCGTGGCCGCCTTCGACCGCCACCGCAAGGGCAAGCCGATGGTGCGCCCGGATGCGTCGATGAACCTCGCGACGAACTTCCTGTGGATGCTCAACGGCGCCCGCCCGACCGACGCGGTGGCCCGCGCCCTGGACGTCTGCCTCGTGCTGCACGCCGACCACGGCCTGAACGCGAGCACCTTCGCCGCGCGCGTCACCATCAGCACCCTGAGCGACATGTACAGCGCCATCACCACCGCCATCGGCACCCTCAAGGGCCCGCTCCACGGCGGCGCCAACGAGGAGGTGATGCACATGCTGAACGAGATCGGCACGATGGAGAACGTCGAGCCGTGGGTGCGCGGCCGCCTCGCGCGCAAGGACCGGATCATGGGCTTCGGCCACCGCGTCTACAAGGCCTACGACCCGCGCGCGGGCTACCTGAAGACCTTCGCCAAGCGCATCGCCACCGACACCGGCAACGAGCGCCTCTACGAGATGTCGACGAAGATCGAGGAGATCATGAAGGCCGAGGTGGCCGCGAAGGGGATCTACCCCAACGTCGACTTCTACAGCGCCACCACCTACCACTCGATCGGCATCGACCTCGACCTCTTCACGTGCATGTTCGCCATCAGCCGCATCAGCGGATGGACCGCGCACTGCATGGAGCAGCTCGAGACCAACCGCCTGATCCGCCCGATGGCCGAGTACACCGGACCGCACGGGCTGGAGTGGGTGGCGATCGGCGACCGGCGCTGAGCGGCGTCAGGCGCGCAGCAGTTCGCCGTCGGCGAGGATCCGGATCGAGGTGGACGACGGGTCGAAGCCGTCGCCCATGTGGATGAGCGCCATCTTGCGGCGCAGCGCCTCCGGCAGGGCGTTCAGGTGCTCGACCGGCGTGTGCTCGGGGGCAGGGCTCGTCTCATGCACCACGAGGTCGGCCTCCGACAGCCACTCGACGTGGCCCGGATCCCACGACGTGTCGCCGCTCCAGCCGAGCGTGCGCGTGCCGTCGGATGCCAGGAAGCCGCACGATGGCACCCGGTGGATGCCCAGGCGGTGGCGCACCGAGAGGCCGGCGACGTCGGCGGCGCCGCCCTCGGGCAGGACGCGGAGGTCGTAGTAGTCCTCGAGCCTCGCCTTGCCGCCCTGGTCCATGGCCGGGGCGAGCCGTTCCCACAGCCGGGCGGCGGCGGCCCGGTGGGTGTGGAGCCTGGGCTTCGCCAGCCCGCTGCGGCGGTGCTCGAGCCAGCGCCAGAAGCCGAGCGACTCGAGCCCGCCCGCGTGGTCGCCGTGCAGGTGCGTGAGCAGGATGTCGCCGATCGTGGCGGGGCCGATGTCGCGGCCGCTCCGCTGCGCGGCGTTCGCGAGCGCGCGCATGATCCCGTCGGGAACGTCGACCAGCACCTGGCCCCGCGGCGCGAAGAGCACCGCGGAACTGCCGAAGCGCCGCGCGGAGAACGCGTCTCCGGTGCCCACGACGACGAGGTCCATGGGCGCAAGCCTACCCCGCGGCAGGAGCGGCCGCGGTTCGGCTAGCCTTCCGCGCGTGCGTCGAATCGCGGCCGAAGCGGGCATCCGTCGCGCGACCGTCCTCGCGGCGGCCGCGGCAGCGCTGCCTGCCTCGATCGCCGCCGCGCAGAGCCCCGCGGACCTTGCCGCCTCGATGCGGCCGATGAACGACCCCGGCACCGAGCTTCAGCGGCTCCTCAACGTCCAGGATGCCGAGTACCGCCAGCAGTACTTCGGCAACACGCCGATCGCCGAGCGCCTGCTCGTCGACGTCGGCGGCTACTTCCGCTACGGCTTCAACGCGATCGACGACGCGACCAGCACCGCGCAGTACCTGAGCAACTACGACCTGCGCCTCTACGGCCGGGTCGAGCTCGACGGCTACCTGCGCTTCTTCGGCCGGCTGCGCTTCCAGTACAACGACTGGAACACGATCGGCGACTTCGCCGCGAGCGGCGAGGGCTGGCAGAACCCGATCGGCGAGATCTACTGGGCAGAGGTAGACCTGGGGAACTGGGTGGCCACCCAGGAGGGCGTGGCGCCATCGTGGTCGGCGCGCGCACGCGCCGGCCGGCAGTTCATCTTCTGGGCCTCTGGCCTCACCCTCGCCGAGTACATGTACGCGGCGACCGCCGACATCTCGGTGGGGCCGTTCGCGTGGCAGGGGCTTGTGGGGCTGACCTCCGGCAGCGACACGGTCGACTGGGACACGTCGCGCCCCGGATACGACAACGACACCGCACGGCTGTACCTGGGCGCCAAGCTCGACCTGCAGCTGGGCGAGCACGTGCCGTACTTCTTCTACCTCGCGCAGTTCGACCAGAACGCGGGGCAGGTTGCCAACCTGCCGCCTGGCGTGTTGTTCGAGTACCCGGCGACCACCGAGATCGGCTA
>CAYTYU010000180.1:0-3624 GCA_964440815.1 uncultured Chitinophaga sp.
AAGGCCTCGTCGGCTTCGATGCGGGCGATGCGCACGCCCGCGGTGTCGCCGGCGCCCCGAGCGCCCGTGGCCGCTCCCGCGGCACCGACCCCCACCGCCATCCCCGCCGTCGCGGCCGCGGCCAACGTCACCTTGCCGGCGCGCCTCGTCCCGCTCCTGCGCGGACTTCGCCCGCTCGGCATCGACTGCCCCGCGGTGCCGGAGATCGAGCTTGCCCTCGACGACGAACGGCGCCTGCACGTCGTCGGCCGCGCCGACCAGCTCGCGCGCGTGCGTGCCGCGCACGCGTGGGCCACGGCGCATCGCGAGCTCATCGGCATGGCCTTCGCCGACCTTCGCGGCGGCTTCGAGATCCGCGAGCGCATCGTGCTCGACGACGCGCGCCAGGCCGTCGCGCTGCACGGCACGGGCGTGCTGCTCGATGTCGTCGTGCGCGCCGAGACCCCGTCGGGCGCGGTGCAGGTCGTGCTGCCCCTGAACGACGCGGCGAGCTGCGGCGGCTAGCTCGCCCCCGCGCCCCCGCTGCCTCCAAGCGCCGCCCGCAGCGCCCGCATCCAGTTGCCGTGCGCGAACGCCTCGACGTCACGTGCGCCCATGCCGTGTGCCGCGAGCGCGCGCGCGAGCGCGTCCAGCTCCTCGGGCCGACCGCACCCGGGCGGGCAGTCCGCGGGCAGGAACCCGCCGTCGAAGTCGCTGCCGAGCCCGACGTGTGCACGGCCCGCGACCTCGCCCACGTGCATCACGTGGCGCACCGCGTCGTCGAGCGTCGCGGGACGGCCGCTTGCCAGGAACTTGCCGTAGAGGTTCAGGCCCGCCACGCCGCCGCGCCGTGCCACCTCGCGCAGCTGCGCGTCGGTGGCGTGCCGCTCGGAGGGCGAGAGGAGGGCGCGAGCGTTCGAGTGCGTCAGGACGATCGTGCGGCCGGTCGCCTCGCACAGCCCGTCGAAGGCGGCGTCGGAGAGGTGGCTTGCATCGTGCAGGATGCCGAGTGCGTCGAACGCCTGCACCAGCCGGCGCCCCGCGGCGGTGAGCGGCCCAGGCCGCGCGTTCCCGCCGGCCCATCGCGAACCGTGGCCCCACGACATGCCCACCACGCGCACCCCGCGCGCGTGCCACCACGCGGCCTCGTCGGGCGTTCGGATCGGGTCGGCGCACTCCATGAGGATCACGATGCCGGGCGGCGCGCCCGTCGGCGCCGCCGCGCACGCGTCGAGGTCCGCGGCGGTGCGCACGATGCGCACGCGGCCGGCGCGCTCGAGCCGCTCGTAGACCTCGAGCTGGCGGACGCCCGCAGCGTGCGCGCCGTCGAGATCGTCGGAATCGCGGTAGCCCCATGGGTCCGTGGCGGCGCCGTGCTCGGTGAAGATGGTGCCGAGCGCGATGCGCACCCGCCCTCGCGCGAGCGCCGGCAGGCTCACCCCGCGTGCCGCGCGGTCCGGCGCCTCAGCGTCGACCGCGGGCCCGTGCAGGTCGAGGTAGGCGAGGTCGAGGTGCGCGTCGAGCCACCAGTCCGGCTCTGCCAGGGTCATGTCGGCCGTCATCGTCGGCGGAAGGTACGCTTTTGGGCCTGCACCATGACGCTGGCTGCCTCCATCGCCACGGCCCCGCCGACGCGCCCGTCGGCCCTGCGCGCCACGCGTGGCGAGCGCGCGGTGTGCGCGCTGCTCGCGGCCGCGTTCCTGGGACTGCTGGCGACCGCCGCCTGGCTGCGCCCGGACGGGCGGGGCGTCGGCACGCATGAGGCCCTCGGGCTGTCTCCCTGCGGATGGATCGCGGGCTACGGCATTCCGTGCCCCACGTGCGGCATGACGACGTCCTTTTCGCTCGCGGTCCGCGGCAGCCTCTGGGCGTCGTTCCGCGTACAGCCCATGGGGTGCGTGCTCGCCATCGCCACCGCGGCATCCGCCGTGACCTGCCTGTTCGTGGCGGCGACCGGCTCCCGCATCGGCCACGTGCTGGGCGCGCGCATCACGCCCCGGGTGCTGGTGGTGGGCGCGGTGCTCGCCCTCCTGGCCTGGGGCTACAAGGTGGCCGCGATGCGCGGCACCATGCCGTTCGGACGATGCGACCTTCCGTGATCCCGATGAACGCCCGATCCACCATCCCCGTGCTCGTCGCCTGCGCGCTCCTCGCCGGCCTCGGCGGCTGCGGCATCTTCGGGATCGCTTCCAAGGTGGGCGAGGCGATCGAGGTCGAGAAGAAGGTCGAGGTGCTGGCCAAGTACCGCGGCCTCGAGAACAAGACCGTGGCCGTGCTCGTGAATGCCGAGCGCGGCGTGCTCTACGAGTACCCGACGGTGGTGCCGAACGTCGCCGGCAACGTCGCCGCGGGCATCCGCAAGCACGTCAGCGGCGCTCAGGTGCTGGACTGGCGCGAGTCCCTCGCGTGGGCATACCGCACCCCGAGCTGGACGACGCTGCCGCTGGGGCAGGTGGCCGAGGAACTGGGCGTCGACCGGGTCGTGCTCGTCGACATCTTCGAGTTCCGCCTGCACCCGCCCGGGAACCGCTGGATCTGGGACGGCATGGCCGGCGCGACCATCGGCATCGTCGAGCGCGACTCCCTCGACCCCGACGCGTTCGTCGAGGAGTACAGCGTTTCGGTCAAGTTCCCCGACGTCCCCGACCTCAGCCGCGAGAGCGCGCAGGAGGAAGGGATCCAGATGGGCCTGGTGGCGAAGTTCACGCAGACGGTCAACAAGCTGTTCTACGACCACCTCGTCGACAAGTACCCCAACAAGCGGCTCAAGGGGTGACGATGCGTGTGCGCGCCGCCGTCCCCGTGCTGCTCGTCGCGGCGTTCCTCTCGCTTGCCGGCTGCAACATCATCACGCCGGCGCTGTACGTGGCCCAAGGGCCGCCCAAGACGCCGGCCGAGTTCACGCTGCCGAAGGACCGCAAGACGGTGGTCTTCGTGGACGACCGCCGCAGCGCGATGAGCCGGCTGCAGCTGCGCGCCGTCCTGGCCGACGACATCGGGCAGTCGCTCAAGTCGCTCGAGCTCGTCGACGAGGTGGTGAGCGGCCGCGAGCTGATCGCCTTCGTCCGCCGCAACGAGTCTGCCACCAAGCGCATCTCGATCGAGGAGCTCGGCCGGGCGGTGAACGCCGACGTCGTCGTCTACGTCGAGATGGAGGCGTTCGTGCTGTCCCCGGACGGGGCCACGCCCAAGCCGACCGCGATGGCGCGGGTCAAGGTGATCGACGTCAAGGACGAGAAGCGGCTCTTCCCCCCCGACGGCGCCGACCCCGCCGGCTACCCGGTGGTGGCGGACATGAACGCCCTGGGCAACGACGCCTACCGCACCTCCGCGTCGCGCAGGCGCCTGGAGGACCTGCTCGCCAAGCGCCTCGCGCTCAGGATCACCCAGCTCTTCCACGAGCACGACCCGAAGGGGTTCGGCCAGGGCGTCACCACCTCGATGGAGGGCTGACGCGATGCCTGCCGACCGGCACACGCTCGACCATGACGTGCGCGCGGCCGTCGCAGAGGCCGGCGTGCTGTCGCCGCCGCGCCTGCGCGCGCTGGCCGACCTCGAGCGCGACCGTGCGCTGAGGGTGATCGTGCTCGGCACGGCATTTGATGCGCGACGGGCCGCGGCCTGCGGCGTGCGCGTCGCCGCCGC
>CAYTYU010000181.1:0-3577 GCA_964440815.1 uncultured Chitinophaga sp.
CGGCTCCAGCGGCGCGCCTGGCCCGGCTGCCGGCGGGACGGGCGGCGTGGACGGCTCGTCGGACGCGGGCTCGTCGGAAGACGGCTCGTCCATCGAAGGTTCATCCATCGACGGGTCGCCGGCGGGCGGCTCGCCCGCGGGATCCTGGATCGGGGCAACGGCCACCGGCAGTGCCGAGGCTGCGGGCGTCACGACGCCGAGCAGGCCGACGAAGGCGCCGACCACGAGGGTCCGACCGTCGATCGCGGAAGGGACGGTCTGGAAGAAACGATCGGCGGCGCGGGGTTCGCGGGACATGTCTTCTTCTGTCTCCTGGCTCGGACAACGGGACCGAAGGCCCCGACGGGCGGGACCGGTCCAATGGACTCGTTCGGGCCCGGTGGCCCGAAGGATCGCTCCCGATCCGGATTTTCGGCGCGCACGCCACCCTGGTCCGGACCGGGCCGTGAGAGGCTACCCGCGGGGCCGGGAGGGCGCAAAGCGCGGAGGGATCCCGATAGACTTGTCCCGATGCGCTCCACCCACGCCGCGCCGGCCTGCCGACTCGCGCTCGAGGACGGGACGGTGTTCACGGGCACCGCGTTCGGCCTTTGTACGGACGGTGCCGAGCAGGGCGGCGAGGTGGTCTTCAACACCGCCATGTGCGGCTACCAGGAGGCGCTCACCGACCCCTCCTACACCGGGCAGATCCTGGTGATGACCGCCCCCGAGATGGGCAACTACGGCGTTGCCGCCGACGACGTCGAGAGCCGCGGCATCGCGGTACGCGGCTTCGCCGTGCGCGAGGCGATCGAGGAGCCGAGCAACCACCGCGCCGCGGAGGGCCTGTCGGCCTGGATGGCGCGCCACGGCACGATCGGCATCACCGGGATCGACACGCGCGCGCTGGTGCGCATCCTGCGCACGAAGGGCGCGCTGCGCGGCATCCTGCACGTCGGCGTCGGCCGCACGGATGCGCAGCTCGTCGAGGCCGCGCGCGCCCTGCCCTCGATGGGCGGCCAGAACCTGGCCGGCTGCGTGAGCCCGACGGCAAGCGGCAGCTGGAGCGAGGGCCTCGGCGAGTGGACGCTGCGCGGGCAGGCCGCGGCCGGCCGCCGCTTCAAGGTGGTGGCGCTCGACTGCGGTGCCAAGCACAACATCTACCGAAACCTCGCCGAGCGCGGCTGCGACGTCGAGACCGTGCCGCATGACCTGAGCGCCGCGGAGATCCGCGCGCGGAGGCCCGACGGGCTCTTCGTCTCCAACGGCCCCGGCGACCCGGCCGCGGTCGAGCGCACGATCGCCACGCTGCGCGAGATCGCCGGCGAGGTGCCGACCTTCGGCATCTGCCTCGGGCACCAGCTGCTGGCGCTCGCGCTGGGCGCGAAGACCTGGAAGCTCAAGTTCGGCCACCGCGGCGCGAACCAGCCCGTGCGCAACCTGCTCACCGGGCGCGTCGAGATCACCAGCCAGAACCACGGCTTCTGCGTGGACGAGGAATCGCTGCGCGCCGTGGGCGGCGAGCCCACCCACGTGCACCTCAACGACGGCACGCTGGCCGGCTTCCGCCACACCTCGAAGCCGATCTTCAGCGTGCAGTACCACCCCGAGGCGTCGCCCGGGCCGCACGACTCCGCGTACCTCTTCGACTGCTTCGTGGCGATGATGGAGTCGCGCCGGCCGGTGACCGCGGCGGACATGGAGTCCGCGCAGCGGGCGCTGGCCGCGACCTGACGCACGCCCGATGTCGCTCTTCGCCCCAGGCGAGCGGCGGATCGCCCTGCTTGCGCAGGTCGCGGTGGAGCGGTCGCTCGACCGCTGGCCCGACGGGCTGACGTACGCGGTGCCGGAGGCGCTCGCCGACCTGCGCGCGGGCGAGCGCGTGCGCGTGCCGCTGGGGCGCGGGGACGGCGCGGTCGAGGGGCTCGTGGTGCGGACGATGCCGGAAGGCACCGACGTCGGCGTGCCGGCGGCGAAGCTCAAGTTCGTCGAGGCGCGCTCGGCGTCCGCGCCCCCGATGCCGGGGCAGCTCGTCGAGCTCGCGCAGTGGATCTCTGCGTACTACGTGTGCCCGGTCGGGATGACGCTCGCCTCGATGGTGCCCGCGGCGGTGAAGCGCGGCACGGGCACGGTGACGCGCACGTTCGTCGACCTCGCGGGCGGCTGGGAAGCCGCGCTTGCCGCCGCCAAGCGCGTGACCGCGCAGCAGCGCCGCGCGGTCGAGGCGCTGCGCGCGCTGCCCGCGGCCGAGCGCCCGCTCGAGCTGCGCGCCCTGCGCGAGCGCGCGGGGCTCGGCACCGACGAACCCGTGAAGCGGCTGGTGGCGGCGGGCGTGCTGCGCCAGGAGCGGCGGTCGTCCGTCGAGGCGAGCTGGCGCGCCGAGCGCGCGCTCGTGGACGCGGCCCCCGCGCTCACCGACGCGCAGCGCGGTGTGGTGGAGTCGGTCGGCGCAACGCTCGGCGCCGGCTTCTCGCAGCACCTGGTCTTCGGCGTCACCGGAAGCGGCAAGACCGAGGTCTACATGCAGCTCGTGCGCCGCGCGCTCGATGCGGGGAAGACCGCGCTGGTGCTCGTTCCCGAGATCGCGCTCACGCCGCAGACCGGCGGGCGCCTGCTCGCGCGATTCCCGCAGGAACGCGTGGCGATCCTGCACAGCGGGCTCACGGCGTCGCAGCGCAACCAGCAGTGGAACCTGGTGGCGCGCGGCGAGGTCCGGCTGGTGATGGGCGCGCGCAGCGCGGTGTTCGCGCCGATCCCGGACGGGGCGCTGGGGCTCGTGGTGGTCGACGAGGAGCACGACCAGAGCTACAAGCAGGACCAGATGCCGCGCTACCACGGGCGGGACGTGGCGATCCGCCGCGCGCAGCTCGCCGGCTGCCCGGTGGTCCTCGGCAGCGCGACGCCGAGCCTGGAGAGCTGGTTCAACGCCACCGAGCGGAAGTCGAGCGCGCTCCACGTGCTGCGCTCGCGCGCGCCGGGGCTGCGGCTTCCCTCGGTGCAGGTGGTCGACTTCGCCGAGGAACGCCGGCGCTTCCCCGACCGGCGCGTGCACCTCCTGGGACCCACGCTTGCGGGCGCGGTGCAGGAGACCCTCGACGGCGGCGGGCAGGTCCTCATCCTCCTCAACCGCCGCGGCTACGCGAACTACGTCGCCTGCGCCGACGCGCGCTGCGGGTGGATGATGCGCTGCGACCACTGCGACGCCGGCATGATCTGCCATTCGCTGCCGGATGCCGCAGGGGGCGCGGCCGGCCGCTTCGTGCGCTGCCACCACTGCCAGTCCGAGCAGCGGCTGCCGCGCGCCTGCCCCAAGTGTGCGCGCGGCGTCACGGTGTTCGGCCTGGGCGTGCAGCGCGTCGAGGAGGAGCTTTCGAAGCTGCATGCGTCGCTCGTGCCCGGGGACACCATGATCCGCATCGATGCGGATTCCATGCAGGACGCCGCCGACTTCCACGATGCGCTCGGCCGCTTCGGCCGCGGCGAGGCGCGGCTCCTCGTCGGCACGCAGATGATCGCCAAGGGGCTCGACTTCCCCGGCGTGCGGCTCGTCGGCGTGGTGAACGCCGACACGGCGCTCAACCTGCCGGACTTCCGCGCC
>CAYTYU010000182.1:0-3576 GCA_964440815.1 uncultured Chitinophaga sp.
GCCGCGCTTCGGCAGCGAATACCGCCTCCCGGTGATCTTCGCCGGAAACCGCGACGCGGCGCCCGACGTCGAGCGCGTCTTCCGCGACGGCTTCGACCTGAGCGTCGTGCCGAACCTCCGCCCGACGCTCGAGGAGGAGAACCTCGGCCCGGCGCGCGACCGGATCCACGACGTGTTCCTCGAGCACGTGATGGCGCACGCGCCGGGATACGACAAGCTCATCTCGTGGGCCGACGCGCCCATCATGCCGACGCCTGGCGCGGTCGGCGACATCCTGCAGACCATCGCGCGCCGGCGCGGGATCAACGCGCTGGGCGTCGACATCGGCGGCGCGACCACCGACGTCTTCAGCGTCTTCGACGGCGCGTTCAACCGCACGGTGAGCGCGAACCTCGGGATGAGCTACTCGATCAGCAATGTGTGCGCCGAGGCCACCATGCCGCGCATCCTGCGCTGGGTGCACCTGCCGATGGACGAGCGCGAGCTGCGCAACCGGGTCAAGAACAAGATGGTCCGGCCGACCACCATCCCGCAGACGCTCGAGTCCCTGGTCTTCGAGCAGGCGGTGGCGCGCGAGGCGCTCCGGCTCTCCTTCGAGCAGCACAAGGCGTTCGCCACCACGCTGAAGGGCGTGCAGCAGCAGCGCACCGTGGGCGACGCGTTCAGCCAGCAGGCCTCCGGCGCAACGCTGGTCGACGCGATGAAGCTCGACCTGCTGGTGGCGTCCGGCGGCGTCCTGAGCCATGCACCGCGCATGGAGCAGACGGCGCTGATGCTGATCGACAGCTTCGAGCCGGAGGGCTTCACGGAGCTTGCGAAGGACTCGATCTTCATGATGCCGCACCTCGGGGTGCTCGCGAGCGTCCACCCGGAGGCCGCGATGGAGGTCTTCGAGAAGGACTGCCTGATCTACCTGGGCACCTGCGTCGCGCCCCGTGGGCAGGGCAAGCCCGGAAAGCCGTGCTTCTCGTACGAGCTGCGCGGGGCGATCGCCGAACGCGGCACCGTGAACGTCGGCGACATAAAGCGCATGGCGCTTGCGCACGATGCCACGTGCGAGATGACCGTGGCCCCCGAGAAGGGGTTCGACATGGGCGCCGGCCCGGGCAAGCCCGTGACGCGCGCGGTGCGCGGCGGCACCGTGGGCCTGATCCTGGATGCCCGGGGCCGATCGATCGACGTGCCGGCCGGCGAGGCCGAGCGGCGCGCGACCATCGCACGGTGGCTCGAGGCGCTCGGGGTCTACGCATGACCATGGCGCCCGCACGCACGGCAAGGACCTGACCCCATGGCCAAGGCATTCACCCCCGGACTGACCGTCAGCGCGCGCGTCACGTACCGCGCACGGCGCATCCTGCCGATCGCCGGCGAGGTGCGGGTGTCGGTGGGCGACGCGGTCGACGCCGGCACCGTGGTCGCCGAGACCTTCATGGAGGGCGACGCCTTCCCGGTCAAGGCCGCGAACCTCCTCGGCGCGAACCCGAAGGACCTGCCGGGGCTGATGCTCGTGAAGCCCGGCGACGCGGTCCGCAGGGACCAGCCGATCGCGCGCTCGAAGGGCATCTTCGGCATGATGAGGGTCGAGGCGAAGTCCTCCGCCGACGGCACGGTCGAGAGCGTCAGCGACTCGAGCGGCATGGTGATCGTGCGCGGCCCGCGCCAGCCGATCGCCGTACGCGCCTACGTGTCCGGGCGCGTGGTGGAGGTGATCCCCGGCGAGGGCGCGGTGATCGAGGTGCAGGCGTCCCTCGTCCAAGGGATCGTCGGCGTTGGCGGCGAGGTGCACGGCCCGGTCGCAGTGGCGTGCGCATCGGCGAACGAGGAGCTCGACGCCGACGATATCGACGCGGCGATGAAGGGCCACGTCGTCGTCGGCGGCGCGCGGATGACCGCGGCGGCAATCGCCAAGGCCCGCAGCGTCGGCGCGGCGGCGATCGTGAGCGGCGGCATCGACGACCAGGACCTGCGCGATGTGCTGGGCCACGACATCGGCGTGGCGGTCACCGGCAGCGAGCGCCTCGGCATCACGCTCATCGTCACCGAGGGGTTCGGCGACATCGCGATGGCCACGCGGACGTTCGAGCTGCTGGTGTCGCACCGCGGACGCGTGGCGAGCGTGAACGGGGCGACGCAGATCCGTGCGGGCGTGCTGCGGCCGGAGGTGGTGGTGCCGCTCGAAGGTGCGGCTGCCGCGGCGGGCGGCCACGCCGCGGTCGCGGGCGGCGCGACGGCGGGGGTGCTCGAGATCGGCACGCCCGTGCGCGTGATCCGTGATCCGCACTTCGGCGTCCTGGGGACGGTCGCCGCGCTGCCCGAGCAGCCCGCGGTGCTCGGATCCGGCAGCAAGGCGCGCGTCCTTGAGGTGGCCACGGTCGCGGGGCAGCGCATCACGGTGCCCCGCGCGAACGTCGAGCTGATCGAGGGTTGAGGTCGCGCGTCGCCGCGCTGCGGTCGCGTGCCGCCCGGCTCAGGCCGCGGGCGACTTCTCGAGCACGAATCGCGCCCACTGCCGGTACGGGTTGCCGCGCCCCGCGGCATCGCGAAGCTCCTTGGGCATCCACTGCCCGACCGGGATGTAGAAGCCGGTCTTCGGCCGCGATGCGAGCAGGGCATGGATGCGCGGATCGACCGCGCGGCTCACCTCGCTCTTGGCGATCTGCATCCCGCCCGCGCGCAGCCGGATCACGTCGCGCAGGAGCCAGGCATCGACAAGCGGCGTTCGCAGCTCGAGGGAGTGCGCCATGCTCGCCCAGTCGGAGTCGCGCAGGAGCTGGTTGCGCATGTACCAGACGTGGTCGAGCGCGCAGAGCTGCAGCTGCGGGTCCTCGATGCCCGCGACCGTCGCCTGCATGCGGCCGGCGGTGTCGAGCTCCTCGAGCCCCTGCTTCGCCTCGCCCGGGTCCATGAGCCGCGCGACCTCCCACGGCATGTGGAGCGCGCGGTTGAGCAGGTACGCCGTCGGGACCGCGCCGCCATACTCCAGCAGCGAGGCCGCCTTCGCCTGGCCGAGGCGCTCCGCGATGGGCGCACCGAGCATCCGCATGCCGGCCCCGAGGCCGGGCACCGCGCCGGGCAGCTTCAGCCAGCGCAGCATCTGCGGGATCCGCCGGTAGTACGCGTAGCCGCCGAACAGCTCGTCGCCGCCAACGCCTGAGAGCACCACCTTGAGCCCCGCCTCGCGCGCGGCCTTGGTCACGAAGTAGGTGTTCACCGCGTCGACGGTCGGCTGGTCCATCGCGTGCAGCACCGAGGCGAGCTCGCCCTCGAAGTCGGCGCCCGAGATCGCGACCGTCCGGTGGTCGGCGCCGATCAGGCGCGCCACCTCCTCGGCGAGCGGGGACTCGTCGAGCAGCTTGCCCTTGAACTCCGTGTAGGCGAGCGTCAGCGTGCGCGTCGACTCGCTCGGACGCGCCTCGCGCGCGAGTGCCGCGATGGCGGTCGAATCGATTCCCGCCGACAGGAAGACGCCCACCGGGACGTCGGCGATCAGGTGTGCGGCGACCGACCGTGCGAGCGCCGCGCGCAGCTCCTCGAGCCACCGTTCGCGTGCGATCGGCCGTGCACCCGCCGCCTCGC
>CAYTYU010000183.1:0-3544 GCA_964440815.1 uncultured Chitinophaga sp.
GCGGCGACGCCGCGGCCGGCGGCGCGGGCGACGGGACCGAGGCAGTCCGTGCCACCGGCCCGGCCGCGTCGGCCGACGATGAAGTTGCGCTCGAACGCTCGGGCGCGGACACGGTGCGTGAGGCGCCGCCGTGCGACGGCGTGACCTCGACGCGATCGGCGTCCAGCCAGCGGACTCGTGCAGCCGGGTCGCGCACGAGCGCACCCCAGTCCTGCGCCGGCGCGGACGCCACGGGCGCGAGGACCACGGTCACGAGGAGGGCGGCGCACGGCGTCATCGGCAAGGTCGCGGTCGTGCGACGGAATTGACTGTACCTTTCCAGGCGCCGTGCGCATGCGCATCGCCCTCATCCTCGCCGCCGCCATGCTCGCCGCCGGCTGCGCCTCGCACGCGCGGGACGCCGCCGGCTACGACAAGGAGGCGCTGCGGAAGGAGGTGGCGCTCGCGACGAAGCTGATGGACATCGCGGACCTCGCGCATGCCGAGGCACGCATGCAGTACGTGCGGCTCATGGTCCGGCGTGCGCCGGAAATCGAGATCGCGGCCGTGGCGAAGATGCAGTCGGGCGTCAGCTCCACCGTGCGGGCGATGGCCCTCGACCCGTCGCCCACCCAGGGGCTGGTGCAGATGTACATCTGGAGCCGGATGGCCGGGTTCGCCTGCGAGAACCGCCGGCGCGCGATGAGCGAGTCCGTGCCCTTCCCGTGCGATGAGCTGTACGGGCGCATTGCCGTGCAGCTCGCCGCGCTCGCCAAGGCCGAGCTCGGGGACGCGCGCCTGGCGGAGCTGGACCGGCTGATCGCCGCCTACCAGGCCGAGAATCCCGAGCTGGTCCAGGTCGGCCTGCTGCGCATCGACGACATCGCCACCTCGAGGATGGAGGTGGAGCTCGTGCTCCCCTCGAGCGAGGAGTCGATGCTCAGCCCCGTCACCGACGCCGCCCACCAGATCGAGCAGGCGCGCCTCCTGGGCGCGCAGATGCTCTGGCTGGCGGCGCGGCTTCCCATGGCGTTCGGGGACGAGTTCGAGGGAAGCACCCTGCTGCTCTCGCAGTCCGAGGTTGCCCAGCGGGCGCTCGCGGACCTCAACGGCCTGGGGCCTCGCATGGCCGCGACGGCGGACAACCTGAGGGTCAACGCGGAGGCGCAGCGCGAGCTGGCGTCGCAGATCGCGGTCCTTGCACAGGATGTTCGCGGCGCGGCCACCCGGGCGGACCGCGCGCTGACGATCGTCGTGGGTGCGCTGGTCGTCGCCGCCGGGATTGCCGTGGGCTGGATGCTGCGCGCGCGGCGCAGGGCGCCGACCCCATGAGTCAGCGCCGGGGGGCGCGCGGCAGTGCGTAGCGGACCGTCACCGTCGATGGCATCGGCGGATACTGCACCTGCACCCGGAAGGCCGTGAAGTCCTCGAGCTTCCAGCCGGCGCGGCCGGCCGTGACGCGCACCACGCGGTCCTGGCCGGGCACGAGGTCGGACGCCATGCCGCCGCGGGCGGGATCGAGGAGGTCGATCGTTCCCTCGATGGGCAGGCGGTAGTGCTCGCGCGTGGCGTGGTCGAGCGGCAGCCCCCCGAAGGGCCGGCCGAACACCACCGCCTCCGGCTCGAACCCGTCCATCAGGTCGCGGTGCACGAGCAGGTCGATCATGAGGTGCTCGGTGGGCATGGTGACGAGCGCGCTCATCTCGCCCCACTCGGGCTCGCCCTCGGCCTGCTCCGCGTAACGCGAGTGCGCCGCACGCTCGACGAGCCCGAACACCAGGGTCATCGCGCCCTTCTGCCCGATCGGGCCGTCCGCGAGCTCGTGCTGCACCGTCGACTCGTTGCGCACGGTGCGGACCGCCGCGTCTGCGGGCGAGCAGAACGACCGCATCATGAGGTATGGCTCGTCCGCGGACGCGGGCGCCTCGATGGGCTCGATGACGCGGGGGGTGGTCAGCTCGACGCCCTCGCGGCCCTGCTTCAGGAACCGGAACACGGGCCAGCCCTGCGCGGAGCGGAGGCGGCGGAGGTCGTACCAGCCGGCGACGATGGCGAGGTCGAGCATGCCCGGCGCGCCGGCGGCGGGGGCCAGGAACTGGGTCATCGAGCGCACCCGCGCCTGGATGCCCCAGACGCCTGAGTTGCCGCGGAAGGCGAGCCGCCGGGAGAGCTCGAGGGGCTTTCCCGTGCGGGTGATGCCGTCCATCAGCAGCTCGAGCGTGCCGCGGTCCCCGACATGGGTCTCGATCATTCGGTCGAAGTCGGCCATCCGGGCGCGGACGTCGGAGAGCGCCGCCGCGGATGCGCCCGCGGACTCCATCGCGCCGAGCAGGATGCCCATCCCCTCGCCGCCGGGCACCAAGGGCACCGCCTCGAGGGGGTCGTGCGTCTGCAGGACCTTGGCGATCTTCCAGGTGAGGTTCTTGTTGAGCTTGAAGCGGCGCGAGACGTCCTGCGGCCTCAGCGGATCCGCGCCCACGGACGCGTAGAGCGACCGCAGGGCGTCCCGGAGGGCACGCGCGGCCGACCGGCAGTCGGCCGCGAAGTCGTGATGGGACTGTGACACCGGCACGCACGCAAGATACGCGGCGCGGGTGCGGCTACGCTGCAATCCGATGCGACCCGCCGCGGATTGCCCCGTCCTCCTCGCGCAGGAGCCCGCCGCGGGCGGCGCGACGATGAGCCTGTTCGAGTACGTGAAGGCGGGTGGGCCGCTGGGCTACCTGCTGATCGGCCTGTCGGTGATCGTCGTCGCGCTGGTCGTGCGCAACCTGCTGGCGCTGCGGCGGTCGCTGCTGGCGCCCCCCGAGCTCGCGGCAGTCTTGTCGCAGCGCCTGCGCGCCGGGCAGGTGCAGGCGGCGGCCAAGGCGTGCCAGGAGGACGAGGGGCACTCGTTCCTGTCGGCCGTGATGGCGAGCGCGATCCGGCGCTGCACGGCGAGCCCGATGGGGGCGTTGGAGGCACGTGCGGCCGTCGAGGAGTCGGGGCAGGTCGAGGCGTCGAAGCTGCACCGGATGAACAACGGCCTCGGCGTCCTGGCCGCGGTCGGGCCGATGCTCGGCCTCCTCGGCACGGTGATCGGCATGATCGGCGCCTTCAACGCGATCGGCTCGCTGCAGGGTGCGGCCCGCTCGACCGAACTCGCGCGCTTCATGTCGCTTGCCCTCGTCAACACCGCGCAGGGCCTGGTGGTCGCGGTTCCGGCGACCGTGGCGTTCGCCCTGTTCCGCCAGCGGATCGACCGCATCGTGACCGACATCGCGACCGACGTGCTGGAGCCGCTCGCCGACGACCTGTCCGCCGGCCTCTCCGCCGCGCAGCGGGCGGCCGGCACGCAGCGCGCGGCGGCGGCTCCCCAGCAGCCCGCCCCGGCCGCGGGCACGCGGGGCGCGTGATGGCGGGCGGCGGCGGCGACGACGAGGCGTCGTTCGACCTGACGCCGATGATCGACGTCATCCTGCTCCTCATCATCTTCTTCATGCTCAGCTCGCAGTTCGCCTCCAGCGAGCTCCGCCCCATCGACCTGCCCGTCGAGCGCGGCGCCGCGGCGGCGAGCTCAGGCGCC
>CAYTYU010000184.1:0-3519 GCA_964440815.1 uncultured Chitinophaga sp.
GCGTGGCCGCCTCGGACGCGACCGCCGCCGCCGAGCCGCCGAGCGCCGCGTCCATCGCGCGCGCGGCGACGCGCCTCGCGGAATCCGCGCGCGACGCCTACGTGCGCGGCGAGTGGGCCGCGGCGGCCGATGGATTCGCGCGCGCCGTCCAGGCGGCACCGGACGCGCCGGGCGCGGACGAGTCGCGGCTCATGATCGCCCTGATCCACGTGCGCAAGCTGCCCGACCCGGCGAAGGCACGGTCGGCGCTCGATGCCCTCGGCCGTGGGTTGCCGGAGGCACTGCGCCCGCTGGCCGACACGTTGCGCGCGGAACTTGCCGCGTAGGTCACCTCACACCGCCGCGCGCACCGCCGAGCGCGCGTTGATCCACTCGGAGATCTGCTGCCGGCGCGTGGGCCACTCGCGGCCGAAGCGCTCGCGCAGGAACTGGTCGTAGAGCGCCACCAGCACCGCGTCGAAGGTGCCGAGCCGGTCGAGCCGGTCCTCGATCTCCAGGCGCGGGGTGTTCGCGGCTTCCTCGGGCGGCTGCAGCTTGAGGCCCCCGACCGTGAAGCGGTCGCCCTGCAGCGTGCACTCGAACTCCTGCCCGTGCGCCGCGAACAGGAGGCCCATCCGGCGCGGCCACTTGCCGGACTGGAGCGCCTTCGCGGCCTCGAAGCTGCGCGTGGGCATGGCGCCGCGGAGCGTGGCCTTGCCGCCGACGCCCCAGGGGCACTCGAGCTCGAGCAGCTTGTCGACCATCACCGCCACCTGCACAGACGCGGTCTCGACGATGCCCTCGCGCGCCTCGGCCTGCCACCAGAGCCACATGAGGAACGCGTTCCCCAGGAAGTCGTTCAGGTCGCCGCCCGCGAGCGCCCAGGGCACCTCGGGTCGCTGCCCGACGCGCACGCCGTCCTCCTGCGCCCGCGCGACCGCCTCGGCCGGCGGCGCGGTGAACGCCTCGGGCACGGCATCGTCGAGGTCCGAGGTCATGCCGCGCGCACCGAGGATGTCGGCGGCCACGCCACCGGCCGAGCGGCGCTCGAGCCGGCAGCCGTAGGTGGCCTCGACGAGGGCCTTCAGTTCCTTGAAGACGACATCGCCCGAGGCCGGCGTCAGCACGGATCGGTGGACAAGGTCAAAGAGGACCGGCACCATGCCGATGCGCCGGTAGCGGCCGTCGGCGATCTCCTCCTTGCAGCGGCGGTCGGCGTCGGCGCGGGCCTCGCGCCGTGCCGCGCGCGAGAGCGGCGCGGCTGGACCGTCGCCCGACTTCCCGCCCGCCTTCGCGTCCACCTCGGCGGCGCGGCGTTCGTCCTCGGCCATCGCCACGTAGGCGCGCCGGATCTCGGGCGGCACCTTGGCGCGGTCGACGCGCATGGCGCACAGGATGGCGCCGCTGAAGCCGCAGTGCTCCCAGGAGAAGTCCGCGTCGAAGACGTGCCGGCCGGAGCACCAGCCGCTCAGCGTGCCCTCGTCGGAGAGCGCGCGCTGCTTGACCACGTGGCGGCCGAGGAGCGCGAGCGCCCCCTCGTTGGCATCGTCGGGAAGGCTCCCGGAGACGCCGAACCTGGAATAGGAGATCGATCCACTGCGAAACGGCATCCGGGCAGTGTGGCGGGGGCAGGCACGGACCGCGGCGCAATCGACAGGTTCTCCACGCGGGCGGCCGCGGCACTATCGTGGCCGTCCGAAGGGCCGCCGCACGCATGGAACGCCACCGCTTCGACCCGCTCGCGCGCGCGATTTCCGCGTCCCCCGTGGGCGTGGTGGTGGCCGCGATCGTGGTCACGGCGCTGGCGGTGGCCTGGAGCTGGAACCGCATCCGCATGGATGCGAACACCGACTCCCTGATGGGCGACGACCGGCCGTACGTCCAGCAGTACAAGCGGTTCCTCGGGGAGTTCGGCGACCTCGAGTACGCGTGGATCGTCGTCGACGCGCAGGGGGCAGACGGCGTCCGCCGCGCCGGGGAGGCGCAGCGCGCGGTGGACCTCCTCGACCGTGCGCTGCGCGCCAAGCCATCGATCGAGCGCGTCTGCTCGCGCGTGACCGCGCCGGAGCAGTCGCGGCTGGCGACATGGGCGATGGAGACCCCGGACCTGCGCGGGCTGGCCGAGGCGCGCGACGCGCTGCCCCTGGTCGCGGCCGACGCCGGCGCGGGAACGCTGGTCGCCGACGCACGCCGGCGCCTCGAGCGGCTGGGGCTCGGCGCGCTCTTCATGCCGCGCGCCGAGGCCGAGCGCGAGGGAGCGGCGGCGTTCCTGGAACTCGAGGCGATCGCGGCCGCGGCGCCGGGCGCCCCGCCCTTCGTCGGCACGCCGCGCGAGGAGGAGTTCCTGGCGAGCGACAGCGGCAGGCTGTTCTTCGTCGGCGTGCTGCCGCGCAAGGACTTCTCGCGCTTCGAGGTGATCGACCAGCCGCTCGCCGACATGCGCGCGGCGATCGCCGAGGTGCAGGCACGCGTCCCCGCCGTCGAGATCGGCATGACCGGCAAGCCGGTGCTGCAGGCCGACGAGATGGCCACCACCCACACGGACATGAACCTCTCGAGCGCCGTGGGCATGGCGCTCTGCGTGGGGCTGTTCATGGCGGTCTTCCGCGGGGTGAAGCTGCCGATGCTCGCCTTCGCGGCGTTCCTGGTGGGGTGCGCCCTCACCTATGCGTCGGCGGCGCTCCTCTTCGGGCGCCTGAACCTCCTGAGCGTCGTCTTCATGCTGGTGCTCGTCGGCGTCGGGCTCGACTACGGCATCCACATGGTGGCGCGGTACGTGGAGGCACGCCGGCGCCTGCCGGTCGAGGCGTCCGTGGTGCACATGATGCGCACCGCCGTGCCGAGCAACCTGAGCGGCGCGCTGACGTCGGCGGGGGTGTTCCTGCTCGCGTGGTTCACCGAGTTCCAGGGGCTGCGGGAGCTGGGCATGGTCTCCGGGGTCGGCATCCTGCTCACGTTCCTGGCGATCGTGGTGGTGCTGCCGGCGCTCCTCGTGCTGTTCGACGCGCGGATCGCGGTGCCCGGGCGCGAGGCACCGACGCCGTTCTTCCTGCAGCGCGAGGGCGTGGACCGGTCGATCGGCCTGCCGAAGGCGCGGATGGTGGTGGCGGCGAGCGCCCTCACCGCCGCCGCGTGCGCCTGGTACGGGCTCACGCACCTGCGCTTCGAGAGCAACCTCCTCAAGCTGCAGGCCGAGGGGCTCGACAGCGTGGCGTGGGAGCACCGCGTCATCGACGATGCCGCCGCGGCGAGCTGGTTCGGCGCGTGCTTCGCCGACCGCATGGAGGACATACCGCCGCTTGCCGAGCGCCTGCGCGCGCACCCGGAGGTCGGGCGCATCCGCAGCGTGCTCGACGCCGTGCGCATGGAGACGCCCGAGCGCGCGGCGCTGCGCATGCGCCTGGCGAACGCGGTCGAGGCCGCACCGGCCCGGCCGCGGCGCGTCCCCGAATGGGGCGCGGACGACCTGCGCGCCTGCGCCGCGCGGGCCGACGACCTGGCGGGCCACGCCGACCGCGAGGCACCGGAGGCGGCGGAGCG
>CAYTYU010000185.1:0-3408 GCA_964440815.1 uncultured Chitinophaga sp.
GAGCGCCTGATCCGCGGCGCGCTGGCCGGCTGCGCGCTCCTCTCGGTGGTCACCACCTTCGCGATCGTCGGCATCCTGGCCGGCGAGACGGTGCGGTTCCTGGGGATGCCCGAGGTGTCGGTCGCCGACTTCCTGACCGGCACCACCTGGTCGCCGCTCCTGGGCGCCGAGAAGCAGTTCGGCATCTGGCCGCTGGTGTGCGGCACGCTGCTGGTCACCGCCATCGCCGCGGCGTTCGCGCTGCCGGTGGGGCTCGTGACCGCCATCTACCTGAGCGAGTACGCCCCGCCCCGCGTGCGCACGGCGGTGAAGCCTGCGCTCGAGGTGCTCGCGGGCATCCCCACCGTGGTCTACGGCTACTTCGCGCTCGCCGTGATCACGCCCTTCCTGCACGACCACGTGAGCGAGGGATTCGGCACCTTCAACGCGCTCGGCGCGGGCCTCGCGGTCGGCATCATGATCCTGCCGATCGTCGCGAGCCTTTCCGAGGACGCGCTGCGCGCCGTGCCGCGCAGCCTGCGCGACGCGGCCTACGCGATGGGCGGGACGCGCTTCGACGTGAGCGTCAAGGTGGTGGTGCCCGCCGCGCTCAGCGGCATCATGGCGAGCTGGCTGCTCGCCATCACGCGCGCGATCGGCGAGACGATGATCGTCGCGCTCGCCGCAGGCGGGAAGGCAGCGCTCACCCTCGACCCGCAGGCCGAGGTCCAGACGATGACGGCATGGATGGTGCAGATCTTCCTGGGCGATGCGCCCGCCACGGGGGTCGAATACCGCTCGAGCTACGCGGTGGCCGCGGTGCTCTTCGTGATCACCCTGGGGCTGACCGTCACGGGCAACCTGATCCTCCGCCGCTTCCGGGAGGAGTACGACTGATGGCGGTGCCCGTCGCCACCGCTCCATCCGCCGTCCCGGCCGCCCGCCGGCCCGCCGACATCGTCGGCGCGGCGCCTGCCTCCTCGCAGCCGCTGCGCCGCGGGACCGACCGGGCGTTCCTCGCGCTGTGCCTGGCGCTCACGGCGCTGGCGGTGCTGATCCTCGTCGTGCTGCTGGTCACGGTGTGGCGCGACGGGCATGGCCGCCTGTCGACCGAGTTCCTGACCAACTACCCAAGCCGCCGCCCCGGCGAGGCCGGCGTGAAGGCCGCGCTCTGGGGAAGCATCTGGGTGTGCGCCATCTGCGCGCTGACTGCGATCCCGGTGGGCCTCGGCACCGCGGTGTGGCTCGAGGAGTTCGCGCCGCGCTCGCGGCTGACGTCCTTCGTCAAGCTCAACATCTCGAACCTGGCCGGCGTGCCGAGCATCGTCTACGGCATCCTGGGCCTGACGGCCTTCGTGCGGCTCTTCGGCGCCTTCGGCGCCGACCGGCCGCTGACGGTCGGGGACCCGGAGTCCTTCTTCTTCCTGCAGCTTCCGCTCGGCCACGGCGTGCTCGCGGGCGGGCTCACGCTCATGCTCGTGGTGCTGCCGATCGTGATCGTCTCCAGCCAGGAGGCGCTGCGGTCCGTGCCGCGCAGCCTTCGCGCCGGCGCCATGGCCCTGGGCGCCACGCGCTGGCAGGCCACGTGGAGCATCACGCTGCCGGCGGCGCTCCCCATGGTGCTCACCGGCGCGATCCTCGCCATCAGCCGCGCGATCGGCGAGGCCGCGCCGATCCTGGTGCTCGGCGTGCCGCTCTTCATCCGCTCGGTGCCCAACAACCTCGCCAGCGACTTCACGGTGCTGCCGCTCCAGATCTACAACTGGGCCAACCGCCCCGGCGAGGCCTTCCACGAGCTGGCGGCCGCGGCGATCATCGTGCTGCTGGCCGTCCTCCTCACGTTCAACGCCGTGGCCGTCGTCATCCGCCAGCGGCTCCACCGATCCACCCAATGAGCGCCTCCATGACCACGCCCGCGAACGCCCCCGCCACCGGCGACGTCACGCTCCGGCGCCCCGACCTCGCGCCCGCCAAGGCCGCCGCGCCCGCGCAGCCGCCGCCGACCTGCATCCGCGCCGACGGCTTCGATGCCTGGTACGGGGAGTTCCATGCGCTGAAGGGGATCACGCTCGAGATCCCGAAGAACCGCGTGACCGCCTTCATCGGCCCCTCCGGCTGCGGCAAGAGCACGTTCCTGCGCTGGATGAACCGGATGAACGACGCGATCCCGGGGGCGCGCGCCTCGGGGACGCTCACCCTCGACGGCGACAGCCTGCTCGCCCGCGAGCTCGACGTGGTGGAGCTGCGCCGCCGCGTGGGAATGGTGTTCCAGAAGCCGAACCCCTTCCCCAAGTCGATCTACGACAACGTCGCCTTCGGGCCGAGACTGCACCGCAAGCTCTCCCGCGCCGACCTCGACGAGCTGGTCGAGAGCGCACTGCGCGCCGCCGCGCTCTGGGACGAGGTCAAGGACCGCCTGGGCGCCAGCGCCCTCGGGCTCTCGGGCGGCCAGCAGCAGCGGCTCTGCATCGCGCGCGCCGTGGCCGTGGGGCCCGAGGTGCTCCTGATGGACGAGCCGTGCTCGGCGCTCGACCCCCGCTCCACCGCCCGGGTCGAGGAGCTGATCCGCGAGCTGGAAGCCGACTACACGATCGTCATCGTCACCCACAACATGCAGCAGGCCGCCCGCGTCAGCGACCGCACGGCGTTCTTCTACGAGGGCTCGCTGGTGGAGCTCGGGGACACCGACGAGATCTTCACCAACCCGAAGAACAAGCAGACCGAGGACTACGTCTCGGGCCGATTCGGCTAAGGATCGGTTAGGATCGGGTTCAGCCGCAGGCGACCCATGGCCATCGACCTCAAGACCGAGATCCTCAACCTCCGCCGCGGCCTCCTCGCGATGGGCGCCGCCACGGAGCAGCGCCTCGACTTCGCGGTGCGCGCGCTCCTCGAGCAGGACGTGGCCGCCGCCGCCGCCGTCAAGGCCGGCGACAACGAGATCGACGCCATGGAGGTCGACCTGGAGACCCAGTGCATGAAGGTGCTGGCGCTCGGGGCGCCGGTGGCGCACGACCTGCGCTTCGTCCTCAGCGTGGTGCGCATCTCCGCGGACTTCGAGCGCATCGCGGACCTCAGCCGCGGCATCGCCAAGAAGGTGATCCGCTGGTCCGACTCGAGCCGCCCCATTGAGGTGCCCGGCGCGCTCGCCGACATGGCCGAGGCCTCGAAGACCATGCTCGCCGACGTGCTCGCGGCCCTCTCCGACGAGGATCCCGAGCTCTGCCGCGAGGTGCGCCGCGCCGACCGCCGCGTCGACGACCTGAACAAGGAGGTCGTCGCGGGCGCGCGGCAGCTCATCCAGGACGACGTCGCGCGCACGGCCGAGGGCATCGACCTCATGCAGATCGCCCAGCGCCTGGAGCGCATCGCCGACATCACCACCAACATCGCCGAGGACGTCATCTTCCTCGTCGAGGGGCGCGTGGT
>CAYTYU010000186.1:0-3394 GCA_964440815.1 uncultured Chitinophaga sp.
GGGCGGGGAGCTCGCGTGGACCTTCATCCTGGTGCCCGACGAGGAATCGGGGAGCTTCGGGTCGGACCGCGCGCTGCGCGCGTGCGCCGCGGGCCATGCGGCGGGGTTCGCGCTCGAGCCGGCGGGCGAGGGCGGCACGCTGGTGGTGGAGCGGATGGGCGCCGGGCAGTTCCGGATCGACGCAGTGGGCCGCGCGGCCCATGCCGGCCGCGACCACGCGCTCGGCGTCAGCGCGGTGCGCGTCCTGTGCGAGCGCGTGCTGGGCGCGGAGGAACTCACCTCGGCGGCAGGCGGGCGCATCGTCAACGTCGGCCCGCTGCAGGGCGGGGCGGCGACCAACATCGTGCCCGACCGGGCGCATGCCTGGGGAAACATGCGCTTCTCGGGCGATGCCGCGCAGGCCGAGCTCGAGCGCGGGCTCGACGCGCTGGCCTCGGGCGGCGACGGCGACGTGCCGCGGGTGCGCGTGCAGCGCATCGTCGGGCGGCCCGCCAAGCCGCTCACCGCTTCGGTCGAGCACCTGGCGCGCATCGTCGAGCGCGCGGCCGGGGAACTCGGGCACCCGCTCGCGCGCGGGCGCACCGGCGGCGTCTGCGACGGCAACAACCTGCAGGCCGCGGGCCTGCCGACCCTGGACACGCTGGGCGTCCGCGGCGGGAACCTCCACCGCACCGACGAGTGGGTCGACCTCGACGGACTCGTCGACCGGGCGCAGCTCCTGGCGATGTCGCTCCTGCGCACGGCCGCGTCCCCGCCTCCCGTTTCCTAGGATGACTCCGATGACCGACCTGATCAGCGCCAACCCGTCGCCGCTTGCCTCGGACCCGGCCATCGCCGGGCACATCGACGCGATCGTTGCGGCCGCGCGTGCGGCGCAGGCGCGAATCACCGGGGCACGGCCCGCCGACCCGGCGCGCAAGGTGGCGTTCGAGCAGGCGATGGCCCGCACCGCGGCCGTGCGCGGGCGCGGTCCGATCATGCCCTACCTCGGGGCGGGAATGGGCAATGGCCCCCTGGTCGAGCTCGCAGACGGCAGCGTGAAGTGGGACATGATCAACGGGATCGGCGTGCACATGTTCGGGCACGGCGATCCGCGCATGATGGCGGCGGCGCTGCGCGGGGCGATGTCCGACCTCTGCATGCAGGGGAACCTCGCTTCGAACCCGGACAGCGTGGCGTTCGCCGAGTTCCTGGTGCAGGAGGCCGCGCGCACCAGCCGGCTGGCGCACTGCTTCGTGACCAACTCGGGCTGCATGGCCAACGAGGCCGCGCTCAAGGTGTGCATGCAGAAGACCGGGGGCGCGCCGCGCGTGCTGGCCTTCCAGGACTGCTTCCTGGGCCGTTCGGTGACGATGTCCCAGATCGGCGATGCCGCGGCGTACCGCCAGGGAATCCCGCTCTCGACGCTCGTCGACTACATGCCCTTCTACGACCCGCAGCTCGGGGCGCGCGCCATCGAGATGGCGGTGTGGCACCTGAAGCAGTACCTCCACCGCTACCCCGGGCAGCACGCCTGCTTCGTGATGGAGCTGGTGCAGGGCGAGGGCGGGTTCAACGTCGCGCCGCGCGAGTTCTTCATGGCCCTGATCGAGACGTGCAAGGCTGCGAAGATCCCCGTGTGGGACGACGAGGTGCAGTCCTTCGGCCGCACCGAGCGCATGTTCTGCTTCGAGACGCTCGACCTCGGCCAGCACGTGGACGTTGTGACGGTGGGCAAGATGAGCCAGGCCTGCGCGTGCCTCTTCGCCGCGGACATGAACCCGAAGCCCGGGCTCCTGAGCGGCACGTTCACCGCGAGCACGTCGGCATTCGCGGTGGGGCTCGAGGCCCTGTGCACCATGCGCGACGGCGGGTACTACGGCCCGGAGGGGCGCAATGCGAAGCTGCACGCGGCCTTCCGCGAGCACGCGGCGCGGCTGGTCGAGCGCAACCCATCCTGCTTCGAGCCCGTGCGCCTTGCGTTCGGCCGTGAGCACCGCAACTGGGTCGGCGGCACCGGCGGCATGTGCCGCTTCACGCCCTACGGCGGGAACAAGGACCGGATCATGAAGCTGCTGCACGCCATGTTCGAGGAAGGCGTGATGGCCTTCTACTGCGGGCACGACCCGTACCACGTGCGCATGCTTCCGCCGGTGGGCGTGATGGAGCCGGAGCACTGGGGCCCGGTGTTCGAGATCGTCGAGCGCGCGATGCGGAAATAGGGGCCGGGTGCGATATAACCCATTTCCCCTCAGGGAAATGGGTTATATCGCACCCGGCCCCATTTTCTGCCGATACTGATGGTCCGGTGTTCGTGATCCGCCAGGCCATCCCCGACGACGTCCAGACGCTCCTCAAGCTGGCGCGGATGGTGCACTTCATCAACCTCCCGGCCGACCGCGACATCATCGCCGCGAAGGTCGCGCGCAGCCGTCGCAGCTTCGCCGGCGAGGTGGACGACGACCGCCAGCGGCAGTTCATGTTCGTCCTGGAGGACACCGAGACCGGCGGGGTCGTCGGGACGAGCTCGCTGATCTGCCGCATCGGCTGGGAGGGATGCCCGCAGGTCTACCTGCAGGTGCGCCGCCGCGAGCACTTCAGCCGCGACCTGAACACCGGCGCGGTGCACATGACCATCCAGGTGATGACCGACGAGAGCGGCCCGAGCGAGCTCGGCGGCCTGATCCTCGCCCCGGGCTACCGCGGCCACCGCGAGAAGCTCGGGTCGCTGCTGTCGCTCGTGCGCTTCCATTTCCTGGGGCTGCACCGCGGGATGTTCCAGCCGCGCGTGATCGCCGAGCTGATGGGGCCGCTCACGCCCGACAGCAACACGCTGTTCTGGGAGTTCTTCGGCCGGCGCTTCATCAACCTGAGCTACACCGAGGCCGACGCCTTCTGCCAGCACAGCAAGGAGTTCATGACGAGCCTCCTGCCGCGTGCGGAGATCTACGCCAGCACGCTGCCCCCGGAGGCGCGCAACCTGATCGGCAAGGTCGGCGAGGAGACGAAGCCGGCGAAGGCGATGCTCGAGAAGCAGGGATTCCATTACCACGACCGCTGTGACCCCTTCGACGGCGGGCCGTACCTCGAGGCCGAGGTGGACTCGATCCCGCTCGTGCGCGCCACGCGGCGTGCGACGCTCGAGGCGGGCGAGCCGCAGGGCGGTCACCCGGCGTTCGTGAGCTGCGCGGCCGATCCGGCACTCGGGTTCCGCGCGGTGCGCGCGGTCGTGCAGGCCGACGGCGACCGGGTGCGCATGCCCGCGGCGGCCGCGGCGGCGATCGGCGCCCGTCCGGGCACGGCGATCGGCATCACGGAATTCGGCCAGGCATGATCGACCCCGCGGCGGACCTGGTGTCGCACGACCCGGCGCGGCCCGCGCGCGAGGTCGGGCGCGCCTCCGTCGATCCGCGCG
>CAYTYU010000187.1:0-682 GCA_964440815.1 uncultured Chitinophaga sp.
GACTGGCCGTCATCCGGCTCCGATGCCCAGCGCGACAGCCGGGGGCCGTACGAGCGCAGGATCTCCAAGGTGCCGTCGTCGGAGCCGCCGTCCTGCACCACGTATTCGAGGCGCCCGTACCCCTGCGCCAGCACGCTGAGCATCGTTCGCTCCAGAAAGCGCCCGTGGCGGAATGACGGCGTGACCAGCGAGATCGACGGCAACCCCACCGAGCGCGGGTTCCGCGGAGGAAGCGGTACGCGCAGGACCCGCGGGGGATGCTGGACGAGCACGCCGAGCCTCGGTGCCGGGACGATTCGTCGCCGGATTGCCGCTCGTGCCCGCCCGGCCGCATGCCGCAGCCCGCCGACAACGGGAACTCTCCCGGCTCGGAGCGCGTCGACGGCTGCGGCGAGCTCTGCGATCACCCTCTCCTTCTCGAGGAGCTCGGCATGCAGGGATGCGTGCCGGGAACGAGCAACATCACCCAAGTCGAGCGCCGCCTTGAGCCCACGAATCACCGATTCCTTCTCCTCGAGCTGCCGATGAAGCGAGGCGCGGTCGCGTGCAGCGGTGATGACCGCAGCCTCGATCTCGTCCTGGAGCGACCCCACTGCCTCCGCCCAGACGTGCGGGGAGAACTCCGGGACCTCGATCGGGTCGCCGAGCACGGGGACGCCATCCGCGCCGGCGAGGATCTGGC
>CAYTYU010000187.1:692-3340 GCA_964440815.1 uncultured Chitinophaga sp.
CGAGTGGTAGTCGCCGCCGCGCAGGACAGCCACATGATCGAGGGCGCCGGCGGACGCGAGAACGCAGCATGGGGCCTCGGAACCGATCGCGGGCGCAGGTGCCGGGAAGTAGATCCAGTGTCCCGACGGCAACAGGTCCCACAGAAGCGGCACCTGGCGCCCAGCTACGCCGGAGCATCGGTGCCCACCGGGCACGGCCGACTCGGGCGCAGTGAATCCGTCGATGACCACCGTGGCACGAGGCGCCCTGCGGAACGCCGCCCGGAGGATCAGCCTCACGGATTCCGAGCCATCCCCGCGAGTGCCGACGTACAGGAGGCAATCGTCGGCAACTTGCCCGGGGTGATCGAGCAGCGGGACCTGGGCCTGCCGAGCGACATCTGCGACGCCGCAATCCTCGTTCATGCACACGCCGATGATGGCCCGCGACGTCGACGGTCGCCAGGGATGAGTCCTTCGGCATCAGCACGGCGAAGATGACTCGGCAAGGAGGTGCGAGGGGGGAATCGGTGCCGCGTCCGCTCCGGCAGCGGAAGACAGTCGGGCAACGACGAGCGACCATGCGCGGCAATCGGTGGACCAGAGGTCGAACCGAAAGGCGCGGCGCGGCTCGCCCCTGGGGTCCGGAAGCCGGAACAGGTGGCTCCTCGACAGGCGACGATCGCGCCGCCCCGGCGCCACGGATTCCGACGGCGGGACGACGGCGTCGCGCGGGAGCACGACCCCATCAAGGCTCGCGGCAAGCGAGCACTCGCCCCGGGTTGTCACGACCAGGTGCCCGGGGACGGCATCGCCGAAGCAGGGAATGGGGATGGTGCAGCGCCGCCGCACGAGGTTGGAGCCGGTCTCGAGGCCGTAGGCCGAACCCCGGCTCCGAGATGGCCGGCCGAGGGACGCGCCGATCGCCCGCACTTGCCGGACGACTGCGCGCAGCGTCTCGCCTTGGGGGCCTCCCAATTCCGGGTAGGCCAGGGGCGCCATGCAGACGCCGGCCATCGCCCGAACCGCCGATCGGCGCGAGTTGTGCCGGGTGAGATGGCGCCAGATCTCCGCGAGCCGTTCGCGGGAATTGGTCGTGGTCTTCGTGCCGGGATGCATGCGCGATGCCGAGAGCGGCTGCGGGACGTAATGGAAGCGACACCCCGCACGGTAGAGCCGTGTCCAGAGCTCCCAGTCCATGATGTAGTGCAGGTCAGGGCGGATGCCACCCACCCGGTCGAGCGCCTGGCGACGGACGAAGCAGGAAGGTTGGGTGATGCAGCAATCCCTCGTGATGCGGCCGATCTCGCCGCTGATCGAGGGGAGGTGGCGGATGAACCCACCCTGTCGGTCGATGAACACGCCGTCGCCGTACACCACGTCCGCATCGGGATGCTCGCGGAACGCCCGCTCGACGACGGCGAGCGCGTCCGGAAAGAGGCAGTCGTCGGCGCAGAGCCATCCCAGGATGTCTCCGGGCGAATGGTCCCAGCCCTCCCGGATCGCTGCCGCCTGGCCCGCATCGGCACCGTGCCGCGAGTAGTGGATCCGCGCGCGGTGCGGCGCCAGCACGTGCTGAACCCGGTCGTCATCGGAAGCGTCCATCACCGAGAGGTTCACGGCCGTCGACTGAGCGAAGATGCTCTCGAGCGAAGCGGGCAGGAACTCGCTCTGCCCCCGTACCGGCAACGCGATGCTGAAGGTGGCCGCCGCGCACGCGGCTGGCGTGGCCGTCGCGCGCGGGGCCCTGCCCGGATGGGTTCCGCCCCTGCGCTCAATCTCCGACGCCACGGCTTCGCTCCTCGGCGAAGGGGTGTGGTGATGGCTGAAGTGGACCAGCCGCGCCGTCTCCCAGCCGGCTTCCGTGTAGTTCGGAACATGGTGCGATTCCCCCCGCCGTGCCGACGCAAAGAGCTCCGGCCTAAGGGCCTGGAGGACCGTCATGTCATTGACGTCCTCGGCCATCACCCGCAGCCGCTTCCCGAGTCGGGCGGCTTCGTAGACCGCACCGATGACCGAGTCATAGCCGCCCACGCCCACGACGCCCATGGCACCGCACCGCGTCAGCATGACCGGACCACGCGTGCCCAGCTGCCGGAGAGGGAACGCCTCGGCGGGGCCGAACCCGAAGTTGATGACATCGAGATCCGCGAAGTCGTGGCCGACCTGCGCGTACGCGAGCCACCGCAGGTAGCAGATGCGCGTGTACTCGGGCCCGTTGCGGCTGCTTCGATGAAGGGCATCCATGGAAGCGAAGTCGGCGAAAGCGGGGTGCTGGCGCGCGTGCTCCAGCGACACGTGGGTCACATGCCAGCCGTGGACGACAAACGACTCGTCGTGCAAATCTCGGAGGGCCAGGGCATCCTTGAGGTAGCCGGATGTCGACTGGAAGCCGATGTCTTCGAAAAACGTGGAGATCTGCATGCGCGGTCACACGGCGTCGGTGCCGCCCGGAACTTCGGCCCATTCGCCGCGGGAACATTACCGTCAAACCCGACCCGAGCCATGGCCCGGGGATTGCGAGGCGCGTGATGCACTTCAAGAGGCCTGCGAGCGGCGTCTACGCGCTGTCGGGTGCATCGAAAGACGATGGGGTACAACACCCCTCGAACTACGGCCCCGTAGCTCAGCGGCCCAGAGCAATCGACTCATAATCGACGAGACCTCGG
>CAYTYU010000188.1:0-3331 GCA_964440815.1 uncultured Chitinophaga sp.
GAGGTCGCCGTCCATGTCGAGGTCGAAGAAGCGGCTGTCGTTGTCGTCGGTGGTGGGATTGGGGGTGATGGACGAGGAGACGTTCGTCCATGCGGTGCCGTCGCCGTTGTTCTTCAGCAGGAGCTCGCCGTTGCTCGGGCCGGCGTTGATCCCGATGAGGTCGAGATCGCCGTCGCCGTCGATGTCGCCGGCGTCGTAGCTGTAGGCGGCGCCGTCGTTGGGGATCCCCGCCTGGAGCGCGAATCGGCCTCGCCCATCGTTCTTCCACAGCCGGCTCTGGTTGGGCGCGGAGGCGCGCGTTCCCAGGAACAGGTCGAGGTCGAGGTCGTTGTCGACGTCGAAGAACAGGATGTCCATCTGCTCGGCGACGTTCCCGACGGGCAGGTTGGCCGTGGCGTCGGCGAAGGTGCCGGTGCCGTCGTTGAGGTACATCCGCGGCTGGCCGCTGCCGAAGCGCGTGGCACCGTTGTTGCAGAAGACGAGGTCAAGGTCGCCGTCGTTGTCGACGTCGCCGAACTGCGCGCGCGCGCTTGACATGGTGAACGTGGGCAGGCGCGTCGCGGTCTGGTCGCTGAACACGCCGCTGCCGTTGTTGATGAGGAGCTGCGGACGCTTGTTGAAGTCGTTCGCGAGGATCAGGTCCCAGTCGCCGTCGCGGTCGACGTCGCCGGCCTCGACGCCGCGGTACCAGCCGGTGATGCCGGCCGTGCGCGTGGCGGTCTCGTCGGCGAAGACGCCGGCGCCGTTGTTCACGTAGATGCGCACCGGCAGCGCGGCGCCCTGGGTGGAGTAGCCCTGCCCGTTCGCCCAGGCGATGTCGAGGTCTCCGTCGCTGTCGATGTCGACGGCGGTGCACTGGTTCGTGTAGTCCGACTGGGTCGGGAAGCGCGTGGACGTCTGCTGGACGAACTGCTGGGCGACGGCGGGTGCGGCCAGCGTCGACGCAAGCGCGGCCACGAGTGCAGATGCAGCCCGGCTCCGCCAACGCCAGACGCCCGTGCCGCGACACGCAAGTCGGAGATGAGACGCTCGTCGCGGCAACTTCGAGACCCACCATAGCCGCCCGTGCAACCGCCTCATACTTTGTCTCGTATAGTATGCACAACGGAGGTCGAATTGCCCATGATCGAAGGCGAATTCCTGCGTGGTGCCGGTCCGGTGGCGGTCCTCAAGCTGCTCGAGCGCGGCGAGATGTACGGGTACGAGCTGGTCGAGGCGCTTGAGCGCCGCACCGACGGCGTGCTGGCGATGGGCCAGAGCACCCTCTACCCCATGCTCTACAACCTGGAAGCGAAGGGCTTCGTCGCCGCGCGCTGGGACGAATCCGGCCCGCGTCCGCGCAAGTACTACCGCCTGACGCCGGATGGCAAGAAGCGGCTGGCGGAGGACGCGAAGACCTGGCACCGGCTCACCACGGCGATGGGTGCGCTCGGACTGACTCGCCTCGCGCCCGTGGGGGTCGCATGACTCCGGCCCGTGCCGAGCAGGACGTCGGCCAGCTTCCGGCCGAGCTCGCGGCAGTCGTGCGCCGCGTGACCAAGGCCACGCGGCTGCGGCGCGCCGAGCGGGCCGACGTCATGGCGGAGCTGACCTCGCACTTCGAGGAGGCACTGGCGTCCGGCAGGTCGGCGGCGCAGGCGATGGACGAGTTCGGCGACCCGAAGGCGGCGGCCCGGGGGCTGCGCGCCGCCGCGATCGCGAAGCGGTCGGCGCTCGACCGTGCGCTCGGCGAGATGCTGCGATGGACGGGCTGGGCCGTGGCGGCGACGGTGCTCGCCTACGCGGGATTCGTGGCCTACCTGAGCCTTCAGGCTCCGGCGATCACGATGGACGCGCTGGCGGCGCTCGCCGAGCGGACGGCGAAGCCCGCCACGCCGGACGACGATGCGTGGCCCGTCTATCGCCGGGCGTTCCTGGATCTCGGCATGGGCGTGGACCCGAAGGAGCGCGACGCCGCGGCCGAGGAGGCGGTCGATCAATGCCCCTGGCCCGGCATGTGGAAGGGGCTGCCGCCGGATCCATGGCCGCTCGCGGCGGCGTGGGTCGATGGCCACGCGACCGCGATCACGACGCTGCGCGCCGCCACCATGCGGCCGGTGTTTGGGTTCCCCGTCGGGCGCGGGCTGGACGACGCGGACGTTCCGCTCTTCGGACAGGAGGCGGTCGACGCCAGCCGCACCATCGCGAAGGATGCGGCGGAACGCGCCGGCGGACTTCGCGGGTGCCTGTTGGGCGTGCGGCTGCCGCACCTCCGAATGGTGCGCGCGGCGGCCCGCATCCTGGTGGTCGACGCGATCCGGGCCGCGGAGGCCGGCGACGCGGAGCGGGCGACTTCAGACCTCGAAGCCATCGTCCGGATGTCGTTGCACTGCCAGGATTCGCGCGTCCTGATCTGCGACCTTGTGGCGATCGCGATTCGATCGATGGCTGTCTCGTACGGGACTGGCCTCCTGGAGTGGAAGCCCGGGCTGCTGTCCGAGGCGCAGCTGCGGCGGGTGCAGGCGGCGTTCGATGGCGTGCCGCCCGCGCTGCAGCGCCCGGACTTCGGCACCGAACGACTGATGACGGCGGACATGATGCAGCGCCTCTGGACCGATGACGGCGCAGGCAACGGCTGGTTCCGCATCGACGGCACGGTGCTGGATGGGCTGGTTCCGAAGATCGTCGTCGCGTCCAGGCCGGGCGGAGCGCCTGCCGGCGCGGTGGGGAACGGCTGGCACGAAGAAGGAATCGACCCCGGCGTCCTCGTCGCGTTCAGCACCTCCGCGCGACCCGTGGCGGCGTTCCTGGTGGCCGATCGGAAGGACTCGCACGAGTTCGCGGATCGATGGTTCCGGGAGTGGGAACAGCAGGCCGACCGCACGGTGGCCGACCACGAAGAGTTCGAGCGCTTGGAAGCCGCGTTCGGCGAAGAGGTGCGTTCAGGAGGCAGCCGGTGGATGGTGATGAAGCTGCTGATGCCGAGCCTGGGCCGCAGCCAGATGGCCTTCGCCATGGATCGCGCGCGCTGCCGGGCGATCGCCACGGCCTGCGCGGCGGAGCGGTTCCGGCGCGTGCGTGGGCGCTCCCCGACATCGGCCGAAGCGATGGTGCCCGACTTCCTGGCGGCGGTGCCGCGCGATGACTGGTCGGGCGCACCCATCCGCATGGCGGGTGACGGCGCGTCGTTCCGCATCTGGTCGGTGGGCCAGAACCGGCGCGACGATGGCGGGCGCGTCGAGTTCGGTCCGGATGACTTCGAATTCGGCGTGCCGCGCAACCCGACGGGGTGGCCGTGGAACGGCGACGTCCAACCCAAGGACCCCGTCGACTGGGTGTGGTACGCGCCGAC
>CAYTYU010000189.1:0-3313 GCA_964440815.1 uncultured Chitinophaga sp.
GCCGCCGCGCCGCCGGCGAGCGGGGCGCTCGGGTGCGCGGGGTTGCCGTCGAGCTTGATCGGGCGACCGTCGAAGCTGGTGGCGAGCACGCCGAAGCCGGTGCCCGCGAGCTCGTAGGTGCTGGCGTAGGTGACGGGGATGCCGGGCGAGCGATTCGCGGGACGCGACGCGTACTCGGCGAACTTGGCCTCGGGGTAGCGCCGGCAGCCGGCGGCGGCGAGGCCGGCGAGCGCGAATGACGCACCCATCACCTTCATGAACGAGCGGCGGTCGTCGTCGCTCGCCTCGGCCGCGCCGGGCTGGAACTCCCGGTGCATGAACGACTGGAACTCGGGGGTCGCGGCGAGCTGCTCGACCGAGCGCCAGTAGGCGCTGCGGCGCGCGGGGCCTCCGGCCTGCGTGGCGGGAGCCGGCGCGGGGGCGGGCTCGGCGTGTCCGTGGTTGCAACCGTCGTGCATGGGTCGGTTCCGTGTCTGGCGTGTCGGTGGGTCGCGGTGCCGCGCGGGCGGCGCTCAGCGGTGGCAGGTCGTGCAGTACTCGTTCGGGTGGATGTCGTAGCGGTCGATCAGCGCGAGCCGCTCGTCCTTGGTCCACGTCTCGGTGGTCGGCTTCCAGAGGGCGAAGACCTCCTCCGGCGGGCGGACGTGGTCGACGGGGTTGCGGTGGCAGCTGAGGCACCAGCCCATCGAGAGCGGCTGCGCGCGGTGCACGACCTCCATCTGGTCGACGCGGCCGTGGCACTCGACGCAGCTCACGCCGCGCGTGACGTGCGCGGAGTGGTCGAAGTATGCGTAGTCGCCGAGCTTGTGCACCTTGATCCACTCGATGGGCATGCCCGTCTCGTAGCTCGAGCGGACCTCCGCGAGCTTGGGGCTGTCCTTGTGGATCTGCGTGTGGCAGTTCATGCAGGTCTGCGTCGGCGGCACGGCGGCGTGCGCGGCGTTCTCGACCGTGTTGTGGCAGTAGCGGCAGTCCATGCCCAGCTTGCCCGCGTGCAGCGCGTGGCTGAAGGGCACCGGCTGGATGGGCTGGTACTGGCCGTCGAGCGTCTTCGGGCTGAACCCGTAGGCGACGAGCAGCGTCACGTAGAGCGGGGCGACGGCGCCGACCACCAGCACGAAGGGCAGCAGCGCGTTCGACCAACGGGGGAACAGGAATCGGCTCATCGTCTGTTCTGTGAAGTCGGAGAAATGGAGCAGCGGGCGCGAAACGCCCGCAGACTTTGTGAAAAGTTTCACGAAGTCCACCGTCAATGCTACGGCCCTCGCCAAGAGGCGGTCAAGGAACGGGGAGGCTGGTGCTAGCCTCCGACGCCCGCTGCCACGGGTGATGTAACGTCTCATAACCAATGATCGACACCCACTGCCACCTCCTGAACGATGCCCTCGCGGATCGCGTCCCGAGCGTGATCTCGCAGGCCCGCGCAGCGGGGGTGGGGACGCTGATCACCGTGGGAACCACGACCGCCGACTCGCTGGCAAGCGCCGAACTCGCCGGCCGCCACCCCGAGGTCTGGTCGACCGCCGGCGTCCATCCGCTCCATGCCCTCGACCCGAGGGATTGGGACGAGATGCGCCGCGCCGGCGCGCACCCGCGCTGCGTCGCCTGGGGCGAGCTGGGGCTCGACCGCCACTACCCCTCCCCCACGCAGGAGGAGCAGCGACCGGTGCTCGAGGAGCAGCTGGCGCTCGTGGCACGGTGGAACGACGAACTGGGGGCGAAGCCGGTCGTGGTGCACTGCCGGCGCGCGGTGGCGGACCTGCTTCCGATCCTCGCCGCGAGCGGCCTGCCCCGCGATCGATTCGTCTTCCACTGCTTCACCGAGGGGCCGGACGAGGCGCGCGCGGTGCTCGACTTCGGCGCATGGATCAGCTTCACCGGCGTGGTGACCTTCCGCAGCGCGCCCGAGGTGCAGCGCGCGGCGCTGCTCGTCCCGATGGACCGCCTGATGTGCGAGACCGACGCGCCCTACCTCGCGCCGGAACCCGTGCGCGGCACGCGCCCGTGCACGCCGGCGATGGTGATGCACGTCGCGCGGCACCTGGCGGCGCTGCGCAACGTGCCGTGGGAGGAGTTCGAGCGCACGGTGGATGCGAACGCATGCCGCTTCTTCGGGCTTCCCGAGGGGTGCGGGCGATAGCCTGACCGCCCACGCATGCCGCGGGACCAGGACCATCTCCAGGACGAGGGCGGCGGGGGCATGATGAGCTTCGGCGACCACCTCGACGAGCTGCGCGGACGCCTGGTCAAGGCGCTCGCGGTGCCGTTCGTCCTGGCGATCGCGGTGTTCGCGGGCGCCTCGCACGTGCGCGGCTTCCTGGTGCGGCCGCTGGTGACCGCGCTCGCGGCCGAGGGCCAGCCGGCCAACCTGCAGGTCCTCAGCCCCACCGAGAGCCTGATGGTGGACCTGCAGATCTCCATCTGGACGGCGGTGGTGGTGTCGCTGCCCTGGATCATGTGGCAGCTCTGGCTCTTCGTGTCGCCGGGGCTCTACGCGCACGAGCGCCGCTTCGCGCGCTTCCTGGTGCCGCTGTCCAGCCTGCTGGCGGTGGCCGGCCTCACGGGCCTGTACCTGGCGATGCCCTACCTGCTGCGGGTGCTGATCTCCTTCGGCGCCGAGCCGCCGCGCGCGGTGGCCGCCGCGGAGGCGCCCGACCCCGCGGCGCCCGCGATCCCGGTGCTGGAGTCCGACCCGCCCGCGGCGCGGCCCGGGCAGCTCTGGATGCTCAAGGGCGACGGGCAGCTCTACGTCGCGGTCGAGTCCGGCCGCACGGATGGCGCGCTCGAGGTGCGCACCGTGGCCACGCCGGTGGAACGGGCGAACAGCTGGAGATCCGCACGATCCCCATGCGCACGGTCGGCGCGCTGACCCAGCAGTACCGGCTGCAGGAGTACGTCGACTTCCTGCTCTTCTTCGCGGTGGCGGTGGCGATCTCGTTCCAGATGCCGGTGGCGGTGCTGCTCCTGGGGTGGGTGGGCATCCTGGACACGCGCATGCTGCGCAAGCACTGGCGCCACGCGCTCTTCGCCTGCGCGGTGATCGCGGCCGTCATCTCGCCGACGATCGACGCGTTCAGCATGATCGCCCTCACCATCCCGCTCTACATGCTGTACGAGCTGGGGATCGTGCTGCTGACCATCGCGCCCTCGCGCGCGGTGGCCGAGGGCGGCGTGGTGCGCAACGCGCTCGGCACGCTGGTCGGGCGGCCGAAGTACCGTCGCACTCGGACCGACGGCAACGAGGGCGACGAGTGAGGCCGCGCCGGCGGCGGGGCCTCGCGGTGCGGCTCGCCGGGGCGCGCGCGGCGAGCCG
>CAYTYU010000190.1:0-3279 GCA_964440815.1 uncultured Chitinophaga sp.
GGGCGACGGGCCGGCGGCGGCGCGCGCGGTGTCCATGCGCGTCGACGCGCGCGGGCGCGTGGCGATGCCGGCGCTCGTCGACTGCCACACGCACGCGTGCTGGGCGGGCGACCGCTGGCAGGAGTGGGAACTGAAGCGCGCGGGCGCGTCCTACCTCGACATCCTGAAGGCAGGCGGGGGCATCCTGTCGACGGTGGCCGCGGTGCGCGCCGCGCCGCGCGAGGCGCTCGCCTCGCGGCTGGCCGAGCGGCTGGCGGAGATGCGCGCGGTGGGCACCGGCGCGGTCGAGGTGAAGACCGGCTACGGGCTCGACGCGGCGACCGAGATGAAGATGCTCGAGGCGATCCTCGCCGTGCAGGCGGTGTGGCCGGCGCCGGTGGTGCCGACGCTCCTCCTTGGGCACGCGCTGGACCGCGACAACCCGCGGCAGGTGGAGGACATGTGCGCCCTCCTCGAGCGCGCATCCGACCTGGCACCGGGTGCCGCGGTCGATGCCTATTGCGAGGAGGGCGCGTGGACGGTGGCGATGTGCCGCACGCTCTTCGAGAAGGCGAAGCGGCTCGGCGTGCCGGTGCGGGTGCACGCCGACCAGTTCAACCCGCTGGGGGCGCTTGAGCTCGCGATCGAGTTCGGGGCGCGCAGCGTGGACCACCTGGAGGCGAGCACGCCCGAGGGCATCGCCGCGCTGGCGGCCAGCCGGTCGATCGGCGTGGCGCTTCCCGTGTGCGGGTTCGCGCTCGACGGCCGCTACGCGGACGGGCGTGCGCTGATCGACCGAGGCGGGGCGCTTGCCGTGGCGAGCAACTGGAACCCGGGCAGCGCACCGAGCCCGAGCGTGGCGTTCGCGGCAGCGCTCGCCGGCCGGCACATGAGGCTGACGGCGGCCGAGGCGATCTGCGCGGTCACCCACAATGCCGCGTGCGTGCTGGGGCTCGAGCGCCAGTGCGGCTCGATCGCGCCGGGCATGCGCGGCGACCTGATCGTCCTGCCCCACCGCGACGAGCGCGCGCTGGTGCACGAGGTGGCCGGCCCCGGCCCGGACCTCTCGATCCTGGCCGGCGACCTCCAAGTCCGCGTCGCGTAAATGGGATAAATGGCGCCGGGGGCGATTTTCCCGTTTTCACCTACGATCCCGCGCCCGTGCTGGTCACGAATCCGAAGGACATCGCCCATGCCGAGGCCGCGGCCGAGCGCGTCGTCGAGACGCACCGCCGGCTGGCGGGCTTCCTGCGCACCGGGCTGACGCTCGCCGAGATCGACTCGTTCGTCGGCGCCACGCTCGCGGACCTCGGGTGCAAGAGCTGCTTCCTGGGCTACCAGGTGCGCGGCCACCCGCCCTACCCAAGCCACGCCTGCCTCAGCCCCAACGACTGCGTCGTCCACGGCACCCACGTGATGACCCGCGACCCCGTGCGCGCGGGAGACCTGCTGTCGATCGACATCGGCGTCCGCCACGAGGGATGGATCGGCGACGCGGCGTGGACCTACTCCTTCGGCGAGCCCGACAAGCTGACGCGCGCCCTCATGGAAAGCGGCAAGGAAAGCCTGCGCCGCGGCATCGCCGCGATGCAGCCGCAGCGCCCGCTCATCGACTGGGCGAAGGCCGTGCAGGGCCACGTCGAGCGCGAGTGTGGCTTCCACCTCGTGCGCGGGCTCGGCGGGCACGGCATCGGCCGCAGCCTGCACGGGCCGCCGTTCGTCGCGAACGTGGTGCCGAGCTACCCCGGCGAGTGGAGCGAGGCGTGGAAGCCGTGGGTGCCCGGCATGCTGGTCGCCGTCGAGCCGATGATCGCGATCGGCACCACCGAGACGCGCACCAAGGGCCGCGACTGGCCCATCTGGACCGCCGACGGCACGCTCGCCGTGCACTACGAGGCCGACGTGCTCATCACCGCGGCCGGCCCGCGCAACCTCACCGAGGGGCTGTTCGAATTGCCGGACGTGATCGCGGGGTGAGGCGGGCGGCCGGCGCCCCGCGTCGGCGACGCGAGGGCGCCAGGAGCGCGGCCACCGCACCGACGGCCAGCGCACCGGGTGAAGGAACCAAGGCGAACGCGTTGCCGAACGACGAGGCGGAGGCCCACTGGCTCGAGGCGTTCTCGTAGTTGACCACGCCGTCGAACGAGTAGCCGTTGTACGCCGTCGGGGGGGTCGCGATCGGCCGGACGTTTGCCCACTTGAATGGGGCGGAGCCCGCGACGATCGAGAGGGTGAACGCGTACTGGGTGTTCGGGGCCAGGACGATCGGCAGGTTGAAGCTCTGCCAGGTGTTCGCGGCGGGAATGGTGCCGGTAAAGGTCTGGCCCACCAGTTCGGCGGTCGGCGTGCCCGCGGACACGGACCAGATGGCGGCCCGGGCCGAGATGGACGCGGACGGATAGTTCGTATCCGAGCTGTTCAGCATGATGCGGGCCGACTCGACCGTGAACAGGCTGGGGGCACCGGACCCCGGCGTCGTGAACAGGTACGCCTTCACGGAGTTGTCGGTCGTCAGCGTCGTGGAGAAGGTCAGCTCGGAACCGCCCGTCGAATACGACGTGCCGAAGTTGTTCATGATGTCCGGCACGGCGAGCGCGGACGGCGTCACAGCCAGCGCGAACACCGCCGTCGCCGGAGCGACGAGGCGTGCGAAACGGGCGGCGATCGGGTGGTGGAAGGTCTGCGCCATGGGTGGATCGATCCCGGCGGTCGCCGCGGCATCCGACCGCGCTCCCGGTCAAGAACGCAAACCACGGGGCCGGACCATCACGAAATGTCGGCGATTCGCCGAAATCGCCGTGGTGCGATGATAACCAATATCCTTCGACCCATGCTGATCGCCGCCCTCTCCTTCGTCGCCCTCGCCGTCCCCCCGCAGACCCGGGTCGACCCCGTCACCGACGACTACGCCGGCACGACGGTCATCGACGACTACCGCTGGCTCGAGCCGCTGGAGAAGGACTCGCCCGAGGTGAAGTCGTGGACCGACGCGCAGCTCGCGCACATGCGCGCGACGCTCGACCCGCTCCGCTGCCGCACCGAGCTCGCCGAGAAGCTGCGCCCGCTCATGCAGATCACGAGCTGGGGCGTGCCGATCATCCGCGGTCCCGGCTACTTCTACGCGCAGCGCGACGGGGCGATGAACCAACCCGCGGTCTACGTGCGCGAGGGCGGCGCCAACACCGGCGCCCGGGTGGTGATCGACCCGAACGTCATCGACACCACCGGACTCACCTCCGTCGACTGGTGGGTGCCCTCGTGGCAGGGCTCCAAGTTCGCCTACGGCACCAGCAAGGCCGG
>CAYTYU010000191.1:0-3276 GCA_964440815.1 uncultured Chitinophaga sp.
GCTCGCGGGTCTTCCCGCCGGGCAAGGGCGGTTCAGCCGCTGGCACCGGAGGTGGCGGCGGCGCGGGTGGCACGGGCACCGCGGTCGGCGTGGCGCCGGGCGCAGCCACCGCGGGCGCCGTGGAGCCGGCCTTCGTCCCGCTCGCGTATCCGAGCCGCCAGACGATCGCCGCACCCGCACCCAGGGCGAGCACCGCCGCGACGACTGCCACCGTCTTGCGCATGGCGGGCAGGCTACTTGGACGGCCTACCGCTGGAACTCGTAGATCGGCCCGGTGCCGAGGAGGCGCGTCAGTTCGTCAAGCGCCGTTCGGGACTCGTCCAGCAGCGTCGGGTCCGCCAGGTCCGCGGGCACCAGCGTCTCGCGGTAGTGCCGTCGCACCCATGCCTCGAGCGCCGCGTTCCGTTCGGGCGACCACAGGCAGCCGGGCACGACGGCCGCGAGCTCGTCGGGCGTGAGCGGCACGCGCAGCCGCAGGCACGCCGGCCCGCCGCCGTTGCGCATGCTCTCACGCACGTCGAGGTGCACCGCGCGCTTCACCGGGCACGCGGGGTCGTCGAGCATCGCCTGCACGGCCCGCGCGACGCCCGCGTGGGCGGCGCACTCGCCCGGCATGACGAGCGCCATGGTGCCGTTTGGCAGCGTGAGGAGCTGCGAGTTGAAGAGATACGTCTCGACCGCGTCCTTCACCGTCACGTCGCGCGACGAAACCGTCACCACGCGGAGCGCACCGCCGAGCGCCGCGTCGACGTCGTCGAGCACCCGGTGCTGGTCGACGAACGCATGCTCGTGCGCGAGCAGCACCTGGCCGTTCCCGACCGAGATGACGTCGTTGTGGAAGACGCCCTGGTCGATCGCGGCCGGGTGCTGCTGCGCCCACACGCAGCGTGCGGGCGCGATGCCGTGGCGGTCGGCGATCGCGCGGCTTGCCTCGAGCGTCTGCCGCGAGGGGTAGCGCGCAGGCCGCGGCCCGGCGCCGCCCGCCTGCGCGCCGAAGGCGAAGAGGTGCACGCCCTCGACCTCGCCGCCGCTGCGCGCGTCGCGCGTGAGCCGCGTGTGGTTGGCCGCGCCCTCGTCTCCGAACGGGCCCGGCGCGCCCGACGCACCGTGCGCCGGCAGCGCGTCGTGCACGGCGAAGCGCGAGTCGTCGGCGAAGATCGCCCGGAGCGTGCGCGCGGTCTGCGGCGGCTCGATCGCGCGGTGCGGCATCGCGCGCAGGTTGGCGACCGTGAGGTGCACGCGCCCATCGCCGCTGTCCGCCGAGGGCGTGACGGTGGCGGCGTTCGCGGTCCACATGGCGCTCGCGCTCGAGGCCTGTGCCAAGAGGTGCGGCGCCTCGCGCGCGGCGGCGGACACCACGGCGGCATCGCTTCCGGAGAAGCCGTGTGCGCGCAGCGTCGGGACGTGCGGCCGTTCCTGCGGCGGGATCCATCCCTGCGCGACCCCGAGCCGTGCCACGGCCGCGGCCTTCGCGAGACCCTGCAGCGCGGCGTCGCGCGGTCGCGACTTCTCGCCGCGGTGGCGTGCGCTCGCCACGTTGCCGCGGGACAGCCCGGCGTAGTTGTGGGTCGGTCCGACGATGCCGTCGAAGTTCACCTCGGGCACGCGCCGGAGCCTACCGCGCATGCCTCGTACACTTGGGTTTCCGCATGGCACGAGCCACGAAGCCAGCCGCCGCGAGCCGGAGCGCGCCCGATGCGTCGATGCGCATCGTGGTGCTGACGGGCAAGGACTCGTTCCTGCGCGTCGAGCGTTCGCACCAGCTGCAGAAGGCGCTCGAGGAGACGCACGGCTCGGTCGACCGCTTCGACTTCGACGGCGCGTCCGCGTCGCTCTCGGCGGTGCTCGACGAACTGCGCTCGTACGGCCTGCTCTCGCAGCACAAGCTGGTCATCGTGGACAACGCCGAGGCGTTCCTGGGGGCCGAGGACCGCCGGCGCGCGATGGAGCGCTACGCGGAGTCGCCCCAGCAGGAGAGCACGCTCCTGATGCGTGCGGGCGCGCGCTGGAACCCAGGCAAGTTCGACCGGCTGGTCGAGGCCTGCGGCGGCGCGGTGATCAAGTGCGATGCGCCGTCGGATGCCGAGGCGATCCGCTGGTGCGGGGTGCGCGCCGAGCGACGGCACGGCGCGACCCTCGGTCCCGGCGTGGCCGAGCTCCTGGTCGAGAAGGTGGGGCCTGACCTCGCGCGGCTCGACAGCGAGCTGGCGAAGCTCGCGTCCGCGGCGGGGCAGGGCGCCCCGATCACGCGGGCGCTGGTGGTCGAGTTCGTGGGCCTCTCCCGCGAGGAGCAGGCCTGGGAGCTTCAGGGAGTGCTCCTGCGCGAGGGCGCCAAGGGGGCCCTGGAGAAGCTCTCCGAGCTGGTGCGGGTGTCCGGGGTTCCAGCGACCATGGTGGGTTGGTCGATTGTGGACATCATGCGGAAGGTGCACGATGCCGCCCGGCTGCTCGAGCAGGGCCAGCAGGAATTCGCGGCCGCCAAGCAGCTGCGGCTGTGGGGCGACTCGCAGGCCGTCGTCATGCGCGCCGCGCGCCAGGCAGGCTCGCGCCGTGCCGCCGCCGCGCTCGACACCTCGATGCGCGCGTGCGCGCGCACCCGGACCGGGCTGAGCGGCGACGAGATCCGCACGTACGAATCGCTCATCGTGACCCTGAACGGAGGCGCGCGGTGAACGTGCCTGCGTCCGCCATCGCGCGCGCGGTCGCCTCGGCCCTGGCCGCGGCGGCACTTGCCTCGTGCAGCGCACCGGTGCGTTCGGCACCGCCGCCTGTGTCGACGGCGAGCCGGCCGATCGGCGCGCGCACCACCGATCCCATCCCGCGCGATGCCGCGCGCCAGGCGTTCGAGTCGCAGCCGGCGGTGCAGGCCGCCGGCAAGCCGGTGCCGCGCATGTCGCGCCCGGCTGCGATGCCGGTGCAGACGATGACCCCGCCGCCGCCGGTCGTGGTGGTCGTGGCTCCGCCGCCTGCGCCGGAGCCGGAACCGATCCCGGCACCCGAGCCCGTGCCTGCGCCCGAACCCGAGCCGACGCCCGTGGTGGTCGAGGAACCGGCTCCGTCACCGGAACCTGCGCCTGCGCCGGAACCAACGCCCGAGCCGGCACCGGAACCTGCGCCTGCGCCGGAACCAACGCCCGAGCCGACACCGGAACCTGTACCCGCGCCGGAGCCTGCGCCGGAACCAGCGCCTGCGCCGGCACCTGATCCCGTTCCCGCTCCAGAACCCGCGCCCGCGCCGAAACCCGAGCCCGCGCCGGAACCCGAGCCCGCGCCGGC
>CAYTYU010000192.1:0-3274 GCA_964440815.1 uncultured Chitinophaga sp.
CGGCATGGGCGGCGGAGGCGGCGCGGGCGGCGGCATGGGCGGCGGACGGGGCACCGGCGGCGGCGGGCGCGGAAGCGGTGGCGCGGGCTTCGGGGGAGCGGGCCCCCGGCCCGGAGGTGCCAACCGATGAGGCGTGCACGCGGCAGCGTCGTGGTGGTCGTGGTGTGGTCGGTGGCGATCGCCGCCGTCATGGTGGCAGCGACGCAGATCGTGTCGTACCGGCAGGCGGTGGTCGGGCGTGAGTCGCTCGCCCGGGTCGAGGCGCGCTGGGCGGCGCGCGCGGGCCTCGAGCAGATGATCGCGCTGATGGAGTTCAACGCCACCACGCCGACGCCCGACGACCCACTCGCGCTGGTGCGCGACATGGAGGCGATGGCGATCGGCGAGGTGGCGACCGGCACCTGGTCGATCAGCCACTTCAACGACGGCGTCGAGTGGGCAGGTCCCCGCGACGAGGGCGCGAAGCTGAACGTCAACGTGGCGACGCGCGCGCAGCTGGCGAACATCCCGGGAATGAGCCCCGACGTGGTCGACGCCATCATCGACTGGCGCGACACGAACGACAACGTCGAGGGACTGGGCGCCGAGAGCGACTACTACACCAACCGCTCGATGGGATACCGCCCGCGCAACGGACCGTTCCGCAGCATCGCGGAGCTGGAGCTGGTGGCCGGCTGCTGGCCGAAGTACGTGCGGGGAGAGGACTGGAACCTGAACGGCCGGCTCGACCCCAACGAGGACGACGGCCCGAGGTCGTTCCCCGACGACAAGCCCGACGGCCGCCTCGACGCAGGCTGGTCGCAGTACCTCACTGCGCTCTCGCGGCAGTCGCCGATGTCCCTGAGCGGCAACGAGAAGTTCCGCCTCGGCGCCGCCGACCCGGACACCCTGATGAAGGCCGCCGGCGTGGACGACGCGCAGGCCAAGGCGCTGATCGCATGGGCGGGCCAGGGATCGAACCGGCCGGAGATGCTCCTGGCGACGCCGCTGAGCCAGCTCGCCTCGGGCCAGCAGGGACAGGGCTCGAACGCGCGCGGCGGCACCGGGAACGCCCGCGGCGGCGGGGGGGGCGGCAGCGCGGGCAACGCCTCGCTCGGCACCGGGGCGGACTCCAGCGGGGCGCGCTCGGGCGGATCGTCCCGCTCGGGCGGCGCCGGGCAGCAGGCCACCAGCGGACGCTCCAGCGGCGGCCGGGGCGCGTCCGGCACCGACGGCCGGGCCGCCGTGCGCGACCTCGACGCGCCGCAGCTGCGCGCGATCCTCCGCGAGGCGAGCAACGACAGCTTCGCGCAGCGCGTGCCCGGGCGGATCAACATCAACACGGCACCCGTGGCGCTCCTGAAGGAGGTCATGCAGATCGACCCGCGGGTGGCCGACGCGATCGTCGCCCGGCGCAACTCGAGCCCGAGGGGCATCGCCAGCATCGCGGACCTCCAGGGAATGTCCGGACTGACGCCCGCGCTCCTCACGCAGATCGCACAGCAATTCGACGTGACGAGCAGCGTGTATACCGTGACGAGCCGCGGACGATCGGCGTCCACCGGTGCCGAGGTCGAGATCGAGGCCATCGTCGACCGGTCCACGAACCCGGCGACCATCGTCTCCTACCGCGAACGCTGACCGAACCACCCGATGGCCCCGAAGCGCAAGAAGGAACCACAGGCACCCACGCGCGACGAGCGCGCGGTGGCGGTGCTGCGGCCGATGGCGGGCGGCATCCGCGCACTGGCCGCGCGCGCCGCGGGCCGCGGCATCGAGGTGACCGCCACCGAGGACTTCGAAGCCGCCGACGGCCGCGTCGCCGGCTGGATCGACGCGACCCGCGCGGCGCGCGCGGTGGTGGTGCTGCCCGGCGGCGGCTGCGTCGTGCGCGCCGTGCAGATGCCCGCGGCGGCGGAGGACCGCCTGGCGGGCGCGCTCGAGCTGAACGCCAACTCATTCGTCCTGGGCCGCAGCCCACGCTGGCGCGTGGCGGCGGCGCTGCTTCCCGCGGACCCCGGTACGGAGATCCGCACCGGCATCGTCGCGGAGTGGCCCGAGGAGGAATCCGTCCCCGAGGTGCCGGATGCGCCGCGCGACGGCGTCGAGCGCTCCTTCGCCCCGGAGGTCGCGGCCCTCGCCGCGCTCGCGGCGTTCGCCGAGGACCCGCTCGTCGCGGTCGATGCAGGCGCCGGCGCGGTCACCGCGTGCGCCCGGACCTCCAAGGGCGTCCTGGTACGGTCATTCCGTGCCGGCGGCGAGGGCGAGCGGATCGAGCGGACCGATGTCGAACGCGCCGTCGGCGAGGCCTGCGTCCATGCGGGCGTTCCGGCGGACGAGACGGCCCGCCTGGCGCAGCGCGCCGGCGAGGCGGCGGAACCGGTTCTCGGCGGCGGCTTCGGCGCGACGGCGACGGACGTGGGTCGCCTGTCGGCGGCGGTGCGGTGCACGGCGCGCGGCGGCGACGCGGCGGCGTGGTGGCGCTTGCACGGGATTTCCGCAGGCACGGCGATGGCGGCGCTCGGGCCGATGGCCGCGCTCACGCGGCTTCTGCCCACCGACCCAGGTGCCTCGCCGGACCGGATCGGGGCGGTGCTGAACCGCCTGGCGCGGCCGAAGTCCGCGCGCACGCTCCTGGTCGCGAGCCTGGCGGCGATCGTGCTGGCACCCCCTGCCTTCGAGGGACTCCGGCTGCTGGTCCTGCGGTGGAAGCTCCCCGACCTCGCCGAGTACCGCAAGGCGGAGGAGGCCGACGGCAAGCGGCAGGCGCTCTACCGCGCGCTCTCGAGGCAGGCTTCGTCGATGACGAAGACGCTCTCCGACCTGGCATGCGCGACGCCGGACGGCGTCGAGGTGGACTTCATCAACCTCGCGCAGGGCGTGCGGGGGCTGGGCGTGTCCGTGCGCGGCAAGGCGCGGCCGGCGGGCAACCGCCCCGGGAGCGAGGTGCTGATCGACTTCGAGCGGCAGCTCCGCGAGACCGGTGCGTTCGAAGGGATCTCCCGGAGCTCCGAGGCCCCCGACGCGCGCGGCTACCTCGACTACAGCGTGTCGGCGACGGCGACGCGGCCCACGGTGATGGTGTCGCTGCCGCAGGAGCTCGACTACGCGCGCACGTCCATGCGCGAGCGACGCTACGGCCCGCCGCCGGAGGACGTCGACGCGGAGGCATCGGGCATCCCGCCGGTGGACGCGCCACGCCCAGGACCGAACCGGCCCGCACCCGCCGAGCAGGCGGGGGGCACGTCCGAGGCGCCGGCGGTCGCCGCCGCGCCTGCGCCCGAGGCCGCGCCCG
>CAYTYU010000193.1:0-3261 GCA_964440815.1 uncultured Chitinophaga sp.
CCGCGCGCCGGCGCGGCTTCGGCAGGACGGGGACGAGCCGCGCGTATGCGTCCGGCGCGCGCCGGCGGACGTACTCGAGCTCGTTCTCCGTGGTCTCGACCTCGCTGTAGCGGCGCTTCGGCTCGCCTGCGACTCCGTGCTGCAGCGCGTGCGTCAGTTCGTGCACCAGGACCGCGCCGGCGAACGTCGGCACGTCGAGGTCGATCCCGCCCGGCGGCGTGGCGAACCGCGCCCGTGCGCGGCGGTAGGTGTGCCAGCGCACGCGTGCGCCGCCGGGAACGCGCACCAGGATGTGCGGGCCCGCGAACCCGTGTGCGGCGCGCAGGTAGAAGGCGCTGGAACCGCGGGCGCGCTTCCAGCGCACCGGGATCGCCGCCAGCGCCGCGGATCGTGCCGCGTCGAGCCCGTAGCGCTCGGCGACGAATGCCAGCGCGTCGCGGTGGATCGCCTGCCGCGCCCGCAGCGTGAGCCGTGAGATGGTGGCCGCGGCATCCATGCCGGAAGCAGCGTAGGTCACTCGGGCGGTTCGCCGCGCAGCGCCGCGCGCAGCCGGGCGACCGCCTCGTGGACGCGCGCCGGCTCGGCCGGGGCACGCTCGCCGCGCTCGACGGCGCGGTACCAGTCGGCCACCTTCCACGCGGCCGTGCCCGGCTCGGCATCGAACCGAGGCACGAGGTGGACATGGAGATGCGGCGCACCCTGCCCGAACGCGATCGCGTAGACGCGGTCGCACCCGGTGGCCGAGCGCACCGCGCGGCTCGCCGCCCGCAGCGCGTGGCCGAACCCCGCCGCCTCGGCATCGTCGAGGTCCGCGGGCCCCTGCACGTGGCGCACGGCGCACAGGAACGCCCATCCGGCGACCGGCGCGGGCAGCGCATGGTGGCGCACGATCCAGCGCGGGCCGCGGTGGCACTCGAGCGGCGCGAGCGCGGCGTCGGCATGGATGCGGCAGACGTCGCACCCGGCGGCCGCGTGGCTCACTTGGTGCCCTTGGGTCCGCCGTCCGCGAGGTACTTCGCGTGGATCGCGCGCTCGAGGTCGACGCCGGCGATGTTCGCGAGGGTCGCGAGCCACGCCATCACGTCGGCGAACTCCTCGTCGAGGTTCGCGCGGTCGGGCGTGCCCTTCTCGAGCTTGCCGAGCGCATGCGCGAGCTCGCCCACCTCCTCGGAGAACCAGAGAAAGGTGCCCGCCGCCCCGCGCGCGCTGTCGGTGGCGTAGTAGCGGTCCCGGATCAGCTGCTGGAAGTCGCGGATCGCCATCGGCGAATCCGCGGCACGGTGTTCTTCGGGGGTCAAACGTCCTCGGCGGGGGTCGAACCCACAACCTCCGCCTTCGGAGGGCGGCGCTCTATCCAATTGAGCTACGAGGACCGGCGGAACATCATCGAACGAGCGGTGAAGTCTAGCGCCGGGTCGCACGCCGCGCGGCGACTGCGGCAGCGGGCCGCAGGCACTCCCCTATCCTTCCCGCCCCGTGACGACCCCCGACAACGCAGACCGGCGCCGCGTGCCGATGTGGGCGCTTCTGGGGGTCACCTGGCTCAACTCGCTGGGCAGCGGCATCCTGTGGTCGGGCGTGCCGTTCGTCACCGAGCGCCAGTACGGCTTCACCGAACGACAGAACCTGCTCCTCGCGCTCGTCGAAAGCGTCATCTACGTGGCGATGGCGATGAGCGCCGGCCCGCTGGTGCGCTGGCTCGGGCGCCGGTTCGAGGTGACGCCGCGCGGGTGGCTCGGGGGCGTGATGTGGGTGCAGGCGGCGGCGTCGCTGCTGGCGCTCACCGGGGAGGCGGGCGTGGTGGCGGCGGCGTGCATCGTGAGCGCGGTGGGCGCGGCGCTCTGGCCGGTGATGGAGAGCTACGTCGCCTCAGGGCGCCACGGGCACGACATGCGACGTGCCCTGGGCGCGTTCAACGTGACGTGGATGTCGGCGACGGGCATCGCGCTCGTCGGCATGGGTCCGCTGATGGCGCGCGGGGACCCGAACCTGGCGCTCCTGGCGCTGATCCCGGCCTCGGGCATCTCGGTCCTGATCCTGTCGGCGTTCCCCGAACGTCCCGCCGAGCACGCGCCCGAGCAGGCGCACGCGCACCTGGCGCCGCAGTACCCGTTCCTGCTGCGCGCCACGCGGTGGGTGGTGCCGACAAGCTACGTCTTCGTCTCGGTGATCGGCCCGGTGCTGCCCTTCCTGGTGCGCGACCTGGGGATCGACGAGGGCATGCGCACGCTGGTGGCGTCGCTCTGGATGTTCGCGCGCATGCTGACGGTGGCGCTCCTGGCGACGCGCACGTTCTGGCACGGCCGGTGGTCGGCACTCGCGGCCGGCGTGCTGCTCCTGGTGGGCGGGTTTGCGCTCGCGGTGCTGGCGCCGAGCGCGACGCTCCTGGTCGCGGGCCTCTGCGCCTTCGGTGCCGGCCACGGGATCATCTACTACTCGAGCCTCTACTACGCGATGGCCGTCGGCGGCGCGGAGGTCGACGCGGGCGGACGGTTCGAGGCGCTCATCGGACTCGGCTACGTGGTCGGGCCGCTCGTGGGCATGGCCGCCGCCACGTCGTCGGCGGGACTCGCGCTCACCATCTGCGGCGCCGGCGCCGTGGGCATGGCGCCCGCGGCGCTCGCGTGGCGCGCGTGGCGCCTCCGTGCCTTTGGTAGCGTGGAACGCGCGGCATGACGACGACGCTCGTGATCCTGGGACTGCTCCTGGCGCTGAACGCCATGCTCGCCGCGAGCGAGCTGGCGATGATGACCTCGCGCCCGTCGCGGCTCCAGCAGATGGCCGACCGCGGCAACGTGGGCGCGCGCAAGGCGATCGAGATGTCGCGCGAGCCCACCCGGCTGCTGTCCACGGTGCAGGTGGGCATCACCCTGGTGGCGATCTTCCAGGGCGCGTTCGGCGAACGCCAGCTGACCGGGCCCATCGCCGACTGGATCGACGACTACCAGGCGCTCGAGCACTATGCCGAGGGCATCTCGCTCGCGATCGTCGTCATCCTGCTCGCCTACTGCAGCCTGGTGTTCGGGGAACTCGTCCCCAAGCGCGTCGCGCTCGCCTACCCCGAGCGCGTGGCGGCCCTGATCGCCCCGGTGCTGTGGGTGGTCTCGACCGTCGCGGCCTGGCCGGTCCGGCTCCTGAGCGCGTCCACCGACGGCCTGCTCCGCCTCCTGCGCATCCGGCAGCGCCCGGACGAGGTGAACGAGGAGGACGTGAAGGCGATCGTGGCCCGCGCCGCGAGCACCGGCGTCTTCGACCCGATCG
>CAYTYU010000194.1:0-3236 GCA_964440815.1 uncultured Chitinophaga sp.
CTCGAGGCCGGCGCCGGCCGCGTGCGCGGCTGGAGCGACTGCTACTCGCTCGCGCTGGCGGCCACCGGTCGCTGCGACGCCGCCGTCGAGCCCCTCATGAACCCGTGGGATTCAGGCCCCTTCCCCGTCATCTTCGCGGAGGCGGGCGGCACGTTCACCTCATGGGACGGCACGCCGGACATCCGGCGGCGCACCGCCGTCGCGGCGGGGCCGGCCCTGCACGCGGAACTCGTCGAGCTGCTGCGTCCACACGCCGGCGGTTAGGCCGGGCAGTTGCCCCACGCACCGAGCAGGACGCCGAGGTCATCGGCATCGACGACACCGTTGTCGTCGAAGTCGGCCGGGCAATCCGTGGAGACGCATGCGCCCCACGCGCCCAGCAGCTGGCCGAGATCGTCGCCGTTGACCACGCCGTCGCCGTTCAGGTCGGCGACGCAGGCCGGCGGCGTCGGGCGCAGGTCGAGCACGAACGGGGATTGCCCGCCGTCCGTCGTGCGGATGGCATGACCGACGATCGTGAGCCCGTCGTCGGTCATCTCGAAGCCGCGGAGGAACCACTCGTCCGGCAGCGTGACGCCGTGCTCCGCGGCCCAGGTGACGATCGGGACGTACCCGCGGTCGGCGATCCACAGGTGGATGCCGCTCGAGAAGTTCGTCAGCAGCATCGATCCGTCGTGGTTGGCCGCCTGCACGGTGCCGTCGCCCGAGGGCGCGGGGACGATGGGCTGGACCGTGCCGTTCGTGGACGACGTGTTCCACCGGTACGGCGCGCCGCCGTTCCAGTCGCTGCGTCCGCCTCCGTAGACCCACTGGCCGTCGCCGCTGCAGGCGCTTGCCTCGCGCATCTTCACGACCGACGTCCCGCCGTTGAGCAGCGTGCCGACGTACGCACCGGAGGCGTTGCGCCGCCAGGCGCATCCCTGTCGGTAGCCGGTGTAGTCGTCGTTCCAGCCTGCCGCCAGGGCGCCGGTGTCGCTCACCGCGTTGGCGCGCGTGGGCTTGAAGAAGTAGAGCGCCGGCAGCGTCGAGATGGCATCGGTCTGCGCGTCCCACACGTAGCCGATCGCCGCGCACAGTCCTTCGTAGACCAAGCCGCAGACGAAGCGGCCGTCCGCGGTCATGTCCCAGGGACTGGCCCGGGAAATGTCGCAGTTGAAGCCCAGGCTGCCGACCGCGGGGTCGAACTGCTGCGACGCGATGTCGTAGAAGGTCGGCTCGGTCTTCTGCGGCTCGCCCTGGAGCGTGCTGCACACCACGCGCGAGCCGTCTCCGGTGACGAGGACGCTTCCGCCGACGCCGTTGCCCGGCGGGAGGGCGTCCGGGATCAGGACGACCCACGTGTCACGCGTCCAGTACCAGCAGTTGGCGGGGTCGTACCCGGTGACGACGCGTCCGTCGGCGCTGACGTCCACGGCGTACGCGAAGGGAACCAGCCCGAGCAGGTGCAGCTCACCCGCGGACGCCAGCCCCGCCGCCGCGAGCGCCGGGACGATCGGAAGGAGGGATGCGCGCATCAGGCGCAGGCTCCCCACGCGGCGAGCAGCAGGCCGAGGTCGTTGCCGTCGACGTTGCCGTCGCCGTTGAGGTCCGCGGGGCACGGCCCCGAGCCCTGGCACGGGCCCCATGCGGCGAGGAGCAGGCCAAGGTCGTTGCCGTCCACCACACCGTCGTCGTTCAGGTCCGCCGGGCAATCCGGCTCGGTCGGCCCAAGCTGGATCGTCGCGATGGCATAGAGGGCGTTGGCCGTGTCGCCGGCGCGAAGCACGAGCGTGCCCGTCGAGTTGAGGCCGGAGTTGCCGCCGTCGCCGTTGATGCCGGTCCCGCCGACCAGGGTGATCTGGTTCACGGGCGTGCCGGTGAAGTTGGTGTCGCCGCTCTTGGCGATCATGCGGAGGCCCTGGGCCTCGTCCCATGCCATGATGGCGCTGCCGAACGAGCCGCCCTTCGAATTCGTCCACGCGCAGTTCCAGACGGCGATGTTCTGCTCGTTGAGGCAGGAACTCGCGCTCGAGATCATGTTGTCGGCGGTGGCGCCCGGGATCCCGGGAATCGGGTCACCCTGCTTCTGCAGCACGGTGATGGAGCCATCCGGACGACGGATGGCCATGAACCCGGAGTTGGTGGGCGACGTGCCGTCCGGGTTCATCACCGCGCCGGCGATCAGCATGTAGCCGTTCGAGTTCGGCAGCGTGTTGCCGGTATTGGCCGTCTTGAAGACCAGCCCGGTGCCCTCGAAGCCGGGGACGGGATCGCCGCCGCGGATCAGGATCGACCACGAGCCGTTGAGCTCCCGCATGATGGCGGTGTCGTTCACGTTGCCCACCGCCACGGTGCCATCGGGATAGGAGCCCGAGACGCGGACCTGCGCGTGGATCGCTCCGTCGGAGGTCACGGGGCGGCCGATGAGCGAGAACGGGTTGGTGGTCGGGAACGGCTGGTTGACCGCGAAGAGGCCCGGGAGCCCGTTGAGCTCGCTGCCCTTGCGGCCGATGATGCGCACCGACCCCGCGGCCGCGCCCGAGTTGGTCATGAGCACGCTGTTGTTGGAGGTGGTGATCGACCCCGCCGGCCCGTTGGCGAGGTCGCCCGAGAGCACGAAGTTCGCGCCGCACATCTGCCCGCCGAAGCCGCTCGGGGTGATGGTGGTGCCGTCGGTGAACCCGGGGGCAGCGTCGCCCTTGCGGATGACGGCCGTGGCGCCCGAGGCGCTCAGCAGGATCCAGGCGTTATTGTTGGCGGTCGCGCCCGACGTGACCACGCCGGTGCCGGCGAGCGTCGCGTAGAGGAGCGCCTGGCCGCTGTTGTTGAAGTACGTCGGCGATCCGAGGCTGGTGGTGAACGTGGCGCCGGACCCATCCGGATACGGCATGCCGGGCGAGTAGAGGACGGCGTCGACGCCGGATGCGCTGCGAGTCAGGATGCGCGGTGCCGTGGTGGACGTGGTCGGGGTGCCGGAGGTCGTGTTGACGTTGCAGCTCCAGATGTAGCCGCCGCTGCCGTTCAGGAACGGGTTGCCGGTCGTGACGCCCGTCGCCCAGTTCGCGTTGTTCAACTGGAAGTGGGCCGGTTGAGCGATCTGGAAGAGGAATGGATGCAGCGTTATTTTGATTATCTCAGCAAAGACTCGCCTGCGGAAGGGGCTATGCTGAAAATTCAATGGAATCCGATCGTTTTTCAGTGCGAAGAATGCCGTAATTTATTCGAGGCGGAACGAAGCAGCCTGAGTGATATTATTT
>CAYTYU010000195.1:0-3188 GCA_964440815.1 uncultured Chitinophaga sp.
CGCGCGCCCCGCCGCTCACCACGGCGATGCCCTCGGCCGCAGCCGCAGCCGCGAAGCGGCCCGCCTGCGCGCGCCCGTAGGCCGTGGCGCGCCGCGCCCCCACGATGCCCACCGAATCCGCCGCGAGCGCCCCCAGGTCGCCGCGCACCCAGAGGATGGGCGGCATGCGGGGCAGCATCTCCATGAGGCGCGGGTAGTCGGCGTCGCCGGCAAGCACCGCCCGGACGCCCGCGCGCTCCATCGCTGCCCGCTCGCCGTCGGCATCCACCGCGTCAAGCTGCCCGCGGATCGCCGCCGCGCGCGCCGCCCCGACCCCAGGCACCCGCGCCAGTTCATCCGTACCGGCCGACGCCACCGCCTCCCACCCGCCGAACGCCGCCGCCGCCTCGTGCAGGAACGCCGGCCCGACCCCGGCGCACAGCGCCAGCCGCAGCATCGCCTCGGGAATGTCCGCAGGTGCCCGTGCCACGACCGCACCCTACGGGCGTGCGAACCGCACTCCCCGACGCACCGCCATTTTTCCGAAGATCAGCCGGTCAGTCCGCGCCGTGCGCGAGGTCGTCGCACTCGTGCGGGTGGTCGAACCCGAGCCGCACGCCGGGTGTCGCGCTCGGTGCGCTGTCGTCGCCATGCGTCCCGGCGGCACCGCCCGCGATCGCGAACGCCGGCGCGCCGGCGCCCAGCATCCGTGCCGCCGCGGCACCCGCCACGTCGAGCGACGGCGCCTGCGGCATGCGCATGCGGATGGGCGCCGAAAGCAGCCCGAGGAACACGCACATCACGCCCGCCCCGCCGATCCAGAGGGACTTGCGTCCCAGCGTCAGGCGGCTGAGGAGCGAATCGGGAAACGGCACCGTCGCGGCACGGACCGGCGCGACGCTCGCCTCCACCCATTCAGCCGGCGTCCGCTCGACGGTCGAGGCGACGATCATCGGCCGCTCGCCCTCGGGCACGAGGTTCAGCTGCGAGGCCGCCAGGCGCCGCACCAGCTGCGGATCCACCCGGTCCAGGTCGTTGACGAAGCGCGAGTAGGCGGCCAGGCGCCGGTCGTTCTCCAGTTCCTGGGCCTCGAGGTGCTTCAGCTGGGTGCGCATCACCCACAGGTCGTAGGTGGCCGGCACCAGGGCCGCCGAGGCGACGAGCACCAGGCCCGCCACCACGAACAGCCAACCGGGATCGAAGAGCACCGAGGCTCGGAAGCCGCGCATCCATCCCCAATCGGCACGCCGCCCGCCGGCGCTGCAGAAGCCTGCGGCGCCGGCGGGCGGCGGAATGGGCGGATCGGCCCGGGGCCTGCTCAGGCCAGCTCGGGGAACATCTTCTGCACGGTGGCCACGAGGTCCTTCACGTGGCTGACGCTCTCGGCCATGAGCTTGGACTCCTCGGGGGTCATCTTGATCGGGACGACCTTCTCCATGCCCTTGGCGCCGAGCACCACGGGCACGCCCACGAAGTAGCCCTTGCCCTTCTGGCCAGGGGCCACGCCGTACTCGTCCTCGCAGTATGCGGCGGAGGGGATGATCCGCTTCTTGTCCTTGACGATCGCCTCCACCATCTGGATGGAGCCCGAGGCCGGCGCGTAGTAGGCGCTGGTGCCCATCAGCTTGACGATCTCGCCGCCGCCCACCTTGGCGCGCTCGACGCACTCGGCGATGTCGGCAGCCGAGAGCAGCTGGTCGATCGGGATGCCCGCCACGCTCGTGAAGCGGGGCAGCGGCACCATGTCGTCGCCGTGGCCGCCGAGGAGGAGCGAGGTGATGTCCTCGATCGAGCAGCCGAGCTTCATCGCGAGGAACGTGCGGAAGCGCGCCACGTCGAGGGCGCCGGCCTGGCCCAGGATGCGGTGCGTCGGGAAGCCCGAGACCTTCCACGCGGTGTAGACCATCGCGTCGAGGGGGTTGCTGACCACGATCAGGATCGCGTTCGGGGAGTGCTTGGCCACCTGCTCGGTGACGTCCTTGACGATCTTCACGTTGACGCCGATCAGGTCGTCGCGGCTCATGCCGGGCTTGCGCGGCATGCCGGCGGTGATCACCACCACGTCGGAGCCCGCGGTGTCCGCGTAGTCGGAGGTACCGACGATGTTCGCGTCGAAGCGCTCGATCGGGCCACACTGCGCCAGGTCGAGGGCCTTGCCCTGCGCCACGCCGACGCGGTCGGGGATGTCGACCAGCACGATGTCGCCGAGCTCCTTGGCGGCGGCCCAGTGGGCGCAGGTTGCTCCGACGTTTCCGGCTCCGATGATCGAGATCTTGGCGCGTCGCACAGGCAGGCCTCCGTGGTCGGCAGCGTTCCTTCATGGCCGGGGCACGCGCTGCCGGGCGCGCCGCGGGGCGCAAATGATAGGAGCGTCCCGGCCCCCGAGGGGTGCGTGTACCGCACTGCGCCGCGCAAAACGGCGCGCGGCGCCCCGGGGACGGGAGCGCCGCGCGGCCAATGGGCCAGAAAGGACTCGAACCTTCGACCTCACCCTTATCAGGGGTGTGCTCTAGCCAGCTGAGCTACTGGCCCCATCGGATCGACGAGTATAGCCGGACGGCCCATGCCTTCCGGCAGGCTCAGGCGTCGCCGGCAAGCCGCGCCCGCATGCGGTCCAGGTAGCGAAGCCGCACCCAGGCATCCGCCGCACGCGCCACGGCATCCCCAGCGCCCTGCCCGGGCATCGCCGATGCCAGCCCCAAGGCAAGGTCCTTGCGCGCTGCGTCGCGCAGCGCCGAGATGGTCCGCGACGCCGCATCGCGCGGCGCGGGCTCGCCCGTGGCCATCGCCTCCTCGATCGCGTCGCGCAGTTCCAGCGTCTCCATCAGGAACGCCGGCGACGGCGAGGCACGCAGCAAATGACGCGCGCCGAGGTGCTCAAGGAGCACCTCGGCGCGGGAGGATTCGTCCATCAGGCGCTGGCGCGCCTCGCCGGCCGCAGCCGACGCACGCACCATCTCGTCCCGCTCCACCGCGTCGCGCGCCCGGTCAGGGTGCAAACGAGACACGGTGCGCAGATACGCCGCGGCAATATCAGGGGCAGGAAGGTCGAATCGACGCTCCAGACCCAGAATCGCGAACGGGTCGCCGGCGTGGATCACCAGTCGCTGTCGCGGTCCGACCGGCGGTCGCCACGCTCGCGACGCTGGCCACCGCCACCGCCGCCGTAGCCACCACCGCCGCCGCCGCCACCGTAGCCGCCGCCGCCG
>CAYTYU010000196.1:0-3185 GCA_964440815.1 uncultured Chitinophaga sp.
CCCTAGATCGGCGTCTTCACGCCCATCGCGCGAAGGGCGCACCAGCCGAAGATGCCCTCGAGCACCATGAACATGCCGACGGACCACAGCCCCGCCGACAGCCACACGGTCTCCGGCGGAACCATGCCCAGGTACCAGAGCACCCCGAGGCCGAGGCCGGTCGCCTCGAGCATGGCCCCGATCACCAGTCGCACCTTCCTGCCACGCTGGTCGATGTTGCAGGTCACCATGACCACATCGTAGGCGCGTGGCGCTCGACCGCTTACCGCGGAAGCGCATCGAGCCACGCGACGAGCTCCGCCGCGGACCGCTGGCCCGGGAGTTCCGCGACGACCTTCCCGTCGCGAAGCGCGTACGTCATCGGGATCGACCGGGCCCCGAGGTACTCGTCGGCCAGCGCGGGCGAGCGGTCGACCTCGACATGCGTCGGCAGGAAGCGCGCCTCGGAGAGACGCGCCACCACGGCGGGGTCGTTGATCGCGTCACGCTTGTACTGCTGGCACGGGGCACATCGGTCCGCCGTGGCGAACGCGATCACGGTGCGGCCCGAGCCGGCCTGCACGATCGCCGCGTCGAGCGGCGGCGCATCCCGGACGATGGGCGGAAGCGCGACCGTCTCGCGCGCCACGATGAACCCGGTCTTCGGGTCGTACTCGTGCTTCACCGTCAGGCGATCCATCCACGCCTGCACGCGGGGCGGCGGGGCCGTCGACGCGGGCTGTTCCGCGCTCGGCGCGGGCGGGGGCGAGGAACATCCGGCAAGGAGAATGGCCAGCGCCACTGGAGGCGTCGACAAGGTGATGATCCGGGACACGAGTCTCATGGGGACGAATCGTAGGAATGCGCACCGGCCGACGTCCCTCATGGCCGTGGCCGCCCGCCTCACCGCGGGCAGGATCCCCAGGCGCCGAGGAGCACGCCGAGGTCGTTGCCGTCCACCGACCCGTCGAGGTTGAGGTCGGACCTGGAGATCGGCGGCGCGCCCCAGTCCGCGAGGAGGATGCCGAGGTCATCGGCGTCGACCACGTCATCGTCGTTGATGTCGGGCCGGCACGGAGGCGCGGCCTGATCCCGCTCGATCACGAGAAGCATGGCGCCGGAAGCGCCGTTCGGCGATGCGCCGCCGACCGCGACAACGTACGTTGCACCCGCCTGCAGATCGACGCCGGAGACCAGGCTGGTCGTGCCGGAGAAGCAGCCCGGGCCGTCGTCGTTGCATGCGAGGACGGTGGATGCGTCGCCACACGCCGTCATCACGGCAATCCTGGTGTCGAAGCTCGCGAACTGGCAGGTCGAGAACGAGTAGGCGCCCGACTGGGGCGCGGTGAATCTGAAGTAGTTGACGTTGTGGATGCGGTCGTCGCCCGACGGGCCCGGGTCGCAGGAGCCAGTCATGTCGAGCAGGCCGCCCGTGTCCTGGCTGAGGAACAGGTTCGACCCGAGGTTCGCCGTCCGGATGGAGTCGCAGGCGCCGCCGCCGCCGCCACCGCTGCAAGGAACGCCCCCGACCGCCAGGGTGTACGCGCCGTAGGTTCCGCAGTCGAGCAGGCCGAAGGCGGGAACCGCGAACACCACGTACTCGCCGGGCGGAAGGCAGGCCGAGGCCGTGCCGGGGCACTCTCCCGAACGGGTCTGCGCGCGGATGCTGCCGCATCCGGGACCGACGATCGCAGCAAGCGACGCGAAGTTCGACCGGATCGACAGCGACACCCGTGTTTCCGCGGTGATGGTCAGGCGGTACCAATCCGTGTCGCGCAACTGGGCGCTCGAGAAGAAGGAGCCCTGCACGACATCGCCGAGCGAGATCGGCTCGGCAGGCGTGCCGGTGACGTTGCAGCCGCCGTTGGAGTCCTGTCCGCAGGGCTCCGCCTCCGTGACGGTGGCGCTGTCGAGGCCGCACGGCTGGTAGGTGCCGACGGCGAGGGTTCCCGAGATCAGGTCGTTCGGCCGGATGCTGCCGAGCGTCACGATGTAGGTCACGCCTTCCTGGAGCACCACCGACGGGATCCTGCTGGCCAGGAAACACCCCTCGCCGTCATCGTTGTAGGCAAGGGCTTCGCCGCCGCATCCCGAGTAGATCGCAAGCGCGGTGTCGAACGCCGAGCCGCAGGTCGAGAACGTGTAGACATCCGTCGAAGCAGGGGGGAACGAGTAGTACTCGGTGTTGTAGGACGTCCGCCCGAAGAAGGGGATGGCGCACTGGGTCGCGGAGTTCGAGAAGGGATTCGCGCCGAGCGTCAGGGGCGCGGCGTCCGCGCACAGCTCACCGCAGCTCGGGGGCGGGTTGCACGGGACGCCCGTCACGCCGAGCGTGTAGCCGTTCGGGATCGTCCCTCCGCACGGGACGTCCCCGAAGAACGGGATCGCCTTCACCAGGTAGGTTCCGGCGGCCAGGCAGACCGAGGTCGTCGCGGGGCAACCCGTCGAGGCCGCCTCGCCGACGATCGAGCTGCAGTCGGGCTTGACCACCTGCGCGAAGGCCGGGACGTCCGAGCGGAGCGAGAGCGTCAGCTCGGTGTCCTCGGCGAGCGTGACGACGTACCAGTCGGAATCGCGCTCGAAGGTGCCGGCCCAGAAGGTCCCCTGGATGACGTCGTTGAGCGAGACCGGCTCGGAGGGCGTGTCCGCGGAATCGCATCCGCCGTTGAGGTTGGCGCCGCAGGGCTCCGCCTCGACGTAGGTGGGACTCGCGGGCAGGCACGGCTCGACGAACTCGATGGTGAGCGTGGCGAAGCCGATGGCGACGCCCGGGACCTGCGAACCCACCGAGACCACGTACGTCCGCCCGGCCTCGAGCGCGACCGCTCCGATGCGGCTGCCATCGTTGCAGAACTCCCCCACCGCGCTGCACGCAAGGAACGGCGCATCGCAGCCGGACGCCACGGTCAGCACGGTGCTGAAGGTCGTCTCGCTGCAGGTCGAGACGCTGTAGAGGCCGGTGCTCGGCGCGGTGAATGAGTAGAACGCGGTGTCGTAGGACTCGCGCCCGGCGCACAGGAACGTCGACAGCTCGCAGCCCGTGAGCGTGTGCGCGATCTCGTTCCCGCCGATGGAGAGCGGCGCGGGACTGCCGCAGCCGTCGCAGGGGTCGCCGCCCGGGGCCGCAGCCGCAACCGACGTCGAGAGGAGGGTCGAGGGAATGAGTGCCCAAGCAGTCGGTCGCATGCACTCGGATTCGACCCGGC
>CAYTYU010000197.1:0-3171 GCA_964440815.1 uncultured Chitinophaga sp.
CGGTGGGCGAGTGGATGGCGCCCGGCAGGTGGCCGTCACGGAAGGCGGCCCACGGACGCAGGTCGACCACCACCGTGCCGGGCCGCTCCCACGCGGCCGCGTGCGCGGCGACGTCGGTCACGGTCGGGGGCGCAGGCAGCGTGCCAAGCACCGGGACGCCGTCGCGGTTCAGCGCCTTCATGCGCGCGAAGTAGACGGGCGGCTCCGGCTGGCCCGCAAGGATGTCCTTCACGAAGGCGGATTCGTTCCCCACCAGCTTGAGCGCGGGACTGTTGGCCTTCTCGTAGCCGACGGTCGACTGCGGAATGGCGCCGAGTGCCTTGCCGCACGCGCTGCCAGCGCCGTGCGCGGGCCACACCTGGACGAACTCCGGCAGCGTCACGAACTTCGACGCGCTGCGCCACAGGGCGTGCGCGCTCGGTTCGGCGATCCCCTGCTGGCCGGCGGCACTCTCCAGGAGGTCCGGGCGGCCGAGGTCACCGACGAACACGAAGTCGCCGGTGATCATCCCCATCGGCTCGGTGGCGCCGCCGCCGCGGTCGGTCACCAGGTAGCTCATGTGCTCGGGCGTGTGGCCCGGGCTGTGCACGGCCTTGAACTCGATGTTCCCCACGCGGAAGACGTCGCCGTCCTTCAGCAGCGTGTGCTTGTACGACCCCACCCACTTCGACTGCCAGTCGGGGCCGCCCTCGCCGCTCACGTAGACGTGCGCACCCACCTTCTCGGCCAGCTCGCGCGCGCCGCTCAGGAAGTCGGCATGGATGTGCGTCTCGGCGACCGCGACGATCCGCAGCCCCTCGCGCGCGGCGGCGTCGACGTAGCGATCGATGTCCCGCTCGGGGTCGCACACGATCGCCTCGCCGGTGCGCTGGCAGCCGATCAGGTAGGCGTACTGGGCAAGCTTCGGGTCGTCGATCTGGCGAAAGAGCATGGACGGTGCCTCCTAAGGCAATGGGAGCCGCCCCAAGACGAGGGGTTCCCGAATCAGTATGACTTGCCCCAGACCACGCGCCCGGTGCTCGGCCGACCCGTGATCACGCAAGTACCCGGCTCCGCGGCGCCCTCGAGCGGAATGCACCGGATGGTCACGCCCATGCGGTTCTTGACGTCCGCCTCCACGGCCGGGTCGCCGCAGAAGTGGCTGAGCGCGAACCCACCGTGGATCTCGGACGGCGCGTTCTCGTCGCCGGCACGCTTCGGGGTGAAGAACGCCTCGAACTCGGCCTTGGTGTCGATCGTCCGGGTGTGCTCGTCGCGGTACGCACGGGCGCGGGCCAGCATGCCGTCCTGCATTTCCTGCAGCATCGCGCCGATCCCCTGCACGAACGCGTCGCGCGGCATCGACTGCTTGTCCTTCGCGGGCTTGTCGCGCCGGCCGACGAAGACCGATCCCTGCTCCATGTCGCGCGGGCCCACCTCGACGCGCAGCGGCACGCCCTTCTTCACCCACTGCCACATCTTGTCGCCGCCGCGCATGTCGCGCGCGTCGACCTCCACCTCGACCGGCCGGCCCGCAAACTGCTGGGCCCGCAGGTCGGCGGCCAGCTTCTGGCAGTGGTCGAGCACCTGCTTCGCGGTCTCGGGCTTGTGCGTCACCGGCAGGATCACCACGTGGGTCGGCGCCAGGCGCGGCGGCAGCACCAGGCCGTCGTCGTCGGAGTGGGTCATCACCATCGCGCCCACCAGGCGGGTGCTCACGCCCCAGCTGGTGGTCCAGGCGAACTTCTGCTGGCCGTCCGCGTCCAGGAACTGGATCTCGCTCGCCTTCGCGAAGTTCTGCCCGAGGAAGTGGCTGGTGCCGGCCTGCAGCGCCTTGCGGTCCTGCATCATGGCCTCGATGCAGTAGGTCTCGACCGCGCCCGGGAAGCGCTCGCCCTCGGTCTTGCGGCCCTGGATCACGGGCATCGCCATCCAGCGCTCCGCGAAGTCGGCGTAGACGCGGAGCATCTTCATCGTCTCGTCCTCGGCCTCCTCGCGCGTGGCATGGGCCGTGTGCCCCTCCTGCCACAGGAACTCGGTCGTGCGCAGGAAGAGGCGGGTGCGCATCTCCCAGCGCACCACGTTGGCCCACTGGTTGATGAGGAGCGGCAGGTCGCGATAGCTCTGCACCCATTTCGCGAAGGTGGCGCCGATGATCGTCTCGCTGGTGGGGCGCACGATGAGCGGCTCCTCCAGTTCGCCGTCCGGGATCAGCTTGCCGTCCGGCCCCGCCTTCAGCCGGTGGTGCGTGACCACCGCGCACTCCTTCGCGAAGCCCTCCACATGCTGCGCTTCCTTCTCCAGGAAGGAAAGCGGGATGAAGAGCGGGAAGTAGGCGTTCCGGTGCCCGGTCGCCTTGAACATGCCGTCCAGGACGCGCTGGAAGTTCTCCCAGAGCGCATAGCCCCACGGCTTGATCACCATGCACCCGCGCACCGGGCTGTTCTCGGCCAGGTCGCCCGCGCGGACGACCTGCTGGTACCACTCGGCGTAGTTGTCCTCGCGCGTGGGGGTGATGGCCGTCTGGGGCTTGGCGCTCATTGGGCCAAGGAGGCTACTTCCCCCGCATCACCAAGGCGCGAATGCGACCGGCCTTCGGCGACAGCACCGTCCGCACCCGCTTGCGCGCCCGGCGCAGGCAGCGCGCGCGGCGGCGCGCGACTTCCGCAAGCATGGCATCCACCTGCCTAGGGTCGGGGAACTCCGCGCGACGCTCTCGCAGGAGTGCCTCCAGCAGTCCAAGGTCACGGTCCTCGCCGATCAAGGACACGGCCGCCCCCAACTCGACGGACAGGCGCTCGAGCTTGCGGCGCGGACCAAGCCGAGAGAGCAGCCGAATCTGGAGCGCGATCCGCTGGCACTCCTTGCGCACCTCATGAAGCGCATCCAGGTGCTCGGCGTTCCACGGCACCGCCGCGGCGCGGCGCGCCCGGCGCCAGCGACGCGCGACCGCGTCCGCCAGTCCATCCGGCGCCACTGCGCGCAGGTCGACCGACAGCATGCGTGCCCGCATCCCTTCCAGCTGCCCACGGATGATCGCCGCCGCCTGGCTCCAATCGGCCGTCGCGGTCGTGGCCTTCTGCGGCGCCAGCACCGCGACCGAGATGGCCTGGATGCTGCGCCGGCTCACCGGGGGAAACACCTCGACCACGCTGCCGATGGTCTCGACCAGCACGTCGCGGTCACGCGTGG
>CAYTYU010000198.1:0-3099 GCA_964440815.1 uncultured Chitinophaga sp.
TCCCGCCGTAGCTGCCGACGTTCGAGATCGTGAAGGTGCCGCCGAGCGACTCCTCGCGCTTGATCGTTCGGTCCTTGCACGCGGCGGCGAGGCGCTTCACCTCGTTCGACAGTTCGAGCGGGCTCTTCGCGCCGGCGTCGCGGATCACGGGCACCATGAGGCCGGCGTCGGTGTCGACCGCGCAGCCGAGGTTGACCGGGCCCTTCACCAGGATCTCGCTCGCCGCATCGTCGGTGATCGCGTTGAGCGAGGGGTGCTTCTTCAGCGCACGGCAGATCGCCGCCATCAGGAAGGGCAGCATCGAGAGCTTCTGCCCCGTGACACGCGAGTACTCCTTGCGCTTCTGGTCGAGCGCCGTGACGTCCGCCTCGTCGACCACCGTGAAGTGGACGCAGGTGCGGACGCTGCGGTCGAGGCTCTCGGCGATCTTGCGCCGCACGCCGCGGAAGGGAACGCGCTGCGTGACGCCCTGCTGGTCGATGTACACGCTGCCCGGGGCGATCGCCGCCGAGCGCGGCGCGAAGCCCGCGGGCGCGGCGGCATGGCCGTTGCCGGAGGCGCCGCCGGCGAACGACTCGAGGTCGCTCGCGGTGACGCGTCCGCCGCGGCCGCTTCCCGGCACGCGCTGGATGTCGACCCCAAGCTCGCGGGCGATCCGGCGCACGGCCGGCGTCGCGAGCGCCTTGCCGTCGCGGGCGACGGCCGCGGCCTCGGGCGCGCGGCGCGCGAAGCGGTCGCTCACGGTGAGCGTGCCGCTCATCGTGCCGACCACGGTGCCCTGGTCCTCGGCGGCGCCGGAGGCGGCCTGTGCGGAGAGGCACGCGGAGGCAGGCGCCGCGGAGGATGCGGCGGCCGCCGCCGCCACGGGTGCCGCAGCCGGGGCGGCCTTGGCGCCCGCCGCGCCGTAGCGCACGAGCACGGCGCCAACCTTGATGATCTCTCCGGGCTTGCCGCAGAGCTCGGTCACGGTGCCTGCCCACGGCGAGGGCACCTCGACCAGTGCCTTGTCGGTCTGCATCTCGGCGAGCGTCTGGCTCTCCTTGACGGCGTCGCCGGGATTCACCTTCCAGGCGATGAGCTCCGCCTCCGCCAGGCCTTCGCCCAGGTCGGGGAGCAGGAAGTGGCTCTTGTCGCTCGGCTGCTTGATTCCGGCCATCGGTTGGTCCCTCGTCCCGCGGTCAGTAGGCCATCACGTCGTCGATTGCGCGGCCGATGCGGGCCGCGTCGGGCATGTAGTCGAGCTCGAGCTTGTAGTACGGCATGATGGTGTCGAAGCCCGCGACGCGCTGCACGGGCGCCTCGAGGTGCAGGAAGCACCGCTCCATGATGCGCGCGGAGATCTCGGCGCCGAAGCCGCTGGTGAGCGGGGCCTCGTGCACCACCACGCAGCGGCCGGTCTTGCGGACGCTCGCCTCCACCGCCTCGATGTCGAAGGGGTAGATGGTGCGCAGGTCGATGAGCTCGACCGACTTGCCGCTCTTCTCGATCGCCTGCATGCACTGGATGACGCTCGCGCCCCAGCTGACGACGGTGAGCTCGTTCCCCTCGCACACCGTGCGAGCCTTGCCGATCGGCAGCACGTACTCGTCCTCGGGCACCTCCTCGCGGAAGGCGCGGTAGATGCGCTTGGGCTCGAAGAAGATCACCGGGTCCGGGTCGCGGATCGAGGCGATGAGGAGGCCCTTGGCGTCGTAGGGCGAGCTCGGCATCACGACCTTGAGGCCGGGGGTGTGCGCGTAGATCGCCTCGGGCGAGTCGCTGTGCAGCTCGGGCGCGTGGATGCCGCCGCCGACGGGCACGCGGATGGTCAGCGGAACCTGGAACGCGCCGCGGGTGCGCGTGCGCATGCGCGCCGCATGGCTGCAGATCTGGTCGTAGGCGGGGCCGAGGAAGCCGTCGAACTGGATCTCGGGCACCGGGCGCAGGCCGCCCATCGCCAGGCCGATCGCCGTGCCGATGATGCCGCTCTCGGCGAGCGGCGTGTCGACCACGCGATTGGCGCCGAAGCGCTTCTGCAGGCCCTCGGTGACGCGGAAGACGCCGCCGTTGGCGCCGACGTCCTCGCCGAGGAGCAGGACGCGCCCGTCCTTCTCCATCTCCTGGATCAGGGCGAGGTTGATTGCCTGGACCATGTTGAGGTTTGCCATGGGTATGCCTCGGTACGGAAAATGGTCCGGGAGGACCGGGAGCCTTTTACTGGTGCGCGTGTTCCGCGGACTTGGAGATGTGGTCGGTGCTCGCGAGCTGGCCGGGGTCCTGGCCGAGCGAGTGCGTCTGCATCGTGTCGCGCTGCAGCGCGAGGTCCGCCGGCAGCTCCTGGTACATCGCGTTGAAGAAGTCCGCCGAGTGCGGCGCGGCGATGTTCTCGGCGCGGGCCACGGCTTCCGCCACGGTCTTCTCGGTCCGCTCCAGGAGGTCCGCCTCCTTCGCGTCGCTCCAGAGCTTGAGGCGCTCCATGTGCTTGCGCACGCGGATCAGCGGGTCCTTCGCCTTCCACCCCTCGACCTCGGCCTTGTCGCGGTAGCGGCTGGCGTCGTCGGCGGTGGTGTGGTCGCCGAGGCGGTACGTCACCATCTCGATGAAGTACGGCTTGCCCTCCTTGCGGGCGAACTCGGATGCCTGCCGCATCGCGTAGACGGTGGCGAAGATGTCGTTGCCGTCCACCTGCATGCAGGGCATGCCGTAGGCGATGCCGCGCTGCGCCAGGGTCGGCGCGCTGCACTGGATGCGGCCGGGCACGCTGATCGCCCAGAAGTTGTTCTGGCAGACGAACACCACGGGAATGTCGAGGTTCGCCGCGAAGTTCGCCGCCTCGTGGAAGTCGCCCTCGCTGGTGGCGCCGTCGCCGAAGAAGGTGCAGGCGATCTGCTTCTCGCCGCGGTACTTGGCGGCCCAGGCGAGGCCGGTCGCGTGCAGCATCTGCGTGCCGATCGGCACCGCGATCGGGGTCGCGTGGTGCTCGCGGGGCATCGCGTTGCCGCGCTCGTCGCCCATCCAGTGCAGGAGGATCGACTCCATCGGGACGCCGCGCCAGAACAGCCCGCAGTTCTCGCGGTAGCAGGTCACCAGCCAGTCGTTCTTGTTGAGCACGTAGGCCGC
>CAYTYU010000199.1:0-2582 GCA_964440815.1 uncultured Chitinophaga sp.
CCCAACCGCTTCCCTCGGTTCGGAAGACGAGCGTTTGATGATCAGCTCCCCGGGTCGCCGTTCGAGAGCGATCGAACGCTGATCAGGTGCGCAGTGCCCTGTCGTAGCAGTGCTGCGTCTTCCGCAGCCCGTAGCCGAGTCTTACATAGAACGCATGGGCCTCGGGCCGGACCACGTTCGAGCGCACGCGCAGCGCCTGGGCACCGAGCGAGCGCGCCCACGCCTCCGCGGCAGCGACGAGTGCCGACCCAACCCCGGCGCGGCGCGCCCTTGACCCGACGACGAGGCCGGTGAGCTCGAAGGAGGTGCCGGACTCGATGGTGACGCGCCTCTCGGCGTTGACGAGCCCGAGCAGGCAGGCGTCCGGTCCCGATGCCACGGCGAGGAAGTAGCGGTCGCGATCGAGCAGCAGCTGGAGCCGCGCCTCGATCTCGCCCGGTTTCACCGGATAGCCGAGCTCACCGACGAGCGTTGCGATCGCCGCGGCGTCATTCGTCGAGGGGGTTCGTAGGGAGATGTTCATTGCGTGTTCGGGCGGTCGGCGTGCAGATCGAGCACCATGGTGATCCACGGGGCGCACGGGAATCCGCTGGGCGTCAGTATCCGCGAATCGCAATACTCATGATCCGGAGCAGAACCATGCCGATCACCATCTCTCTCGATCCCACCCGCCGGGACCTTGACGCCATCCACCGCGTGCTTGCGGGCACCTACTGGTCGCCCGGCATCCGCCGCGAGGTGCCGACGGATCAATGGATGGAGCGGCAGGGCCCGAAGGAGGGGTGGCAGCAGCCGCAGCGCGAGGGGTCGGCGTGACGGTCAGGCCCTTGCCTGCAGCTGCCAGTCCAGCGGGTCGATCTCCGGCAGCCGATCGCTGATGCCGGGCACACCAAGGTGCCGCAGCATGTTGAGGCACTGCGCGCGGTGGTGCATGCCGTGCGTTGTCACGTGGACCAGCGCGGCGCCGAGCGTGAAGCGGTGGGTCTTGCCCGCGAGCGTCACGTCGAACTCCGTGCCGAGGCCGCGTGCCCGCGCGCGATCCGCGCTTGCCGCGAGCCCCGATTCCGCTGCGTCGAGGAGCGCCAGCAGTTCCGCAGGCGTCCGCCGCGCAATGCCCTCGATGGATGGCCGAAGCTCGGTCGGCGGACCGTCGATGCGATCGGCCCAGCGCAGCATGGCGCCCACCACGTGCGTCAACGCGTCGTGCAGCGACCCGGGACCGATCTCGAAGCGGCGGTGCCATTGCTCGTCGGTCAGTCCGCTGCACGCACGAAGGACCTCGCGCGTCGCATAGGCGTCGTGGCGCAGCAGGATGTCGAGCGGGTCACTGGCAGCGCGCGGCGCATCGCCCACGCGTGCAAGCACGATTCCGTCGTAGCCCTTGGCACCCACGGTCTGGATGCCCGCCGCGGCGAGGCGATGATCCTTGGCGATGCGGTCCATCATCGCGCGGACGCCCTCCACGCTCGCATCGCCGCTTTCGGTCTCGATGAGCCGCCCCCGCCGGATGGCGTTGTCGACGACGATGAGCGTTCCCTCGCGCGAGAGCGCGACCGCGTGATCGAGATATGCCGGGCAGTGCTCCTTGTCGGCGTCGATGAAGATGAGGTCGAAGGGAGGGGTGGCAGCCGAGCGGAGCGACTCGAGCGAGGCGAGCGCCGGACCGACCATGACCTCGACCTTCGCGGTGAGCCTCGCACGGTCGATGTTGGTCCGGGCGAGCCGTGCGCGTTCCGGATCGAGTTCGAGCGTGACGAGCGAACCCCCCGGGACCAGCCCCCTGGCGAGCCAGATCGTGCTGAAGCCCGCGAGCGTGCCGATCTCAAGGATGCGCCGCGCTCCGATCGCGCGGGCAAGCACCTCGAGCAGTCGGCCCTGGGCGGGCGAGACGGCGATCTGGGGAAGCCCCTCGTGATCGGCCGACGCCGTCGCCGCTCGCAGGGCTTCGTCCTGCGGCGCGAGCCACTGCTCGAGTGCCCGGTCGACGGCGTCCCATGTTGGCTGCTGCGGGCTTGCGGGGTTCATGCAGGCAGTATCCCGGACCGCGGATCGCCGCGTTTGGCGTGGCGCACGGTGAAGAGTGAACGTCCTGGCCCCCCGGCCGGGGCGTTCGCGATTTGCGGCGTGCGCACGTGCGCCGTGCTCTGCGGAACCTCGTTCTGAGCGCGCCAGGGCGGGCGTCTCTCTCTAAGAGAGCCAAACCCCAACTCGCCTGTTCGAAACCCTTTTCGCTCGGACTACCTCGAGAGGCGTGCGCGAAAGCGGTACGTCGCACGCCAGCCCCCGCGCATCACTTGCGCCCTTCCGCACTCAGCCGCCGGCGGGCCGGACCGCGGAGATCCCGCAGATCGGGCAGTCCTCCAGGAAGTCACGGAACGGTGCCGGGTCGGCCCCGGGCGCGACGTGTGCGTCGACGAAGCGGAACTCCGTGAACCCGACCTGCTCGAAGACCTCGCGATACGTCTCCGGAGCGATCCAGAAGTTGTCGAAGATGCACGCGTCGCCGGTCGCGGGCTGGATCGACCACGTGATGGACAATCCCTCGCGCTGCGGCTTCTCGATGTACCGCAGGAAGCTGAACC
>CAYTYU010000199.1:2728-3080 GCA_964440815.1 uncultured Chitinophaga sp.
TCCGCCATCCGGCGCAGCTGGGCCCGGTCCTGCGCGTAGTTGAAGAGGTAGGCCGCCATCACGATGTCGAACCCCTCGAGCCCGCGCACCTCGGCGGCATCGCAGACCGAGTAGGTGATCCCGCGCGGCCGTGCGGCCTCGGCCTTCCTGGCCAGTTCGATCATGCCGGCAGAGAGGTCGACGCCGTGGACGCGCGCCGCACCGCGGTCCGCGAGCGTCCGGGCGTAGATCCCGTCCCCGCAGGCGAGGTCGAGGACGGACCGTCCGCGGACGTCGCCGATCAGGCCGAACAGCGTCGGCCGCTCCACCTGCACCCGCCACGGCAGGAGCTTCGATGCGGCGTATTCGTCGG
>CAYTYU010000200.1:0-3028 GCA_964440815.1 uncultured Chitinophaga sp.
GCCTGGGGCGCGCCGGGCTTGCGCCGGTGCGCGGCACGGTCCACCTCGGCGCGCCGACGCGCGACGCCGCGCATCTGTGGTCGGTGCTGCGCCCGCGGGTCGAGCGCGTGCACCTGGGGTGCCACGAGGACGGGCAGGGCGTCGAGTGCATTGCGCTGCGGGCGGTGCGCCTGGGTCGCATGGGCGAGGGTACGGACGACGAGCGCGAGGCCGGCACGCAGCGCGCCCTCGGCGAGCTGGTCGACCACCTGTCGGCACGGCTCGGCGACGGATGCGTGCGGCGGCCCTAGACTCGGCCCGATGCGTCCGACGGCCGCGGTCCCCGTGCTTGCGCTCCTCGCAGCCGGCTGCAACCCGTTCCTCGAGAACTACCGCGGCGAGCGCTTCGCGCCGGTCGAGTCCGCGCGCGTCGTGAAGGAGGCGCCGCCGGAGGCCGAGGCCCGCCCGATCGGCGAGAGCGCCTTCCGCTCCTCGGACCTCGCCCTCGACGACCGTCACGTGGCCGACGCCGCGCGCGCCCTCGGCGCGGATCTCGCCACGTGGGATGCCACGTGGGATGGCAAGGAGACCACCGTCGAGGCGCAGCCCATCTACCAGCGCGGCGTCGCCGACCGCGGCACGTTCGCCACGTACGTGGCGGTGCCGCGCACCCGCGATGCCTGGCAGTTCAAGGCGAGGTTCTTCCGGAGCCTCAGCGCGCCGGGGCAGGGGTCGCGGGCGCCGGTGCCGTCGCCGGCGCCGGCGGGGACTCCGTTGCCGGGCCCGCCGCAGGCGCCGATGCCGCGGGACCGACCATGATCCGGGCCTTCGGCCCCATGGTGCCTTCCTTCTCACCGGTGGGATAGATGACCCACTGCGTCGGAAGCCGCAGCGCCTCGGGGCCCGCATGGTCCACGGCATCCATGGTGAGGCTCATCACGCGCTGCTGCGTGTCGCGGCCGACGTAGCCCATCTGCACCAGCCGTCCGGTCGACTTGTCGATCGCCAGGTTGGTGAGGTTGCCCTCGAACCACGTCGCGACGTAGTCGCAGTCGGCGTCACCGAGCCGCCCCTCGCCGGTCCGGATCACGAGCAACCCCGCTTCCGGCCGGAAGCGCGCCTGCAGGATCGCCCACGGCAGCCGGTTCATCGCGCGCCGGAACGCCGTGCGCCGAGTGCCCTCGAACTCGCTCGACGGCCCGGGCCGCATGGTGAGCACGGTGCGCTCGGGCGTCGCCGCCAGGTCGTACTCGGTGGGCGTCGCCTTCGGGTCGTCGACCGGGCGCCACACGTCGCGCCGGCGCAGGGACGACGGGCCCGCGATCTCGAGCTCCTCGACGCGATCCCACTCGCGGCCGCCGGACGTCACGCGTTCCTCGGTCACCTGGCGGTAGGTCGACGCGCGCCGCACCGCGTCCTTGCCGCCCGCCCATGCCACCCAGCGGTCGAAGATCTCGAGCCCCGCGCGCTGCAGCTCGGGCGTGCCCGAGGGCAGCTGGTCGTAGGGCTCCATGTACTGCTTCGGCGCCGCGCGGAAGGCCTGCATGCACGCGTCGGAGGCGAAGAAGTAGAGGAGCCCGTCCTGCAGCGCGTGCCGCCGCGCGTCGCCGAGGCCGCCGAGCGGGCCCATGCGGCCGCACGCGCCGGCGTCGACCGCCGCGAACGTCGCCGGGTCGCGCACGAACGCGTCGCGCGTCTCCTGCCCCGCGAAGAGGTACACGTTGCCCTGGTACGCGACCGCCCAGCGCCGGTCGCCCGGCACCGACTTCGCCTGGCGCAAGTGCACCGCATCCACCGGCATCGTCCGCTCCGGCGGCGTCATCGACTCGAGCGCCGGCGTCGCGCCCGGCGCCGGCGGCGGCAGCACCGTCGGCACGTCCTGTGCGCATGCCATGCGCACGACGGCCACCGCGGCGGCACTCAACGCCCAGCCACCTCGCTGAAGGGTTCGATGCATCAGGTCATCATTGTCGCATCCGGCGGAGGCTGGTATCCTAACAGATGCCGTACATCGTGTTCCATGGCTGCATTCCCGCCATTCTGCGAGCTCGCCGCCGCCAGCAACTTCTCGTTCCTCGAAGGTGCCAGCCACCCCGAGGAACTTGTCGCCCGGGCGAAGGCACTCGGCATGCATGCGATCGGCATCGCCGACCGCCACACCATGGCCGGCATCGTGCGTGCGCACGTGGCCGCCCGCGAGCATGGCATCGCGCTCGCCGTCGGCACGCGCGCCGAGTTCGCCCTCGGCGCGGACGACGAGCCCTCGCACGTCGAGCTCGTGCTGCTCGCCGAGTCGCCCGAGGGCTATGCGCGCCTCTGTCGGCTGCTCACCCTGGGCAAGCGCCGTGCGGGCTGGACGCTCGACGTCGACGGCAGCCCCGCGGCCCTCATGGCGGGGATCGACGGCCGTGGCGCCGCGCGCGACGCGACCGCCTGCCGGCTGTGGCTGCATGACCTGGTCGACGCCTCGGTGCAGGCGCTCGGGATGGATGAGCCGGGCGGCGCACCGGGTGCGCGTTCCCCCGACGCGGCCCGGCCGCTCGCGCCCTTCGCCCTCGGCGGCGTGCACGCGATCGTCATGCCGCCCGCCGGGTACGGCGCGATGCAGCCACGGTTCCTGGAGTGCCTGCGCTGGCTGCGCGGGGCGTTCGACGGCGACCGGCTGTCGCTCGGGTTCGTGCACCGGCCGGGCCCCGACGCCGCGCTCCGCCTGCTGCAGCTGGAATGGCTCTCCTCCGAGGCGGGCGTGCCGCTCCTGGCGACCAATGACCCGCGCTGCCATGATCCTGCGCGCCGGCCGCTGCAGGACGTGCTGACGGCGATCCGCGCGCGGCGCACGGTGGACGAGCTGCGCCACCTTGCGCGCACGGCCGCGGTGGACGCTGCGCACGGGTGCGCGTGGGACGGTCCATCGCTCGCCCCTGGCGGCGCGGCGTGCCTCGAAGGCGCGGCCGGCGTCGCGCGGGTCCTGGAGGGCGTGCCCGAGGACGTGCGTGCCGCCGCCATGGCGCGTGCCGCCGAGGTGGCCGCCCGGTGCGCGGGCTTCTCT
>CAYTYU010000201.1:0-3022 GCA_964440815.1 uncultured Chitinophaga sp.
GAGGTCGGCCTCCGACATCGCCACGTGGAAGCCGGTGTCCGGCTCCACGCCCCACTTCGGGCTTCCGGGTTCGCGCGAGACGGTCTTGCCGCTGGGCAGGTAGTAGCGCGCGGTGGTGAGCTTGACGGTGCCGGCGCCGTCGGGAAGCGGCACGATCTCCTGCACGCTGCCCTTGCCGTAGCTGCGCGTGCCAATCACCTTGGCGCGCCCGTGGTCGCGCAGCGCGCCGGCCACCACCTCGCTCGCGCTTGCGCTGCCCTGGTTGACGAGCACCACCACCGGCAGCACCACGTCGTCGCGCGAGGGCGTCGCGTCCCACGTGCGTCCGCGGGTGCCGCGGCCGCGGGTGCTGACGATCGCGCCGTCGGAGAGGAAGCGGTCGACCGTCCCGACCGCGGCGTCGAGCGACCCGCCGCCGTTGCCGCGCAGGTCGAGCACCAGGCCCGAGAGCCCGTCCGCGCGCAGGGCGGCGAGCGCCGCGTCGAGCTCCGAGAGCGTGCGCTCGGTGAAGCGCGCAACGCGCACGTAGGCGATGCGCCGGTCCGGGTCGAGCACGTGGCGCCAGCCGTCGGAATCGCGGAGCAGTCCCTTGACGCTGCGGGTCTCGACGGTGCGCCGCGGCACGTCGACCGTGCGCTCGGTGCCGTCGGGGCGGCGCAGCCGGATCTTCGCGACGCTCCCCGGCTGGCCGGGAAGCAGCTGCTCCAGGCCCGCGGCGCCGATTCCCTCGGTGGGCCGGCCGTCGACCTCCAGGATCTCGTCGCCCGGCAGGATGCCCGCCTCCATCGCCGGCGAGTCGTCGAGCGCGGTGATCACCGTGGGCACGCCGTCGCGCAGGTCGAGCTCGACGCCGATCCCCACGTACGTGCCGGAGACCTGCGTGCGCAGCCAGCGTTCCTCCTCGGGCGCGAGGTAGGTGCTGTGCGGGTCGTTGAGCGCGGCCACCATCGCGGCCATCGCCGCGCGCTGCATCGCCGTCGCGTCCGGGTCGTCCACGAACGACCCCGCCACCAGCGCGCGCAGGTCGATGATCGGGTCGAACCAGCGGTACGCGTCGTCCGGCGACGCGGGCCGCGCGGGCGCCGGCGGCGCGGAAGGTTCCGCGGCCTGCGGTGCCATCGCGGCTGCGCATGCGGCGCAGGCAAGGGCGGCGGCGGTCGCGGCGATGCGGTGCACGGATCGATGATAGGGCTCGCCGAGGCGCCCCTACAATCGCCCCGATGGAGACCGGCCGCCACGGCGAGATCGACATCCGGGTCGAGCCCGCCGTCCTGGTGGGCGTCCAGCTCGGCGGCTCCGACGTCGACTTCCGCGCCTCGCTCGAGGAGCTGCGCGCGCTTGCCGAGACCGCCGGCGTGCGCGTGGTCGGGACGCTCGAGCAGCGCCGCGCCGCCCCGCGCGGCAAGACCTACATCGGCAAGGGCAAGGTCGAGGAGCTGGCCGCGATCTGCCGCGAGCTCGGCGCCAAGGTGGTGATCTTCGACAACGAGCTCGCCCCCACGCAGGTGGCGGAGCTCGAGAAGTCGCTCTCCACCAAGGTGATCGACCGCAGCGAGCTGATCCTCGACATCTTCGCCAACCGCGCCACCACCAAGCAGGCGCAGCTGCAGGTGGAGATCGCGCAGCTGGAGTACACGGCCCCGCGCCTGCGCGCCATGTGGTCGCACCTGGGGCAGGTGACCGGCGGCGCGCCCGTGGGCGTGGGGACCCGCGGCCCCGGCGAGCAGCAGCTCGAGATCGACCGCCGCATCGTCAAGGTGAAGCTCGACCGGCTGCGCCGCGAGCTCGGCGAGATCGAGGCGCGCCGCAGCCGCGAGGTGCGCCAGCGCCGCGACGAGCACTTCACCGCGGCGCTCGTGGGCTACACGAACGCCGGCAAGTCGAGCCTCTTCAACCGCCTGACGCGCGGCGGCGCCTACGCGGCCGACAAGCTCTTCGCCACCCTGGGCACGCGCGTCGAGCAGTGGAACCTGGGCGGCGGCAACGCCGCGCTCCTCTCGGACACCGTCGGCTTCGTGCAGCGGCTGCCGCACCACCTGGTGGCGAGCTTCCGCGCCACGCTCGAGGACGCGATCGAGAGCCACGTGATCCTGGTGGTGCTGGACGCGGCGGACCGTTCCGCGCCCATGCAATACCGCACCGTGAGCAGCGTGCTCGACGAGATCGGCGCCACCACGCAGCCGCGCATCCTGCTCCTGAACAAGGTGGACCGGCTGCCGGAGACCTGGCTCCCGGAGGACGGCCCCGACCGCCGGCTCGAGGAGTGGCTCGCCCGGGTGCCGGATGCCATGCCTGTCTCCGCGATCACGGGCGAGGGGCTCGATGCCCTCGCGGCGCGCGTCCTGTCGCTCATGAAGGGCGACGTGCGTCCGTGCATCCTCTCCATGCCGCTCTCCGACGGCCGAGCGATCGACTTCGTCGAGAAGCGCGTGCCCGTGAGCGAGCGGCGCTGGACCGACGGGCGCGTCGAGCTCTCGGTCGAGATCGGCCGTCGCCAGCTCGAGCAGCTGCTGGCCGGCGGCGCACGGCTCACCGTCGACGGCCTGCCGCCGCACGAGGCGCTGCGCTCGCTCTGGCCCGAGCCCGCGCGCCCGGCCCCCGCGCGTCCGCGGCCGCACGACTCGTTCGCGGTCGGGGAGTGATCGCGTTGTGCGCGTCACGCGCGGCGCGCCGCAACTACGCCAGCACGCGCCGCAGCACCGCCGCCACGCGCGCATCGCGCGCCGTGGGTGTCCCGCCCGGCCGCTCCCACGTGCACGCCGGCACCGTAGCCCTCGCCACTGGTCACCTGGAAGGCGGGGTTGTAATCGGCATCACCGGCAAACGTGCCGTTGAATACGGCGCCCGAGCCGAAGTTGTCGATCGCCGGCGGCGCAAGATCCCGCACCACCGACGGGTCGGTCGCATACACCACTGCGTCGGGGATGATCCCGGCGCCACCACCACCGCCGCCGGCGGTGCCGCTGAAGCCGATGTCGGTGAGCAGCATCGTGAATGGCCCGGACTGAGCACCCAGCGGTCC
>CAYTYU010000202.1:0-3012 GCA_964440815.1 uncultured Chitinophaga sp.
GGTACGGCGTGGTGCCGCCGGCGGCGATGCCCACCACCGTGTCGAGCGGGCCGATGCCGAGGCGTTCGAGCTCCGTGCGCGCGCCATCCCACTCGTCCTCGCGACCCTCGCTCGAGCGGCGCAGCGCCGCGTCGCCGCCCGCGATCACCCCGACCACCTGGCCCGGATCGCTCATGAAGGTCGGCGGGCACTCGCTCGCGTCGAGGACACCGAGGCGGCCGCTGGTCCCGGCACCGAAGTAGACGAGACGCCCGCCCTGCGGGAACTTCGGTGCCATCGACTCGACGAGCGCGCCGATCGCCGGAGCCGCGGCGGCCACGGCCTCGGCCACGGCACGGTGGTCCTCGCACATCAGCGCGGCGATCTCCGCGGCGTCGAGCCGGTCGAGGCCCGAGGACGCCGGGTGGCGGGCCTCGGTGCGGACATGGCTTCGGTCCGGGGGAAGCGGCATGCGGGCGGCGCTCACCGGGCCTTCATCGGCCGCCCACGGGCGGCTCGGACCACATTCCGAAGTTGCGCAGGATGAAGCTCCACTTCGCGCTCTCGTAGGCGGGGCTTCCGATCCCGTGGTCGGCCTTCGGGAAGATCTGCATCTCGAAGGGGATGTTCCCGGACTGCCAGGCATCGGCCAGCGCGAAGGTGTTCGCCACGTGCACGTTGTCGTCCATCATGCCGTGCAGCAGGAGCACCCTGCCCTTCAGCGTGCCGGCGAGCTTGATGGCGCTGCCGGCGTCGTAGCCCGCCTCGTTCTCCTGGGGCGTGCGCATGACCCGCTCGGTGTAGATGGTGTCGTACTGCCGCCAGTCGGTCGGCGGCGCGCCGGCGACGGCCACGTGGAACGTCTCCGGATGCCTGAGCGCGGCCAGGAGCGCCATGTACCCGCCGTAGCTGTGTCCGCAGATCGCCACCCGGTCGCCGTCCACGTACGGGCGCTTGGCGAGCTCGGCGACGAAGGCGGCCTGGTCGTCGACGTCCGGCCCGCCGAGCTTCAGGTACGTCGCGGCCTCGAAGGCCTTGCCGCGCCCCGGCGTCCCGCGGTTGTCGACGCGCGCCACCAGCACGCCGCGGCCGACATCCGGGTCCACGCCCGCGAAGCGCGGCGAGACGGTCGCGATCAGCGGGCCGCCGTAGGCGTCGACCACGAGCGGGTACCGCTTCGACGGGTCGAACCCCGGCGGCTTCCACAGGATGCCGTAGAGCTCGGTCGTGCCGTCGGCAGCCAGGCAGCGGATGAACTCGGGCTTCTCGAGGCCCTGCTTGGCGAGTGAATCCGGCACCGGCTTCGTGAGCGTCGCGAGGTCCCGACCGTCCATCGAGCGCAGCGCCGCGGAGGGGGCGACGTCCACGAACTCGCACGTCGAGACGAAGCACGAATGGTCCGGCGCCACGTGGACCGCCGAGTGGTGCAGGTCGCCGGGCGTGAGGCGCTCACGCGCGGATCCGTCGAGCTTCGCGCGGTGCAGCTGCGAGCAGATCGCGGTCGGGCTCGAGCGCGCCATGTAGTAGACCCAGCCGGCGCGTTCGTCGACCTCGACGATCGACTCCGCGACCCACGGATCGTCGGTCAGCCGCGCCAGCCTGCCCTTCTCCAGGTGCCAGAGTTCCCAGTTGGAATGGCCGTTGGACTCCGATTCCCACAGGAAGCGCGACCCGTCCTCCAGGAACCGGATCGTGGGCGAGTTCTCCTGCCACGAGTCCTGCCGCTCGGTGATGAGCGCCCGCGACGCGCCGGTGGCGGGATCGGTCACCATCAGCTCCACCATGTCCTGGCGGCGCGGCGCGCGGAACCAGAGGAGCGCATCGCCCTTCGGCGACCAGCGCACGCCGTAGACGTACTGGTCGGCGGACGGCCCGACGTCGACAGGCGTCCGCTTGCCCGAGGCCAGGTCGTACACCTCGAGCTTCGCCACCGGGTTCGGGTCGCCGGGCTTCGGGTAGCCGCCCGACACGGGCCGCGTGCGCAGGCCGGAGAGCCCCGCCAGCAGGTAGTAGTCCTTCACCGGCGTCTCGTCGAAGTCGTAGTAGGCGATGTGCTTCGAATCCGGCGACCACCACATCGCCGAGTTCTGGTCGAGTTCCTCGCCGTACACCCAGTCGGCGCTGCCGAACCAGCGCTTGCCCGCGCCCTCGGTGGTGACGGCGACCGGTTCGCCCTCCTTGGGCCGCAGCACTACGTTGCAGTCCTTGAACACCGCGGTCCACGCGCCGTCGGGGCTCGGCACCTCGGTGGCCTGCTTCGCGCGCCCGCCGCGCGGCGCGCGATAGGCCTTTTCGGCGGGCGGGGCCGCCGGGGGCTCGCCACCCTCCTGCACCTCGCCGCCGTCGAGCGGCACCCACTTCCACCCGCCCGCGTACTGGAACCACGCCTTGCGCGTCGCCATGTCCCAGCGCACCTCGGAGACGCGGCCTGCACCGGAGCCGGGCGCCTTGATCGCCTTGACCTGCTCGCTGCCCGGCAGGCGGTCAAGCGGCGCCCACTGCGCCTCGGCCGGTCGCACGGCCGGCGCCGACAAGATGATCGCGAGCGCGGCGGCCCGCCACGCGTGCATCGGTCGACGGTCGTTCATCGTGGGTCGCTCCCTCAGCGGTGGAGGTCGAAGGCGGTCATGTCGCGGTAGGCGCGGAAGCGGTCGTTCACCTGCCCCGCATCGAGCCGCACCAGGCGCTCGAGCCCGAACGCCTCGATCGTGAAGCTCGCGAGGACCGTGCCCCACGCCATCGCGTGGCGCAGCGCGGCGAAGTCACGCTGCCCGCTGCGCGCGACGTGCGCCATGAAGCCGCCCGCGAACGTGTCGCCGGCGCCGGTCGGGTCGATCACCTGCGCCTCGTCGGCCGGGTACGCGGGCACGCTCGCCACGCCGTCGCGGTGGATCAGGATCGCGCCGTGCTCGCCCTTCTTCACCACCACGAACTGCCGCGGCCCCTGCTCGAGCACCTTGCGCCCGGCCGTGACCGGGTTGCGGCAGTCGGTGAGCTGCATCGCCTCCTCGTCGTTCATGATCACGCCGTCCA
>CAYTYU010000203.1:0-263 GCA_964440815.1 uncultured Chitinophaga sp.
TGATGCCACCGCGAGCCTGCCCGTCGGAAACGTCTCCGAGCAGATGGACATCCTGTTCCTCGACGTCGACAACGACCTCGACCTTGACCTGTTCCTCGGAACACGCGCCTCCGCGCCCAACCAGAGCCGCCTCTGGAAGAACAACGGGCAGGGCCGGTACGCGCTCCAGCCGGGCATCCCCAACGACGGGGCCGCCTACAGCTACGACGCCGGCGACATCGACGGCGACGGCGACCTCGACCTCATCGGCATCAACGCCGGCC
>CAYTYU010000203.1:451-2994 GCA_964440815.1 uncultured Chitinophaga sp.
AACGACCGACGACAACGACAGCCGGTTCCTTGACCTGGACATGGACGGCGACCTCGACCTGGTGGTCGGGAGTCTGGGCACGCGCGACCGCATCTACCTCAACAACGGGACCGGCGCATTCGCCGAGTCAACCACCCTGATGGCCGCGGTGAGCGACGCGACCCTCGACGTCAAGGTCGCCGACTTCGACAACGACGGTCGCTTCGACATCGTGACCGCGCAGGGCGAGAGCGGCGCGTTCCAGAACAGGATCTACATGAACCTCACCGGGCCGGTGGACACGCGTGCGCCACGCGTCCTCCTGCTCGAACAGGTCGCGCCGGGGCTCGAGCCCGTTCCTCATCCGGTGCGCGCCACGATTCTCGACGACATGACGAGCGACCGCGGCTTCCCCGATCGTGGCGTCACCCTGCGCTGGCGTACCGACAACGGCAGCGAGCAGTCCGCCCCGATGGCCTGGAACGGCAACAACCAGTGGCGTGGCGTGCTGCCGTTCCAGGGCGCGTCCGCGCAGGTGGCCTACTGGGTCACGGCGCGCGACTGGTCGAACAACCTGGGAATCAGCCAGACGCGGCTCTTCACCGAGCCCGGCCCGCCGCCCGTCACCGGCGACCTGAACGGCGACGGCGTGGTCAACGGCGACGACCTGGGCATCCTGCTCGGGGCATGGGGCCAGAAGAACAGCCCCGCCGACCTCAACGGCGACGGCCTGGTCGACGGCATCGACCTCGGCGAGCTGCTGGCGAACTGGACGCCCTGAGCGTTCCGCCGCAGCCGGCGGCACCCCGCCAATATCCTCGTCACCCCGTGCACCCCGAGGAGCTCGCCCAGATCAACGCCCGCGTCCGGGCCGTGGCGGACCGCATCCAGCCGCTGCTCGAACCGCACCCGGGCCTCGCCCGGCGCAACGCCCACGCGCACGCCTGGCTCGGGCTCAAGGTCATCTTCGGCGACGACTGGCGGGAGCGCGCCGCGCCCGCGAGCGTGCTCGCATTCATCGTCTGGATGGATGCACATCCCAACGCCGACTACGAGGCGTACGCCGGCCCGCGCGAGGAACTCAGCGCGGAGGCGCGCGGCGAGCTGTGGTGACGGCATCCCGTCGAGCTACAGCGTCCACGCCGCCAGCAGCATTCCAAGGTCGTTCCCGTCGACCGCACCGTCCCGGTTGAGGTCCGCGGGTCCGGTCCCGACGCCCCATGCGGCGAGCAGGATGCCGAGGTCGTTGCCATCCACCACGCCATCCCCGTTGAGGTCGGGACTCGGCTGATCGCAGGCGTCGAGCGCGCCGTCGGCATCGGCATCGAGCGACGGATCCTTCGCGATCTGGAGCGCGTCCGGCGCGCCGTCGGAATCGCAGTCCTCGAACGCGTCCCACACCATGATCGCGCTTCGCGTGTGCAGGCCCGCATCGGGCGAGGGCAGGGCGTCGATCCAGGTGCCATCCGGCTGGCCGGTACCGCCGAGGCAGACGACCGCCTCGAGCACGCTCGCCTGCGCTGGCCGGCCCGCAGCCCACGCGAACGGTACGAAGACGTCGTTCCCCTGGGCCCACTGCCACGCGCCGCCCGGCACCCGGCGCCCACCAAGCCAAGGCCCCGCGCAGTCGAAGGCGCCCGGAATCGACGGAATCCCGATCACGAACGCGAGCGACTGTGGCGTGGGCGTTGAGGCAAGCCGACCGCCGCACGCGACGGCCAGCGACCGTGCATCCTGCCACGACCACTCGGTGGTCGACACGACCAGCGCGTAGGTGCGACCGTCGGCACCGGTGCCCGACCCCCAACGTGCCACGCGGAAATCCTCGACCCCCGCGTACCCATGCTCGGACGTGCAGAGCACGCCTGCGAACGCGGCGATCTGGACAGCCCGGAGCCCGAGGAATTCCGTCATTCGATCCACTCCCGAAGAGTATCGCGGCGCACACTCCCGGTAGCCTCATTTCCATGATCGGCCGCCGGGACTTCCTGCATGCCTCGGGGGGATTGCTGGCGGCGGGCGCCATCTCCCGGCTCGGTTTCGCGCGTTCCTCCGGAGACGCCTGCCCACCGACGACCATCACCGACGCGATGCTGTCGCGCTTCCGCGCCGGCATCCATGGCCAGGTCATCCTGCCGACCGACGGCGACTACGCCACCGCGCGGCTCCTCTTCCATCGCCGGTTCGACCAGTTCCCGCTGATGGTCGTGCGCGTGGCCGACGAGTCGGACGTCTCGCGCACCATCGACTTCGCACGGACCAACGGCATCCGCCTGGCCATCCGCTCCGGCGGCCACTCGTACATCGGTGCCTCGGGCGGGTCCGGCATCGTGCTCGACCTCTCGCTCATGAGCGTCATCCAGGACCTCGGCGGTGGCCACTTCCGGATCGGCAGCGGCACGCAGCTCCAGCGCGTCTACGGCCACCTGCGCTGCAACGGCGACTGGACGCTGCCCGCCGGCTCATGCCCGACGGTGTGCTTCGGCGGCCTCGCGCTCGGCGGCGGCTTCGGCTACCGCCAGCGCTCGCTCGGCCTCACGTGCGACCGCATCCGCGCCGTGCGC
>CAYTYU010000204.1:0-2993 GCA_964440815.1 uncultured Chitinophaga sp.
GTCGAGGTGATCGAGGTCCCCGCCCCGGGAGCGCTCGCGCTCCTCGGCGCGGCCGGGCTGGTGGGCCGGCGGCGGCGGAGCTGACCGCCGCCCGCCCCCGCACGACCACTGACGCGCACATGAACGGACGCCCCGGCGCGAGGCCGGGGCGTCCGTGCCTTTCTCAGCTCCACGACCCCAGAAGCTGGCCCAGGTCCACGCCGTTGACCACGCCGTCGCCGTTCAGGTCGGCGGATCCGCTCGTCCCCCACTGTGCCAGGAGGCGACCGAGGTCGTCGCCGTTCACCGCGCCGTCGCAGTTGAGGTCCGCAGCTACGCAGCCAGGGGTCACCGTCACGATGCCGGTCGCGGTCGCGCCGTTCTCGTCGGTGTAGCGCACCGTCATCTGCGACCCCTGGTGGTTGGCGGGAATCGTGAACGACAGGCGGGCTCGGCCCTGCGCGTCGGTGATCGAGCGGCCGACCATCGTGCCGCCGACCGTCATCGCCATGCTGTGGCCGACGTTCGCCACGGTGCCGCGGCGGCTCACCGCCGAGAGCTCGACCGTCTGGCCGGGCGCACCGCTCGCCGTCAGCGGCTGCACGAAGCTGTTCTGCACCGGGAGCGCCCAGAAGCCCGGCACCGAGCGGCCGGTCACTCCGTCGGTGGCGGAACCGAACACCAGCCCGTTGTTGCCGACGCCCGAGGGGAACGCGTAACGCTGGCCGGCAGGCATGGCGAGCGGCGTGAACACGCCGTCGAGCCACGCCACGCCCTTGATCACGAAGTTGCCGCCGATGCTGTCGTAGTAGTAGCCCGCCGCGATGCCGTTGCGGCTCATGGTCAGGGCCGTCGCGCCCGCGAACAGGTTGGCGGGGACGTTCAGCACGGTGACGGAGCCGCTCGGCTGCACCAGCGCCGGCGCACGGAGGCCGCCGAAGTACCCGTTGATGAGCACGGCGCCCAGGTTGTCGATCGACACGCCCTTGGTCTCGTCGCCCTCGCTGGGAACGACCGAGACGTTGCCCTCGGCATCCCAGCGCACCGCCGCCGACGGCGTGCCCGAGCCCGCCATGCCGCGCACGGTGCCGGTGATGTCGCCGGAGGAGTTGATGCTGTTGGCCAGCGTCCAGACGATGCCGTCCGGCGTCTCGAACTCCGGCACCGCAAGCACCTCGAGCTGGCGGTTCACCCAGCGCGCGGCGAGGTAGTTGCCCTTCGAGATGACGTTGCCGATGATGACGCCCGACTCGTTGATGTCGGTGGCGTAGCCGCCCTCGCCGAGGTCCGGCAGGACCACGCGCTCGGTGCCGTTCACCCACAGGACGGGCGTGCCGTACACGCCCGAAACCTGGAACTCGTTCCCGACGATGTCACCGCTCGAGTTGATCGCGTACGCGTAGCCGCCGTTGACGTTCGGCAGCACGACCGGGCTCGCGGTCGGCGAATTCCAGATCACCGGCACGTACGGCTGGTGGCCGACGACGCGCACCGCAGCGGCGGGCGGGCCGGCCGGATCCACGTCATACGGGGCGCCGCCCATGCCGAAGTCGGCGAGCTGCTGGAAGGGAACGTCGGCAGTGGCGGCCGACACGAGGGCGGCCGAGGCGGCCGCGACCAGGACGCGGAAGGAGGATCGCATGGCTCTGGGTTCGATCCGGTCAGACAGCCGGATTCTTCGAAAGAAACACTTTCGGCCGGTTCTGAAACCTGACTTCACGCGCCCAGCATTTCACATTATTGGCCACTCTTTCAGTCGGGCAACCGCAGCCACACCTCGCCGCGCACGAACGGCAGCGGGTACTCGACCACCATCCGGAAGCGGTCGAACTCCTCGGGGCTCCAGCCGAGCAGGTCGAACGCGCGCTTGCCCATCGGCACCACGAAGTCCTCGGCGGCCCTGCCCCGTGTCGCGAATCCGCGACCCATCGGCACGAACCCCGCGCCGTGCTCCACGAACCCGCGGCCGCTGCGGTCGGGTCCCGCCTGTTCGGGGCGCTCCGACGGCACCGTCTCGACCGTGAAGACCGCCTCGGGCGCGGACGCGCGGAAGGTGTCGCGGTGCACCAGCACCTCGCGGACGTGCAGCCGGCACGGGCGCGACACCACGTACGAGGTCATCGTCCACGCGTTGTCCGGGGTCGCGCGCGACGACTCGAAGTTCGGGTTGACGACGCCGTAGGCAAGGTCCATCGGCTCGTCCAAGGGCGGCACCGTGGAGTCGAGCACGAGCGAGTGGAACTTCCCGCGCCGCTCGAGCCGCAGCTGCGCCGCGGCGGGCGAGCAGAACTCCGGCATCAGCGCCACCGACGGATCATCCTCGATCGGAACGCCCGCGAGCGTGGTGCGGCGGTAGCCCTCGCTCGAGCTTGGGTGCCCCTGCAGGCTCAGCACCGCATAGGGGTTCCCGCGCCGGAGCCGACGCAGCCCCGTGGTCGAGATCACCATCGCCTGGTCCAGCATTCCCGGCTTGCTGCCCGGGCCGAGGATCGTGATGCACGACGTCGTCTCGCACGAGATGCCCTGCGCGAAGAGCAGCGCGTCGTACGCCCCGCGCCGCGCCGCCCGCAGCCGGGCCGGGGATGCCGGCCGGTCGGGCGCCGACGCCGCTTCGCCGGCGGGTCCGCTGCCCGCCACGGCCGAGGCAAGCGAGGCCCGATCCCCGGGGAACGCCTTGATCGCCTCGTCGAGCACCCGGACGGCCGAGCGCGCCTCCGCGACCGTCGAAGGATGGCCATCCATCCCCTCGCAGCGCGCCACGACGCGCTCCAGCATGTCGGTTCCGGGCAGGTCGCGCATCGCCGTACCGGCGTCGCCGGCGCGCAGCGCGCGCGCCATGCGGCTCGCCACCGACTTGTCGAGCCCCAGCCGCTCCCGCAGCTCGCTCATGCGCGGACGCGGCGCGCGCACAGCCGCGGCCAGGCGGAGTATCTCACTGGCTTTTCTCAAAGTTTCTTCTACTTCTTTGCGGTCAGTGATATCGGAGACGAGCACGGCAAACTGGTTTTTTTTCG
>CAYTYU010000205.1:0-2943 GCA_964440815.1 uncultured Chitinophaga sp.
GGTGGTGATCCTGGTGGCCATGGGGCTGGTGGCGATGTCGCTGGTGGCGCTCACGGTGGCGGGGCTGTGGGTCTCGCGCGCGGGGGCGTCGTGGTGGTGGGTGGCGGTGGCGCCGCTGGCGTGGGTTCCGCTGCTTGCTGGACCGGCCACGCGTGTCGTGGGGGCGTGCCTTGTGCTGCGCACGGTCGAGCTTCTGGTGATTGCCCTGCAGTCGTGGGCGGCATTCCGCCTGAGCGGCTGGGAGATCGCGCCGATGACGGCGGTCGGCGTCGCGGTGGTGGCGGCTGTGGCAAACCTCACGCCGTTCATTGGCAATGGCCTCGGCGTCCGCGAATGGGCCGTGGGACTTGCCGCGCCCCTCCTTGGGGGCTACGAGACCGACGCAGGCCTCGCCGCGCAGCTGACGGGCCGTGCGATGGATGCGGTGATGGCCATTGCCTTGGGCGGCCCCGCGCTTGCCTGGATTGCCTCACGCCGCATCGCGACGGCCGCAGACGCACCCTTACACTCGGCGCGCCCATGACCGGCTTCATCCTGCGCCGACTGCTGCAGCTGCCGTTCATCCTGCTGGCGATCTACACGCTGGCGTTCGCGCTGGTGTGGGTGGTGCCAGGGAATCCGTTCGAGGCACCCGAAGGCCGCCGTCCGCCGCCCGAGATGCAGGAGGCGATGCGCGCGCAATACCGGCTGGATGACCCGGTGGGGCTCTACGTCGACTACCTGGGGCGCGCGAGCGGCATCTCGTGGGCGCTCGGGCGGGCGGAGAAGCCGTTCGACCTCGGGCCGAGCCTCGCGCACCCCGACCGCACGGTGAACGAGATCTTGGCGGCCGGCGTTCCCGTCTCCGTGTCGATCGGGCTGGCGGCGATCGCCATCGCGCTCGCGGTCGGGACGGTGGTGGGACTGGTGGGCGCGCTTCGACCCGGGTCGTTCGCGGATGCCTGCACCCAACTGGTCGCCGTCGTGGGAATCAGCGTGCCCAGCTTCGTCACGGGTGCCGTGCTACTCATCGTGTTCGCCGCAAAGCTCGGGCTCGCCCCGGTCGGCCGCTGGACCGGCGTGCACAGCATGGTGCTGCCGGCCATCGCCCTCAGCCTGCCGTTCGCTGCCTACATCGCGCGCCTGATGCGCAGCTCGATGATCGAGCAGATGTCGTCCGATTACATGCGTACCGCGCGCGCAAAGGGCCTCGACCGGCGCGGCGCCGCGATGCGCCATGCGCTGAAGAACGCGTTTCTGCCGGTGCTCAGCTACCTAGGTCCGGCGACCGCGTTTGCCGTCACCGGCAGCTTCGTGGTGGAACGCGTGTTCGCGGTTCCTGGCATCGGCCAGCATTTCGTGGCGGCAGTGCTGGCGAAGGACATCACGCTGCTCCTGGGCGTGGTGCTCGTCTTCGGCACGCTGGTCGTCGTGATGAACCTGCTGGTGGACCTGCTCTACGCGTGGATCGATCCGCGCATCCAGGTAGAGCGGTGACCCGAACGGCTGGACGCAGGCCGATCGACCGGCGCCATCAGTTGCCCTGCCCCACCACCCGGATGCTCTGAAACCGCTGGTCCAGCGACGGATCCCGCGTCAGCCCCCGCACCCGGCACGGGTCGTAGCGGTAGATCGTCACTAGGTGCGAGAGCGGCAGGATCGGCGCGTCACGCTCCATGATCAGCCGCTCCGCCTCCTGCAGGATCGCGAATCGCTTCGCCGCGTCCGACTCGTTCGCCGCACGGTCAAGCAGCGCGTCGAACTCGGGGTTCGAGTAGCCACGGTCGTTGTTCCCATCGCCGGTGCGGCTGAGTTCCAGGAACGTGGTCGGGTCGGCGTAGTCGCCGTACCAGCTGCCGCGGGCGATCATGAAGTTGCCGGTCTTCAGGTCTTCCTTGAAGAACTTGGAGTCCTTGCCGCGCACTTCGACCGGCACGCGCAGCACCTGCCGCCACATGTCGGCCATGGCCAGGCTCAGGTCGCGATAGCGGGGGCTGGCGGTCGAATACAGCACCTCGACCGTCGGGAACTTGGTGCCGTCGGCGCGTTCCACGACGCCGTCGCCGTTTCGGTCTTCCCATCCGGCAGCGGCGAGTTCCGCGCGCGCCTTCGCCGGGTCATGCGCCAGCCCGGCTGGCGGTTCGTACCCCCGGATGCTGCCGGGGGGCGTGAGCGTCCGGGCGACCGGCTCGCCCAGCCGCACGACGCGCTCGCCGAGCGCCTGCTTGTCGACCGCCTGCGAGAACGCCCGCCGAACGCGCGCATCGGCGAACGGATTGAGCCCGCCGCCGTTGAGCGTGGGCCGGCAGTTGAAGCTGTAGAAATCGGTGCCGAAGCTCGGGATCACGTGCACGTCGCGCCGCTCGCCGGGCCCCGGCGGCGGCAGCGCGCAGAGCGCCTCGTCCCAGCTCTTGCCCTCGGCCCGCAGGCGATCGAATTCCTCGCGGTGCCGCGCCAGGTAGCGCGCGGCCTGCGCGGCGAGTTCCGTCTTGTACGCCGCGCGCACCTCGACCAGCCAGTCCACCCCGCCCGCGTCGAAGGCGAGCACCGACGTGTTGTCGTCCTCCACCGGCACGATCTCGACCGAGGCCGGCATGCCGCTCGTGGCGTCCGGGTGATGCGGATTCGGCTCCAGGCGCATCGACTTCTTGTATTGCCAGTCCACCACTCGGTACGGGCCGTTGGTGACCAGGTTGCCGGGCTTCGTCCAGTCGGTCGACACACGCTGGCGACCGGTGGCAAGGTCGAATGAAGCGAACCGCGCGTAGGTCGGTCGGTGGAGCGGGCTCATCACCGGGAAGGCGACGAGTTCCAGCCAATACGGCACGCGCCGGGCGAGCGTCATGCGCAGCGTGCGGTCGTCCACGGCCTCGAGCTTCACGAGCCGCGCGGCCTGGCGCTCGGTTTCCGCCCAGAGTTCCTCCGCGCGTGCCGGGGTGCGCTCGGCCAGCGGAAGCGCCGCGA
>CAYTYU010000206.1:0-2926 GCA_964440815.1 uncultured Chitinophaga sp.
CACGCCACCCATGCGGCGACGGCCCCGACGCACGCCGCGGCCGCGGCCGCGCGGTGCCGTGCGGCGATCGCCTGCGCCCCCCCGCCGAGCAGGAGTGCGATCCCCGGCACCGTGAAGGCGAGGAAGCGCGCGTAGAGCCAGCTGTCGAGGAGGAGCGGGAACGCGAGCGCCACCAGTGCCCCGCCGAGCGAGAGGACGAGTGCCTGCCGGTACGCAAGGTCCCGCCGTGCGCGGAGCAGCCCCGCCACCGCCAGCGGCATCGCCGCCACCGACGGCCACGCCCACCATGTGCCGCCGATCGACCACAGCATTCCCGCGCCTTCGGGCCCGAGGAGCGATGGTTCGTTGCCGTCGAGGGCGCGGAAGTCGTCCCGAAGCGCGACGATCCCCGGAATCACCGGCGCCAGGAACGCCGCAGACAGCAGGCCGGCGAGGAGCGCTGCGCCCGCGCCCGCGAGCGCGCGGCGGCGATCGTCGGGGCCGGCCGCACGCACCACGGCTGCCACGCACCACAGCCCATGGAACGCCGGCACGCAGATCGTCACCAGGTGCGACCACGTCCCCAGCGCGCAGGCCAGCGCGTAGGCCAGCCACCAGGCGCCGCCCGCGCGGCGCGCGCGCAGGAACGCCGCGGTCCCGAGCGCCGCGAAGAGCATCATCATCGAGTACCCGCGCGACTCGGTCGCCGGCAGCACCGCGACCGGCATGAGCGCCGCCGCACCCGCGGCCCACGGAACCAGGGCCGTGCCGCATGCCTCGCGCGCAAGCCACGCGATGGCCGCCACGGCACCGATCCCGGCAAGGAAGCTCGGGAGCCTGAGCGACAGTTCGTCCACGCCGAGGGCCCCGGCGCTGGCCGCCACCAGCGCCGAGTGCAGCACGTGGTTGGCGGTCGAGAAGTACGTGGTCGCGGCATGCCATGGGCCATTGAACGAATAGCCCAGGAACGCCGCGATCTCGTCGTACCACAGTCCGTCGGAGAGGAACGCCGCGCGTGCCGCGACCGCGGCGAGCATGATGAGAGCCAACACCGGGACCGACCGGCTCACCGAGACGACCCCATGGCCTCTGGCTCGTCGATCGAGGCAGGTTCGGGCATCTCGATGCTGCCGGCCGACGGCCGCAGCGCCAGCGGCTGCGTGGCCATCGGTGCCGCATGCCGCACGTCGCCGCGCACGCTCGCCACGGTGGCGAAGGCCAGCAACCGCACCACCGAACTGGTGGCGAAGATCGTCATGTACGCGCCCATGTCCGCGCCCCCCCGGCCGAGCACGGTCGACCCGGCGAGCGAACCCGCCGCGGCTGCAAAGCTGTTCAGCAGCATGAAGTTCGCCATCAGGCTGGTTCGCTCGTCCTCGCGGATCGCCTCGAGCGCCAGGAAGAAGAACCCGAGCTCGAACGCCCCGAACATGGCCCCCGTGAAGGCCTGCAGCCCCAGCAGGTACCAGAACGACGGGCTCGCCATCCACAGGGCGCCGAGCGGCACCACGCCGAGGGCGCCGACGATGAACAGGCTGCGCGCCCCATTGCGCTGCGCCCAACGGCCCCAGAGCGGCGCCACGGCGCTCTTGGCCGCGAAGCTCGCGGCGATCATCGCCAGCACCTCGGCGTCGCTGAAGCCCAGCTGCCGGCTCATGTACGGCGTGAAGAAGGGCTGCGCCACCTGCACCGCGACGGTCATCATCACCATCGACCCGATGAGGCGGCCATCCTGCTCGACGCGCACGCGCCGCGGCATCTCCCGGATGCGCACGCGCCGGTGGCGGCGCACGTCGAGGCCCGGCGCCTCGCCCTGGCGCTTGAGGAACCGCACGCTCCACAGCCGGCTCAGCCCGGCCAGCACGAACGTCGCCGCGAAGGCGGCCATGAGCCCCAGGTCGACCCCCAGGTCGACGCCCAGCACGCGCTGCGCCTTGCCGGGATCGCCGAGCATCAGGAGCGTGCCGCCCAGGAGGAGCGATCCCATGATCGCCACCTGGTAGATGCGCGAGCGCCAGCCGAAGTAGCGCACCCGCACGCGGCGCGGGAAGAGGGCGCCCACCCACGTGTTCCACGCGGGGGCGGCGCCGAGGTTCGTGGCCCAGTAGATGCTGGCCACCGCGAAGAGCCACCATGTGGGCATCGCGCCCACCATCGCGGCCACCACCATCGGCACGAAGCTCGCCGCCTGGATGCTCGCGCACAGCATGATCCATCGCCGCGGCGAGCCGATGCGCGCGATGCCCCACGGAGCGCACAGCTGCAGCACCGCGCCGATGAGCTGCGGCACGGTCGCCACCAGCCCCGCCACGGCGTCTCCCTTGCCGAGGGCGAGCGCGAAGAGCGGGAAGTTCGTCTCCCCCAGTCCCACCATGAACGCATGCGTCACCCCGTCGCCCGTGCAGTTGCGCAGGTCGGAGCGGAGCGCCGAGTCCGTGGCGGGAGTTGTGCGTGCGGTCACTTGGTGGAGCCGCCGGACGGCGCGCCTGCGGGTGGCGTGCCCTTCCGTCCGGTGCCGCCCGTGCCACCGGCCGGAGGCGCGGGCGGGGTGCCCGGAGCACCGGTGGCCGGCGCGCCCGTGGCCGGGGTCTCGGCGCCGGTGGGAATGAAGTTCCCGGTGCCGCCGCCGCCGGCGGCGCCCGAGACGGTCGCGGGCGTGAAGCCCTGAAGCTGCTGGAAGCCGAGGTTCAGGTTGAGCCCGACGTAGCGGCCGCCCTTGCCGCCGCCCGCGCTGGGCGGGGCCGGGGGAAGCATGCCGTAGCCGCCGATCTGGCGCTGGATGAAGTCCGGGGCGCGCACGATGATCGACCCGTCGTAGTAGCGGATCGAGGCCACGGACTCGTCGAGCCACGCATCGGGCTCGACGAGCGACTTGATCAGGTCGATGAGCTCCTCGGCCTTCTCCTGCGCGGAGCGACGCTCGGGCTGCTCTCCGGACTCACCGAAG
>CAYTYU010000207.1:0-338 GCA_964440815.1 uncultured Chitinophaga sp.
AGGCAGCCGGAGGTGTCCCCGCAGACGAAAGCCCGTCCCCGCTGGGCGGTCCACGGCAGTGCCCGCCCCACGCGGCGGAGCACGCGCACGATGCGGTCGGCGTTCACGGGGCGCTGCCCGTCCTGCGCGGCGGCGCGGCATCCAGCGCCCCCAGCACCTGCGACGCCGTCCGCGTCCACGGCGTGGGGACGAATCGCTCGCGGATCGCCTGCTCGCGCGCCGCCACCCATTGGGGATCGTCCAGCGTGCGTTCGACGAGTGCCACCACGCCGTGCACGTCGACCGGGTCGAAGTAGGCGGGAAGGTCTCCGCCGATCTCCGGGATGCTGGTGGCGTTC
>CAYTYU010000207.1:526-1227 GCA_964440815.1 uncultured Chitinophaga sp.
CATAGAGGAGGCGGTGGTTCTTGCGGATGTCCAGAGTGGACACGCACAGGATGAACGGCCTCGACGGCACGAATCGGGGAAGCGGCGGGTGCTCCGGCAGGGCGCCCAGGTCGTCGCCGAGTCGCACGACTGCGATCGATGGCGGGACGATTCCGGCCTCCGCGCAGTACCGGAGGATCTCCTGCCGGGAGAACTCGGAGATCGTGACTACGCAATCGGACTCCAAGAGCACGCGGCGCGCCCATTCAGTGATGGGGCGGGCGTGCCGCACGCCATGGTCCGGGTCGTCGACCCACTCGGGCTTCAGGGTCGGGATGAGGTCATAGATCATGCGCACCACGCGGATGCCGCGCGAACGGAGCGCGGCCACGCAGGCGGCATGCGCTGGATCGACGAAGGACGCACCGAGCGAGACGAACGAGTCACCGGGAGAGATCGGTCCGGTGAGTCTCGCCGGCAGCGACATCGCCAGGCGCATCGGTCCCGCACTCGCCGGTTGCTGGCGACCGAGGGCGCGGGAGAGCCGCGAACCCGCCCATCGCCGACCGGCGCCGTGAAGCCTCCGGAGGGCGCGGGCAACCTCCCGCATCGCGCGGTCGAGGTCCTGCCCGGCCTCGTCCGCGCCCAGGGCCGGGATGCGCCGTAGCGCGGCGGGTGTGCGGGAACGCGAGCGCGATGGCGCGGCGGAACTGCTTGCCCCG
>CAYTYU010000207.1:1242-2484 GCA_964440815.1 uncultured Chitinophaga sp.
AACCCCTGTCCGGCCTCGAACGCGACCAAGCCCACCGGGATCCCCTGGCTCCGGATCCCGGACAGCACCCCGACGACCGTGCGCTGGATGCCGGTAAGGTGCGGCAGGCGCCACGAGACGAGATCCGTGACGTCGTACCAGAGCGTCATGGTCATCGCGCCACCCCACGCGCGCTGGCCCAGTGGCCCGGGCGGAGGACGAAGTCGTCGCCGACGTTGGCCGGGTACCACAGCCGTTCCCAAAGCTGCGGTTCTTCGAGCCGGAAGTAGAAGCGGTTCAGGCCGTCGAAGAGCGCGAATCCGAAGCCGTTCCCGAGCAGCACGTCTTCCCACGCGAACCAGGTCGGCTCGAACGCTACGTCCGCACCCCGGCCGAACATCGGCTTCACCGCCTCGACGACGACGATTCGGGGCCGGAAAGACCGCCAGTCGGCCCCGGCCAGGACGTCGCGCTCCGCACCCTCCACGTCCACCTTCAGGAAGTCGACCTCGCCGGGCGGCAGGTCCCGCGCGATGCATGCCAAGGTCGTCATCGGCACGCGACGCACGGTCGGCAGGTAGCCCAATTCGATTGCCTGCCGGGGATCGAACTCCAGCCGGTAGCCGGAGAGCCCGGAGTCGCCCCACTCGGTGAAGTCGATCTCGCCTTCCGTCGCACCGACGGCGACGTTCAGGTTGAGGTCGCGGGGCCGTTCGGAGACGAACTTGCGATGGAACCGCTCCACGGGTTCCACGTTCACGCCCGACCAGCCGCGGTCGTAGAAGTGCTTCGTCACGCTGTCGACGGTCGGGTCGTATGCACCGATGTCGACGTATCGCCCGCGGTCGCGCCCGCCGAGCGCGCGACGGAGGACCACGTCCTCGAAGTTCTGTGCGTACGAGACCATGGTCACTGCGGTCCACCCTTCGTCACGATGAGGCCGATGGAGGAAGAGGCGAAGCCGTTCAGGTCCAGCCTCAGGTGCCGGACCGTACCCAGATCTACCTCCGGGAAATCCCGATACGGCGGGGCATCGACGTGGCGGTCGAGGGCATGGGCTCCGACGTCAAGCTCCAGCGGTTCGACCCGGTGCCCGGACTGCTGCAGGCGGTGGACGACCGCCTCGATGTCGCGCAGCCGGTAGATCGCGTAGGCACCCGACTCGACGGTCGCGGAGTTGCTCGAGAGGTTGAACTCGGTCGTATGGACCGCGACCCCGCCGGGCCGCAGGCATGACATCTGCCGTTCGAGGAACCGCAGGCC
>CAYTYU010000207.1:2682-2917 GCA_964440815.1 uncultured Chitinophaga sp.
GGCCGAGCTCCAGCGTTCCGCAGTGCTCGAACGAGCAGGAAGACCACGTGAAGTCGAAGCCCGCCAGGTCGTCCGGAAGTTCGTTCATGTCCACCGGGCGAAAGCGCACCCGCTCGGCGAACTCCGCACCATCGCACAGGCCGCGCCGGTTGAGCGCGTCGCGCGCGCCGACCCACTGGCCCGTGCGCTCCCAGGGCGTCCGGCGTTCGTCGTCGGCCGCAAGATCCGTCGCGAC
>CAYTYU010000208.1:0-2849 GCA_964440815.1 uncultured Chitinophaga sp.
TCAGAGGGAAAGGAAAGAGATGTCCATTTCAATTGGAGTCGGTCGCTTGCCGCTTTCGGCGGCGGTCGTTGCCGGTGCAGTTGCGGCCGGGTCTGCGGAGGCAGCCGTCCGCGTGTACGCGGTGAACTGGTCGTTGCCGGCCTCCGGCGAGCTCTACGTGTCGCTCAACAACCTGACCACGGGCCCCGTGACTTCGTCTTCCTCGGTGTCCGGCTGGGACATGCGGATCTCGTCGCCCTCGGCGCGTTCGAGCCTCGACTTCTCGTTCCCGGCGCCGACCGTGCCCGGACCGATCACCAACCCGAACCCGTACTACGGCATCATGCGTGCGCCCGGCGACAGTCTGGGCGGCGGTGCCAGCCTGCCGGTGAACACCATGATCATGTCGTCGTCGAGCTTCGCCGACGGCGGAGCCATGGCCTTCGGCTCGGGCGCCTACCAATGGCGGCTCAACGGCGAGAACTACTTCGGCTTCCGCATGCGCCTGGGCACGTCCCAGAGCCTGGTCTACGGATGGGCGCGCATGGTGATCGGCAGCACGCCGGGTCAGTTCACGCTCACGCACTTCGCGTACCAGGACGTGGCCGGCGCCTCGCTGCGCGTCGGCGAGGGAATGCCGATCCCCGGTCCCGGCGCAATCGCGCTCTTCGGTGCGGCGGCACTGGCCGGACGTCGGCGCAGGCGCTGACGGCGGGGAACAACAACGACATCACGCCCCGCGCGAGCGACCGCGCGGGGCGTTCTATTTTGCACTTAGAGCCGGATACATTATAAACATCGCGCGAAGATGGGGTGGATAGATGCATTTTTGCAGATCATCGGGACGACTCGCTTGACCGCGCCATTCGCCGTGGCACTGTGCAGCCGTCGGGGCTGACCGGCCAATGGAGTGGGAGCACGGGTCGCCGATGCCCAGGCGTGCGGGCCACAAGTCGATCAGGGAAAGGGAACAGGGATGTCTATCGATCTTTGCGGGGTGCCCGCGCGGCTGGTGGCCGCTGCGGCAGGGGGAATGGCCATCGCGTCGGCCGCGCATGGCGCGGTCCGCACCTTCACGATGAACTGGATGCCGGCAGCCGGGTCGGAGTCGGTCTTCGTCAGCATCAACAACCTGTCGAGCGGCCCGACGAGTTCCAGCACGGCCGTCACCGGCTGGGACCTGCAGATCGAGTCATCGAACTCCGGCAACGTGCTGAAGTTCAACTTCCCGCCGTACTCGGGTCCGGTCAACCCGGGCAACCCGAACCCTTACTACGGGCTGATGCGGCTGCCGGGCGTGACGACGGGTCCCGGGGCGTCGATCTCCAACGGCACCATCGTCCAGCAGGTCGCGAGCTACGCCGACAGCGGCCCCGTGACGTTCGGCGGCGGCGCCGGCAGCTGGCAGCTGAACTCGGTGAACATCTTCGGGTTCCGCTTCCGCTCGCCGTCAAGCGGCACCTCTCAGGTGATCCACTACGGGTACGGGCGCATCTTCATCGGCGCGACTCCCGGGCAGTTCAGGCTCCTGGAGATCTCCTATCAGGACATCGGCGGAGCGGCGATCACGGTGGTGCCCGGCCCGGGCGCGCTCGTGACCGTCATGGGGGCGGCCGTCATCGGCAGCCGGCGCCGGCGGCGGTGACCGTCCGGCCCGTTGCGCCCCGGCCGATCCGTACGATGCGGCGATGACCTCGCGACCGGTGCAGCGGCTCCTCATCCTCGGGTGGGATGCCGCGGACTGGCAGGTGATCGACCCGCTGATGTCGCGGGGCCGCATGCCGAACCTGGCGCGGCTGGTCGCGGCCGGGACCCGCGCGGACCTGCGGACGCTCGAGCCGAAGCTCTCGCCCCTCCTCTGGTCGACGATCGCCACCGGCAAGACCGCCGATCGCCACGGGATCCTCAACTTCGTGGAGCCGAGCCCGTCCGGCGACGGGGTGCGGGTCTCGTCGAGCACGTCGCGGAGGACCCGGGCGCTCTGGAACATCCTCACGCTGCGCGGCCTGCGCGTGCATGCGGTGGGCTGGTACGCCTCGCATCCGGCGGAGCCGATCGCCGGTGCGTGCATCTCGAACCTCTTGATGGAGGGCGCGCCCGCGTCGGCGGGTGGGCCGTGGCCCCTGCTCGAGGGGACGGTGCGCGGCCCCGCTGGCCTGGCGGAGCGCGTGGCGGCTGCGCGCATCGGCCCGGCGGCCGTCGACCGCATGTCGCTGCGCGCCTTCCTGCCCACCGTCGCGCAGGCCTCGCGCGGCGACGAACGCCCCGCGATCCTGGCGAAGGAGCTGGCGCGAATGCGTTCGCTGCATGCGGCCTCGCTCGAGGCGCTGCGGAGCGGGCCGTGGGACTGCGCGATGGTGTTCCACGACACGATCGACACCATCGGGCACCACTTCATGGGCTGCCGACCGCCGCGCATGGCCAATGCGAGCGCGGCGGACGTCCGCACCTGGGGCGAGGTGATGGACCGCACGTACTGCGAGCATGACCGCCTCCTCGGCGAGCTGCTCGATGCCGCCGGTCCGGGCACGTCCGTGATGCTGCTCTCCGACCACGGCTTCCATTCCGGCGCCGACCGGCCGGTCATCGCCGACGTGACCAAGGAGGAGCGCGCGGCGCTCGAGAGCCGCTGGCACCGTGCGCTCGGCGTGCTGGTGCTCTCGGGTCCGGGCTTCAGGGCAGGTGCGCAGGTGCCGGCGCCCACGCTCCTCGACATCGCCCCGACGGCGCTGGCGGCGCTGGGGCTTGCCGTGGGCAAGGACATGGGTGGACGCGTGATTGCCGAGGCGTTCGACGTGGCGCCCGCGATCGAGACCGTGGAGTCGTGGGATGCCGAGCCGGGCGACGCGGGCGAGCACCCGCCGGAGATG
>CAYTYU010000209.1:0-2838 GCA_964440815.1 uncultured Chitinophaga sp.
CCCGCGGGCGGAACGCCGCCCGCCCCGCCGGCACCCCCGGCCGGCGATGCGCCGAAGCAGCCCTGACGTCCGCTGAACCCGCGCCGGCCTATGCGGCCGGCACCGCAGGATCCGCCGCGCGCCGTTGCGTCCCCGACGCGACGGCGCGCGGCGGTGCGTTGGTGAAGTAGCGCGCGGGGTCGCACATCGGCAGCGCCAGCGACTGCGGGCGGCCGAGCACGTGCTCGGCGAGCGCGCGGCCGGTCACCGGGCCGAGGGTCATCCCCATCATCGCGTGCGCGGTGCCGACGAAGAGGCCGGGCGTGCCCGGCACGCGGCCGACGACCGGCATGCCGTCGGAACTGCACGGGCGGTAGCCCGCCCACTCCACGACCGTCCGGCCGCGGTCGATGCCGCGGATGTAGCGCGAGGCACCGCGGGTCAGGTTGTCGAGCCGGTTGCGCATCCATGGGCGCCCGACCGGCTGGATCTCGAGCGTTCCGGCAAGGCGCAGCTCGTCGCGCATCGGCGTGACGGCGACGAAGGTCTCGTGGAGCACGCAGCCGGTGAAGGGCAGCTCGGGCACGCCCTTCAGCTGGCGGTGGTAGCCGCGCGCGCCCTGCATCGGGATGTCGAGGCCCAGGTCGCGCGCGAGCCCGTCGCTCCAGACGCCGGCGGCGATGACGACGTCCGCCCCCTCGACCACCTCGCCCGAGGTGCCCCGCACGCCGGCGGCGCGGCCAGCCCGGTCGCGCACCACCGACGCGGCCTCGAACGGGATGCGCAGGTCGACCCCCGCGCGCGCGCACGCGGCGGCGAGGCCGCGCATGAAGTCGGCCGGATGGCAGTGGGCGCTGTCCTCGTACCACACCGCGCCCGCCACCTCCGGCGCGAAGCAGGGACTCCGGCGGCGCAGCTCGTCGCCCGTGAGCATGCGGTAGGAGTAGCCGTGAGGCACCAGCGAGCGCGCCTCGGCCTCCGCATGCGGCAGGTTTGCCGGGTCCATCACGACGTCGAGCCACCCGTCGCGGCGGTAGTCGCAGTCGATTCCCTCGGCGGCGATCATCTCCTCGAAGAGCGCGAGCGTCGGGAAGCCCATCGCGCACAGCTCGCGCATGCAGCGGTCGAGCCAGGGCTGGTTGCAGTGGCGGTGGAAGGTCCACAGCCAGGAGACCAGCGACGGATCGGGCCGCGGCCGGATGAAGAGCGGCGCGTTGCGGTCGAACATCCACTTCAGCCCGCGCCAGCTGACGCCGGGGCGCGTGAGCGGGTAGTGGCCGATCGAGAGGAGGCCGGCGTTGCCGCAGCTGGCGCCCTCGCCGACCGGCTCGCGGTCGAGGACGGTCACCGGGCGGCCGGCCTTGGCCAGGAAGTACGCGGTCGACAGGCCGACGATGCCGGCGCCGACGATCACCGTGCGCGGAGCGGTCATGCGGGGATGCTAGGCCGCGGCGGGCGGGGACGCGCGGCCGATGCGCGCGGCAACGGCCATCCGCGGCGGGACGGGCGGCAACGCGCGGCTATCTTCCGGCGCAGCCATGACCATGACGCTCGGAATCATCGGAGCCGGCGCGATCGGGAACGTGCACGCGGACACCGCCGCGCGCGCGGGCATCCCGGTCGCCGGCGTGTGGGACGTCAACCCCGCCAAGGGCGGGGCCTTCGGGAGGAAGCACCGCGAGGCGCGCGTGTGCGGCTCCGTGAAGGAGCTCCTCGCCATGCGCGAGGTGGACAGCGTGGTGGTGGCGGTGCCGAACGTCGACCACGCGGCGGTCGCATGCGAGGCGCTCGAGGCCGGCAAGACCGTGTTCCTCGAGAAGCCCATGGCGATGAGCGTCGCCGAGTGCGACCGGATCATCGCGACGCTGGACCGGACGAAGGGCCGCCTGCAGATGGGCTTCGTGTCGCGCAGCACCCCGGCGAGCCGGACGGTGAAGGCGTTCATCGACGAAGGCGCGTTCGGGCGGATCTACCACGTCAAGTGCAGCCTCTACCGCCGGCGCGGGGTGCCGGGGCTCGGCGGATGGTTCACCACCAAGGCGATGTCCGGCGGCGGGCCGCTCATCGACCTCGGGGTGCACGTCCTGGACCTGGCGCTCCACCTGACGGGGAACCCCGCTCCCGAACGCGTGAGCGGCGCCACCTACGCGAACTTCGGCCCGCGCATGAAGGACTACGTGCACACCTTCATGTGGGCCGGTCCGCCGCGGTTCGACGGCACCTGCGACGTCGAGGACCACGCCACGGCGCTCGTGCGCTGCGCCGGCGGGCTGACGATCGAGGTGAACGTCACCTGGGCGATGAACGTCGACGAGAAGCACATGGCCAACGGCATGACCGTGTTCGGCGACCGGGGCGGTTGCTTCTACCAGATCTTCGGGAAGTCGCTCTCGATCGCCACCGAGGCCGGCGGGCGCGTGGCGGACCTGGCGCCCGAGTTCGCCTCAGCGAACGTCGAGCACGACGCGTGGGACGAGCAGTACCGGATGTTCCGCGCGCTTGCCGAGCGCGGCACGCCGCCGCACGCCGACGCCGCCGCGGGCCGCCGCGTCCAGTCGGTGCTCGACGCGATCTACCGCTCGAGCGCCGAGGGCCGCGAGGTCGCGGTGTAGGCCGCGCCCCGGATCCCGCTCGAGTCGCCGTGGACGGCGCGCAGCACCGGGGTGTCGCAGCCGTCGCTGAAGACGAGGGCCGGCAGCGCGGCCTGCACGCGCGGCGCCAGGCCGGGCACGTTGCTCACGCCGCCGCCGAGGACGATTGCGTGCGGGTCGACGATGTTGACCACCACCGACAGGCTCCGGGCGAGGGCGTCGACGAGCCAGTCGAGCGTGGCCGCGGCGTGCGGGTCGGTGCCGGCGG
>CAYTYU010000210.1:0-2822 GCA_964440815.1 uncultured Chitinophaga sp.
CGCGCGCGTTCTCCACGGGGACGCTGCCGATCGGGCCGTCCGCGACGCTCGCCGACATCGTCGCCTTCCTGCAGAAGGCCTACTGCGGCACCGTGGGCGCCGAGTTCGGCTTCATCTCCTGCCCGGAGCGTCGCGCCTGGATCGCCGAGCGCATGGAAGCCCTGGCCGCGCGCGGGGCGGCGGACGCGGCCGCCAAGGTGCGCATCCTCGACCGGCTGGTGGCGGCCGACGGCTTCGAGAACTTCCTCGCGACGCGGTTCATCGGCAAGAAGCGCTTCGGGCTCGAGGGTGGCGAGTCGCTCCTCGTGGTGCTCGACCGCGTGCTCGGCGAGGCCGCGCGCGCGGGCGCCGAGGAGTGCGTGATGGGCATGGCCCACCGCGGACGCCTCAACGTGCTGCACAACGTCGCGGGCAAGCCGGCCGAGATGATCCTCACCGAGTTCGAGGAGAGCTGGGAGCCGCACTTCGAGGCGGGCGGCGGCGACGTCAAGTACCACCAGGGCTTCAGCGGCCCGTACCGCACGCCCTCGGGCGCCGAGGTGCGCGTGTCGCTCTGCGCCAACCCCAGCCACCTCGAGTTCGTGGCGAGCGTGGCGACCGGCCGCGCGCGCGGTCGCCAGGAGCGCGCGGCGCGCACGCTGGCCGAGGGCCGGCGCAAGGTGCTGCCCGTCCTGATCCACGGCGACGCGGCGCTGCCCGGCCAGGGCGTGGTCGCGGAGACGCTCAACATGTGCGGCCTCGACGGCTACGACGTCGGCGGCACGGTGCACGTGGTGATCAACAACCAGGTCGGCTTCACGACCGACAGCCGCGATTCGTACGCGGGCCCGTACTGCACCAACGTCGCGCGCATCGTCGAGGCACCGGTGTTCCACGTGAACGGCGGCGACCCCGAGGCGTGCGACTTCGCGGCGCGCCTGGCGGCCGAGTGGCGCGCGGCGTTCGGCGAGGACGCCTTCATCGACATGTGGTGCTGGCGGAAGTTCGGGCACAACGAGACCGACGAGCCGAACTTCACGCAGCCGGTGATGTACCGGCGCGTGCGCGCGGCGAAGCCGGTGGTGAACCGCTGGGCGGAGCGGCTGGTCGCCGAGGGCACCATCCCCGCAGACGGCCTCGAGTCCCGCACGAAGGCGCTGTTCGCCGAGCTCGACGCCGCGCAGAAGCGCGCCAAGGAGCGTCCGAGCGAGCCGGGCCATGCGCCGTACGACGGCGCGTGGAAGGGCCTGCGGGGCACGTGGAGCGACGGACCGGTCGAGACCGGCGTGGCGCCGCGCACCCTGAAGTCGCTGGCCGCGCAGCTGGCCGCCGTGCCCGAGGGCTTCGGCGCGCACAAGACCGTGGCCAAGGGCGTCGCCGCGCGCGCCGCGGTCGACACGGGGAACGTCGACTGGGCGACCGCGGAGCTGCTCGCCTACGCCTCGCTCGTCGAGGAGGGCGACACCGTCCGCCTCACCGGGCAGGACGTCAAGCGCGGCACCTTCAGCCACCGCCATGCCGCGCTCGTCGACCAGGAGACCGGCGAGCAGTGGATCGCGCTGCAGCACCTCAAGGGCGCGACGGGCCGGTTCGAGATCTTCAACTCGCCGCTCACCGAGTGCGCATGCCTGGGGTTCGAGTACGGGTACTCGCTCGTCGACCCCCGCGCGCTCGTCATCTGGGAGGCGCAGTTCGGCGACTTCGCCAACGGCGCGCAGGTGATCGCCGACCAGTTCATCGCGTCGGCCGAGGCGAAGTGGTTCCGCTCGTCGGGGCTGACCATGCTGCTGCCGCACGGCTACGAGGGCCAGGGGCCCGAGCACTCGAGCGCGCGCATGGAGCGCTTCCTGCAGCTGGCCGCCGAGGACCGCCTGCAGGTCGTGTACCCGTCGACCACCGCGCAGGTCTTCCACGTGCTGCGCCGCCAGCAGCGGCGCGCGTTCCGCAAGCCGCTCGTGGTCATGACGCCGAAGAGCATGCTGCGGCTGCCGGCCGCGCAGAGCCCGGTGGCGGAACTGGCACACGGGCAGTTCCAGGCGGTGATCGCGGACCCGGCGAAGCCCGACCCCAAGCGCGTGCGGCGCGTCGTGCTGTGCACGGGCAAGCTCTACCACGAGCTCGACGCCGCGCGCCACGAGGGCGGCGGCAACCCGTCGGTGGCCATCGTGCGCGTCGAGCAGCTCGCGCCGTTCCCCGCCGACGAGGTGCGCGCGCAGCTGGCCCGGTACCCGGAGGCGAAGGCCGTCTGGGCGCAGGAGGAGCCGGAGAACATGGGTGCCTGGCACCACGTGCTCGCGCGCTTCGCCGAGTGGGGCGGGCCGGTGCCGGCGTACGCGGGCCGTCCCGCGCAGTCGAGCCCCGCGGTCGGCAGCAGCAAGCGCCACGCGAAGGAGCAGGCGAAGGTGATCGCGGCGGCGCTCGGCACGGCCGAGGCGGCCGGCACCCCGGAGGCCAAGGCCGCCGGCAGGAACAAGGGAAGCGCCGCCCGCTGAGCGGGCGACGCGCATGACACGTCACGCGCACGGAGAAGACGACCGATGGACATCGTGGTTCCCAGCCCAGGCGAATCGATCACCGAGGTCACCCTCGGCCAGTGGCACAAGCAGGACGGCGACTGGGTGGACACCGACGAGATCCTCGTCGACATCGAGAGCGACAAGGCGACGCTCGAGGTGAGGGCCCCCGCGGCCGGCGTGCTGCACGTGAAGGCGAAGGCCGGGGCGGAGCAGAAGGTGGGCGCGGCGATCGCGGCGATCGACACGTCCGCGGCGAAGCCGGCGGGCGGCGGCGCGCCGGCGGCGAAGGCCGCGGCGGCGGGCGTGCCGGCATCCGCACCGGCGGCG
>CAYTYU010000211.1:0-2800 GCA_964440815.1 uncultured Chitinophaga sp.
ACCCGCGCTACGACGCCCAGGGCAAGGAAGTGATGAACTGGGTGATCTTCATCGGCATCTACAGCATCGTGAGTGCCGTGCTGATCATCGTGCTGGTGGGCGTGCTGCTGCTGTTGCTGGGTGCGGTCGCCGTGCTCGTCTTCGCGATCCTCGGCGCACTGCAGGCGTCGAAGGGCCAGTTCTATCGATATCCGCTGCCGTTCCGGCTGATCAAGTGAGGCGGCTGCGGCGGTCACCGCCCCGCCGCACACCCATCCCCGCGCAGGTCGCTTGCGCCGCACCAGGCGCCGTCCAACTTCATGATGGCCTGGCCACGGCCGAAGGTGACCGACTTCTCGCCGGCCACCGTGACCTGGTGCCCGCGTGCGCGCAGGCCGTCGACGGTGGCGGCGGGCCAGCCGGGTTCCAGCTGCACCTCGCGTGACTGCATCCACTGCCAGCGCGGCGCATCGAGCGCGGCCTGCGGGTTCTGGCCGTGGAGCACGGTGCGCAGCACGTACTGCACGTGCGCCTGCGGCTGCATGAAGCCGCCCATGATGCCGAAGGGGCCGATGGGGTCGGTGCCGTCCGCATTGGTGAGGAACCCCGGGATGATCGTGTGGTACGGCCGCTTGGCGGGGGCGAGCTCGTTCGGATGCCCGGGTTCGAGCGAGAAGCACGCGCCGCGGTTCTGGAGCGCGATGCCGGTGCCCGGCACCACCAGGCCGCTGCCGAAGCCCATGTAGTTGCTCTGGATGAGGCTCACCATCATGCCGCGGTCGTCGGCGGTGCAGAGGTAGATGGTGCCGCCGGGCTTCGGGATGCCGGCGTCGAAGTCCTGTGCGCGGGCCGGGTCGATGCGCGCGGCGAGGCGGTCGATCGCCGCGGGGTCGAGCATCTCCGCGGGCGTCGTGCGCATCGCCGTGGGCTCGGCCACGTGCAGGTGCGCCTCGCGGAAGGCGAGCTTGATGGCTTCGATCGCCAGGTGCGCGGCCTCGGGGCTGTCGACGCCGTGGCGGTCGATGTCGGTGCGTTCCAGGATGGCCAGCGCGATGAGTGCTGCGATGCCCTGGCCGTTCGGCGGGATCTCGTGGAGTCGTGCACCGCGAAAGGCCTGCGAGATGGGCGTGACGGACTCGGTGGCGTGCGCGGCGAGGTCCGAGGCCTGCATGGCCGCGCCCGAGGTCTTCGCGAAGGCGGCAATGCGTGACGCGAGATCGCCGCGATAGAGGTCGTCGCCTCGGCTCGCGCCGATCGCCTCAAGCGTGCGGGCGTGGTCGGGCAGGCGCATCACTTCGCCCGCGCGCGGGGCGCGGCCATCGATCGTGAAGGTGCGGCGCCATTCGGCGTCGCCGCCGAGTGCGGCCGCGGCGCGGTCCCAGAGCCGTGCGGTCTGCACGGCGACGGGGTAACCGTCGCGCGCGAAGGACGCAGCAGGCTCCATGAGCGACGCAAACGGCAGGCGCCCGAAGCGCGCATGCATGTCCGCCCAGAGCGCCACCTGGCCGGGCACGGTCACCGCGTCCCATCCGCGCGTGGGCATGGTGCGGCCCGCGTAGCGCGCGCGGTCGAGCGCGGCAGGCGTGCGGCCCGAGCCGTTCAGGCCGTGCAGCCGGCCGGCATCCCACACCAGCGCGAAGGCATCGCCGCCGATGCCGTTCGTGGTGGGTTCGAGCACGGTCATGCACGCGGCCGTCGCGACCGCGGCGTCCGCGGCGCTGCCGCCGCGCGCGAGCGTCTCGAGCCCCGCCTGCGCGGCCAGCACCTGGCTGGTGGCCACCATGCCGCGCCGCGCGAAGGTGGGCATCCGCTGGGAGGGGTAGGGGAGGTCCCAGCGCGGCTCGGCGGGGGAGAAGTCGTGCATGGATCGGGTCCCTGGGGTTGCGGGCGCGGGCCGGCTGCTCGAGCACGCCGGCACGGCGGCCGTGGCGCCGGCCGCGAGCGACATCCATCCGAGGAAGTCGCGGCGGCTCACGGGCGCGGGCATGGGGGCAGGGTATCGATGCGGCTGGCCGAGCCACATAGGATGAGGTGGTCATGGATGGCATCTCCCTGCTCGTGGGTCTGTTGGTCGGGGTCGCCCTCGGCGGTGGTGCCGCGTTCGTGGTCGCGCGGTCGGGTGCCGCGTCGGCGGGCGCCGCGCGCGAGGCATCGCTTGAGGCGACGCTGGCCGCGCGCGAGAAGGCCTTCACGGAACTGAAGCAGTCGCTGGACCAGGCGCGCGCCACGCTGGCGGATGCCTTCAAGGCCACCGGGGCGGACGTCCTGCGGGCGGCGGCCGAGTCGATGATGAAGCAGGCCAAGGAGCAGTTCGAGGGCCAGCACAAGCTCTCGCAGCAGGACCTCGAGGCCCGCCAGAAGGCGATCGACGCGGCGCTGGTGCCGCTCAAGGAGCAGCTGGCGAAGAACGAGCAGCTGGTGAAGGAACTGGCCGAGAAGCGCGAGGGCGACTCGAAGGCGCTCGGCGAGCAGCTGAAGCAGATCGCGGACCTGCAGCAGAAGGCCTCGGCCGCGGCGCAGAGCCTGTCGAGCGCCATGCGCGACAACCGTCAGCGCGGGCGCTGGGGCGAGGTCGGCCTGCGCAACGTCGTGGAGTGGGCGGGCCTCGGCGAGCACGTCGACTTCACCGAGCAGACCAGCCTGGAAGGCGATGAGGGCGCCCGCCTGCGCCCGGACATGGTCGTGCACCTGCCGGGCAACCGGTTCATCCCCATCGACGCGAAGGTGCCGATGAACGCCTACTTCGACGCCATCGACCCCTCGCTTCCCGACGCCGAGCGCGCGCGCCGGCGCGAGATGCACGCGAGCGCCGTGCGCGGCC
>CAYTYU010000212.1:0-459 GCA_964440815.1 uncultured Chitinophaga sp.
CGGCTACCGCCAGCGCTCGCTCGGCCTCACGTGCGACCGCATCCGCGCCGTGCGCCTTGCCCGCGCCGACGGCACCTTCCTCAACGCCGCGCCGGACGGCGACAACGACCTCTTCTGGGCCCTGCGCGGCGGCGGCGGCAACAGCTTCGGCGTCGCCACCACCATCGACGTCGAGGCCGCCCCGTACCGCACCCTGCGCGTGCATCTCTGGCGCTGGCCGCTCGCCGCCGTCGGCGACGCGCTGGCGCGCCTCATCGAGGTTCAGCAGGGGGACCTGATCCCGCGCAGCGTGACGGGAGCGCTGGTCTGCAACAGCTACGCGGCGGCCACGAACCCATCCACCTGCCTGTTCCTGGCGTGGGGCAACGGACCTGAGTCGGAGCTCGATGTCGCCCGCGAGCTCCTCACCGGCCCCGGCGGCGTGTCCATGGTCGCCGGGTCGTTCACCGCCTCGGACGA
>CAYTYU010000212.1:501-2799 GCA_964440815.1 uncultured Chitinophaga sp.
CTACGCCAGCCTCAACCTGTTCACCGTGCGCGGTGCAGTCGGCGACATCGCCCCCGACGCGACTGCCTTCGCCCACCGGCAGGCCTTGCTCGAGGTGCAGTTCCTCGGATTCGTGAACACGCCCTCGCCGGTCGCGAACGCGGTCAACGACGACTGGATCCAGGGCTTCTACCGGGACGTGTATCCCCGTCTCTCGGCTGCCGGCGCAGGCGCCTATGTCAACTACCCCGACGAGGACCTCACGGAAGCGCAGTGGTCGAACCAGTACTGGGGCGCGAACTACGCGCGGCTTCGGCAGATCAAGCAGCGGGTGGATCCGGCGGACTTCTACCGGGGGCGGCAGACGGTGCGTCTGTGACGTGCTGCGAGGGATCAGCGACCGGGATCACGGCCGCCGGGCTTCCATGTACAGCGGATGGTGCTCCGAGCGCTCCCGCAGGTTGAGTGGCCCCGGATCCGCAATCCGCGTCTCGCCTGGCGGGAGCGACACCGGGTCCTCAAATCCGCATTCGACGAGCAGCTTGGCGAGCGACTTGCCGTCGTACGCCCACTTGTGCATGCGATCGCCGACCATCAGGAGCCGGATCCGCTGTGCCAGGGTTCGCGCCCGGGGGGCGCAGACCATGAGGTTCGACATGAAGCGGTCGGCATCCTGGTTGCGTTGGTACTCAGAGAGAAGCTTGCCCAGGTCGGCCACCACGATTCGGATCCCGCCGGCGCGGAGGGCACGCCGGGACTCGGCCAGGAAGCGCTTGATCTCCGTTCGGTCGAGGAGATCGATGACGTGCGATGCGTAGACCACGTCCGATGCGCCGTCGGCCACGGGGATGCGCCGGGTGCCGTCGGCGAAACGGATGCGGTTCGACCGGCAGTAGCCCACGTAGTCGAACTGGTTGTTGTCGAGCAGCCCAACCCGGTGCAGGACCTCCGCCACGAACGGGAACTTCGCCAGCCTGAGGCTCGGCGAATTGTCGAGGTTGAGCCACCCCTCCGTGGGGGTCATTCCGCATCCGATGTTGATCCGGGTCTTCGTCGTCATCATGCGCCTCTGGTGGCCAGAACCATGTATCGGACGGAAGGTACATGTGTGCCGCCCGGTCGGCCGTTATGGGGGTTGTGGTCGCTCTGCGTGCGAGGATTTGGCTTGTCACCGCCGTCCCAGATCGGACGGTGGTGTTCCAACCAAGACCAGACCTCGTTGTCGGTGATTCTCGACCCTGCCTGCCGCCGACCGGCGCACGACGTGCGCCCGAACGCGCGCGGGCAACACGAAGGATCAGCATGCAACTGGGTTCGCAGTTCCGTTCGCTCCGTCGTTCCGTCCAGGCCGCGTCCGTCTCCGTCCTTGCGCTCTCCGGGGCGTGTGCCGCATCCGGCGACTTCCAGGCCTTCACCTGGGCCCGCCACCACCCGGCGCCCACCGACCACGTCACCCCGATGATCCAGGTGGATCCCTGGTGCAACCTCGAGGACGTCGCGCAGCGCCTGAAGGCCCTGCCCGAGGGCAAGCGCTACGTCGTCTTCTGGTGGATGACGGATGACATGTGCGACAACCCGGCCGATCGCTGCATCGAGCGTGTCTGGGAAACCCGCACCCGCTGGGTGGCGGCCCCGGCCACCACCACGGCGAAGGCGCCGGCCCCTGCCAAGTCCAAGGGTCCGACCCTGGCCTCCGCCGGGCGCGCGCCGGGATCCGCCGTGGCATCGGCCACCACCTCGGCGTCGTCGACGTCCCGGTCCGCGACGCTGGTCCCGGTGACCGAGCGCGTCCAGGTCGACCGTCCGACCAACTTCCGCGGTCCGTGGATCGATCGCGGCGTGCAGACCGTCCGCACCCGGGTCAGCGCCGCCATGCAGCGGCTCAAGCAGCTGGGCGCCCCGGTCGACGGCGTGGCCGTGGACAACGAGACCACTCTCCATGCCGCACACTTTCTCGGGCAGGATGGTGCGCTCGCGGCGATCCAGGCGGACCCGCGCTGGCCCGCGCTCGCGAAGTCGATGGGACTTCCCGCGCAGATCACCGGCATGAGCTGGGGCAGCGACCTGTACTTCCGCTGGACCGAACGCATGGCCGGCCGCTTCGACGCCGCCATGAACCAGGCGGTGTTCCAGTCGATCCGCGCGGCCTATCCGAACGCCGTCGTCAGCAACTACTGCTCCAACCGGGTCTCCGCCGCCTTCGCCTCGCCCGACGTCAATGGCCACCTCGATCGCCGCGCCACCGCCGGGTTCGGCACCCACGACAACCACGAGTTCTACGGCTGGTCTGCGCCTGCCAAGATCGCCCGGTTCGCCGGC
>CAYTYU010000213.1:0-2778 GCA_964440815.1 uncultured Chitinophaga sp.
CGTGCGCCCACGCATGCCGAGTCCATGGCATGGTTCGTGCGCAACGACCGCGCCGAGCTGACGCCCGCCCAGCGCCAGGCCATGCAGTGGCCGCGATTCCCGCTGAACGCTCCGTGGCCCGTCCTCATGATGCTGGTGGCCGATGACCAGCCGCTGCGCGAGCGCGAGGCCATCTGGACCGCCTTCCGCGACACCGGCGAGCTGCGCACCTACGGCGAGTACATCGGCGACATCGCGCAGCAGTTCGACATGCAGTCGGCGCGGCGCGTGAGCCCGTTCCCGTTCAGCTACGGCTCGATCCAGATGATGTGGAAGGACGGCGGCGTGTGCGGCACGATGGGGAACATCGGCGCACGCACCCTGCGCATCGCCGGCGTCCCGGCCTCGACCGCCGGCCAGCCGGGGCACTGCGCGATCGTCTTCATGGACTGCGACCGCGCCAGCGGAAAGTTCGCGTGCAAAGGCGGCCAGTACGCCAGCGGCGGGGACGAGGTCACCTCCGTCCACGCCTGGTGGGCGTACGACGACGAGGCCAGCCAGCGCCCGATGGTCTTCCACCAGGCGGTCGCGTGGGCGGTGAACCGCGATGTGGAGGGATTCGTACTCGCGCTCGCCATGCACCGGATGTTCGAAGCCCTCCCGCCGGAAGCACGACCGGGCGCATGCGTTGCCTTCGCGGAGGCGGCGCTGAGGGCGAATCCCTACGCACTGCCCGCGGCGATCGCGGCGATCGATGCCGCAGCCGACACGAAGCAGCTCGACGGTTTGCGGGATGCGATCGACGCCCGACTCACGCCGCTCACGGGGCCGGACGGCAGTGCGTTGCTTGCGAAGACCCTCGGTGAACGGATCGACGGGCGCCGTGACAAGCTCGGCAAGCCCGGCAAGCCACGGGCGCGGAAGAAGTGACGCTGGGGCGCTCGGGGCGCCGCAGCACCGTCGCCGGCGTCAAACCGTCCAGGCCCCGAGCAGGATGCCCAGGTCGTCGCCGTTCACTGACCCATCGCTGTTCAGGTCCGCGGGGCCGCCGGTGGCACCCCACGCCGCAAGCAAAAGGCCGAGGTCATCGCCGTTGACGACGCCATCGCCATTGAGGTCCGGGCTCGGCGGCGGCTGCGTGACGGTGATCGTCCCCTGCATCGTGGTGCAGTGGGGAGCGCAGTAGTAGCGCACGGTGGTGCCGGCGGCAGACGCTGGGACGACCCACGTTGCCGAGGTGAAGACCGAGTTCACCGGAAGGTCGAAGGAGCCGTTCGGCGAGCACGGCGCACCGCTGGTGGCAGTGTGGTTTCCTGCGACGCGCACCCACCGGATGGTGTCCCCGGGAGCCGCCGTGACGTTCGCAGGCGTGAATGCGAAGTTCGTCACCGAGACGGTGATCACCTCGGCATGGGACGCCCCGGCCAGCACGGCAGCGAGCGAGGGCGCAAGGAGCGGGCGCCAGCGGTTCGGTCGAGCCATGCCCGGATGCTAGGTCGCCCGGTTTCGATCGCGAAATCAACGCGCCCTTAGCATCTCCGCCATGCTCGAACGGCTCGCCGACCCCACGTCCAGCGCGCAGATCCTCGTTTGCGCGTTCCTCGCGATCCTGTTCCTCCAGTCGGGCCTCGACAAGGTCATCGACTTCCGCGGCAACCTCGCCTGGCTCACGCAGCACTTCGCGAAGAGCCCGCTGCGTCGGCAGGTGCCGGCGATGCTGGTGGCGGTCACGATCACCGAGATCGCAGCCGGCGGATCGGCGGCACTCGGCCTGTGGCAGCTCCTTGCCGACGGCAACCCGCGCCACGCGCTCTGGGGCGCGCAGCTGGCCGCGCTCAACATCGTGATGCTCTTCTTCGGCCAGCGGCTCGCGAAGGACTACGCCGGCGCTGCGGCACTCGTGCCGTACTTCATCCTGAGCGTCGGGGCGATCGTATTGATGGGGCTGTGAGGCCGTCGGCGCCGCCGACAAGGGAGGCGGCGCCGACGGACCTCGGAAGTCACCCGCGACGGCGCCGCGACCCGATCAGCCCGGCCGCGCCCAGGAGCGCGAGCGCGCCGGGGGCTGGTACCCCCAGGTACAGGGTGTCGACGGCGACGCGCGGGGCGGCGCTCGTGGAGCCGATCCAGAGACTGGTGATCCACGTGGTCAGGTTGGTCTGGTCGATCCAGAATCCGATGAAGCCGCCGGAAGCGCCCACCGCGAAGACCGCGGCTTGACCCGTGAAGCCGGGGGAATCGGGCAATCCGTTGATCGCCATCTGCACGGTGCCCGCGACGGCGTTTCCCGAACCGTCGAAGAGCCGCACGTAGGCGCCGACGCCGTAGAGACCCGTCTCAAGGGACGTGGGTCCGTTCAGGCCCAGGAGCATTCCCTGGTAGCCGGTCGAACCGACGCCACGCTCGGCATAGAGGTACGACCCGGCCCCGCTCCCACCCAGTGCCAGCGTGCCCGTGTAGAGCGGCGTCGCGGTCCAGAACCCCTGCGAGGTCGACGGAAGCGATGACTCGGCGTAGTTCGGGTTCACGAGGTTCGCGGCGGACATGTCGTCCTCGTACACCGTGTAGTAGGGCCCGCCGACGAACGGGTTGGCGTTCGCCCAGAGACCCTGGTCGTTGTAGGTGATCGTGACGTACGCCTGCGCCGCCTGCGCGCATGCCACCGCCGCGCCGACGCACACCGCTCGCATTGCCGGAGACTTCATGACTCGAACCTTGTTGCTGGAGGCACACACACTCCGCGGTCACCGGTCTCCACGCCTGAAGGCCGACCCGCGCCTCTCCAAACGCAAAGCGCTG
>CAYTYU010000214.1:0-2771 GCA_964440815.1 uncultured Chitinophaga sp.
GGCCGCCCTTGCCCGGCGTGGTGCCGCCCACCATGCGCGTGCCGTAGTCGAGGCAGCCCTTCGTGTGGAAGGCGCCCGAGGAGCCCGTGATGCCCTGGCAGATGACCGCCGTGTTGCCGTCGATGAGGATCGCCATTGGGAAGGGTCCGTGTCCTGCGGTGCGCGCCGCGCCGCGGTCGGCGCGAGGGGCGGGAAGGATAGCGCGTGGGCTAGGATCGCGTCATGACGCCGCGCATCGGTTTCCGCGCGTTGCCCGCCGCCGCGCTGCTTGCCGTGGTGGCATCGGTGCTGCTCGCGGTGCCCGCCGCGATGCCGGTGAGCCTCGGCCGCGACGCGCTTCCCGGCATCGACGCCACCACGCTCTGGGCACGGGTGCGGATCGTGGGGGCCAGCGCAAGCGCCGGCTTCGCGGTGCGGGCGCCGGGGGCGCGCACGCGCGCGTCGCGGCTCGAGCCGCTGAGCCTCGCGCGCATCGGGTCGGCCGCACGGCTGGGCGCGGGCGAGGTCACGGGCGATGCCTCCGGCTTCTTCTTCCTCGATCCCGAGGGCAACGGACGCGAGCAGGTCGACGCCCTTCTGGCGATGGACCCGCGCCCCACGGTGGTGCTGGCGCCGGACTTCCTCTTCTGGTTCACCTACGGCGCCGTCGGGGCCGGACGCCGACCAGTGCGCGTCGAGTCGCAGCGGATCGCGCTGCTCGGGGAGGGCCTGCGCATCCTCGACCGCGTCGCCGATGCGGGCATCCCGATCGTGGTCGGCGACCTGCCCGACATGTCGGCCGCGGTCGGCAAGATGCTGTCGCGCGCGCAGATGCCGGCGCGCGAGACGCTCGATCGCGCCAACGAGGAGATCCGCGCGTGGGCCGCGCGGCGGCCGCGCGTGGCGCTGCTGCCCCTCGGCCGGCTGGTGTCGGACCTGCGCGCCGGCAAGCCGTTCCAGGCGGGCCGCCGCACCTGGGACGCCGCGGTCGACGGCGCGCTCATCCAGCGCGACGACCTGCACCCGACGTTCGAGGGCTCGGTGGCCCTGCTCGCCCGCGCGGAGCAGGCCGCCAACGACCGCTTCCTGGGCGCGCGCCAGCCGAACGCCCCCGGCGCGCCGGCCGCCTTCGAGCACGACCCGGCGAAGGTCGCCGAGCGCGTGCGGATCGAGCTCGTTCCCGCGCGCGCTCAGCCCTGAAGCTGCGCCAGGCGCCGCTTCACGTCGGCATCCTCGGTGCGCTGGATCAGGCCGTTCAGCCACTCCATCGCGCCCGCCGTGCCGTCGACGGCGCGCACCGACGGAAGGAGCGCCTGCGCGTCCTGGTCGAGGCGCGGCCCGCGGATCGCGGCCTTGAGGGCCGCCACCGTGGGGCGGTCGCGGATCGAGGAGAGGTCGAGGGCCCACAGCTGCCACAGCATGTCGCGCTCCTCGAACGTGGGCTCGCGCACCAGCGCCCAGGCCTGCATGAAGTCCGTGCGCGAGCCGGCGCGGAAGAGCGGCCCGAGCGCCAGCGGCGCCACCGCCTCGCCGGCGTTGCGCGCACGCGCGAGCTGCCAAACCTGCGCCGCCACCGAGTCGTCGCCGCACAGCACGAGGCAGCGCATCGCGTCGACGAGCGCCGGCGCGGCCGCGGCATCGTCGGCCGCCGCCTTGACGCGCTCGAGCGCCGCGCGCGCCTCGGCGCGCAGGTCGCGCTCGCCCTCGCGCGGGGCGGCCGGCAGGCGCGGGGGCATCTGGAGCATCATCTTGGGGGACGGCACGGTCATGAGCGGGTCGCCGAACGTGGCCACGCGCCACACCTGCTGCAGGATGTCGCCCGGCCAGTGCCGTCCCGCCACCAGGAACGGCGCGAGCCCGGCGAGGCGCTCGGCGAAGTTCGTGGGCGGCACGAATGCCGCCAGGTACGGCTCGTGCACCGACCCGACGTACGCGTACACGCCGTGCGCGAGCCACCTGCCGCCCACCGTGAACTCGGCGTCCGGCGACTGCAGCGAGAAGCTGTGCACCATCGAGAGCGCCAGGGGCCGCCGCAGCACCGGGATGTCGGTCGACGGAAGCTGTGCCGACCCGGAGAGCTCGAAGAAGTCGGCGTTGCCGCTCGAGTTGACGAGCATCAGGTCCGGCGTGATGCCGGTGGGCAGGAACGACCGCCACGACTGGACGGTGCCGTTGGTTCCCTCCCACGTGCGCGGGCGGAACCCCTGGTCGGCGAAGATGGGCACCGCACGGTCGAAGCCGAAGTTCGAGAAGCCGCCGGCCGCGGGACGGCCCGCATAGCCGTCGAAGGTCCACACGTCCTCTCGCCGCAGGAACAGCGAGCACATCGCCATCGATGCCGCGCGCACGCGGTCGCCGAAGACCTGGCCCACGAACGCGTAGCGCGAGCCGTCGGGATGGCGGCAGAGGGCGTCGGTCACCGAGAACGGGCCGGCGTCGGCGGGCAGCTGCGGGTTGCGGCCCCCGGGAGGCGAGGCGAGCGTGACGCGGTTTGCCACGCGGCGGCACAGGGTGAAGGTGTCGAGGTCGTCGCCGAGGGCGGTCCATGACATGCCGCTCGTCTCGAACGCCGAACGCACCGCGGCATCGAATGCCGCGAAGCTGGCCGCGTCGATCACGTCGTTGGCGCTCGACCCGAGCGGCTGCTCGATCCACGCGATCGGCTGCCCGCGCCCGGCGGCGAGCGCCAGCGCCGCCACCCACGCGGGGTCAGACGCCGACGCCGCCACGATGCCCGCCGGCACCAGCCCGACCGCGCGCATGGCCGCCGCCGAGCCTGCCGCCGGATCGCC
>CAYTYU010000215.1:0-2718 GCA_964440815.1 uncultured Chitinophaga sp.
GCATGCTGGGCACCGTGATCAACGGCCTCGCGCTCAAGGAAGCGCTCGGGCACGTCGGCGTCGAGGCCCGCTGCATGAGCGCCATCAACCTGCCCGCGGTCGCCGAGCCCTTCATCCGCGCCCGCGCGCTGCGGCACCTGGAGAAGGGCCGCGTGGTGATCCTGGTGGCCGGCACCGGCAACCCGTTCTTCACCACCGACACCTGCGCCAGCCTGCGCGGCATCGAGCTCGGCGCCCAGGCCATCCTCAAGGCCACCAAGGTCGACGGCATCTACACCGCCGACCCCAAGAAGGACCCCAAGGCCGTCCGCTACGAGCGCCTCCGCTTCTCCGAGGCGATCGAGAAGCAGCTCGCCGTCATGGACCTGACCGCGCTCACCATGTGCATGGAGCACGAGGTGCCGGTGGTGGTCTTCGACTTCCGCCGCTCCGGCAACATCCGCCGCGTGCTCGAGGGCGACTCCGCCGTCGGCACCGTCGTCACCACCTGACAGGACACCCTTCCATGGACATCGACACCGTGCTCCTCGAGGCCGAGGAGAAGATGACGGCCGGCACCGAGTACTTCCAGCGCGAGCTTCGCGGCGTGCGCACCGGGCGCGCCACGACGGCCCTCGTCGAGCACGTCAAGGTGGACTACTACGGCTCGAGCACCGACCTGCGCGAGCTCGCCGGCATCACCGTGGCGGACGCCACCACGCTCATGGTGAAGCCGTTTGACCCGGGCTCGAAGTCCGAGATCGTCAAGGCGATCGAGAGCGCCGGCATCGGCGTGCGCGCGGTGGCCGAGGGAAGCGCGATCCGCGTCAGCGTCCCGGCGCCCAGCGCCGACCGACGCAAGCAGCTCGCGACGCAGGTGCGCAAGATGTCCGAGGACTCGAAGGTCGTGGTGCGGAACGAGCGCCGGGACGCCAACAAGGCGGTCGACGCGCTGCTCGCCGACAAGAAGTCGGGCGTCACCGAGGACCAGGCCGAGCGCGCCAAGGAGTCGATCGACGAGCTGACCAAGCAGTTCACCACGAAGATCGACGAGCTCGCAGCCAAGAAGATCGCCGAGATCGAGGAGATCTGAGCCGGCCGTGAGGTGCCCCTACTGCGAGCGCGACCGCGACAAGGTGATCGACAGCCGGCCCACCGAGTCGGGAGACGCCATCCGCCGCCGCCGCGAGTGCCTGGCGTGCCGCAAGCGCTTCACCACCTTCGAGCGGGTCGAGCGAACCGAGCGGCTGATGGTCGTCAAGCGCGACGGCACGCGCGTCCCCTTCAACGCCGACAACCTGATGCGCGGCATCATCGCCGCCTGCGGCAAGCGCCCCGTGCCCGCCTCCGAGAAGGAGCGCATCGTCCGCGAGGTCGAGGAGGAGATGCACCGCGAGCACGACCGCGAGGTGCCGAGCCTGGCGATCGGCAAGCGCGTCGCCGACAAGCTGCGCGCCGTCGACGACGTCGCCTACATCCGCTTCGCCAGCGAGTACTACAAGTTCTCGACCGCCGGCGAGTTCGCCCGCGAGATCGCCGAGATCGCCGAGCGGCCGCCGCCCGACCCCAAGCAGCCGGACCTCTTCGGGCCGCCCGCGGGAAGCTGACCCAAACCCGCTTTCGGTAGCCTGCCGGGCTCCATGCCCCGGATCACGCTGCCCGACGGTTCCGTCAAGGAGTTCGCCCAGCCCGTCACCGCCGCCGAGGTGGCGGCGTCGATCGGCGCAGGCCTGGCCAAGGCCGCCGTGGGCGCGAAGGTCGACGGCGAGCTGCGCGACCTGTCGGCAGTCCTCGAGCGCGACTGCTCGATCGCCATCGTCACGCCGAAGCGGCGCGAGGGCGGCGCGGACCCGGAGGCGCTCTTCCTGATCCGCCACAGCACCGCGCACGTGATGGCCGAGGCCATCCAGCGGCTGTTCCCGCACGCGCGCCTGGTGTACGGCCCGCCGCTCGAGACCGGCTTCTACTACGACATCAGCTTCGAGGGCGGCAAGGCGATCTCGACCGACGACTTCCCCGCGATCGAGGCCGAGATGGCGAGGATCGTCGCCGAGAACCGGCCCTTCACCCGCTACGAGATGCCCGCCGCGAAGGGCATGGAGAAGCTGCGGGCCGAGGGCAGCAAGTTCAAGGTCGACAACGCCGAGCGCGCGTGCGAGGCCGGCAGCACCGCCCTCAGCTGGTACGCGACGGGCACCCCCGGCACGCACTGGGAAGACCTCTGCCGCGGCCCGCACGTCCCCGCCACCGGCAGGATCGGCGCGTTCAAGGTGATGAGCCTCGCGTCGAGCTACTGGAAGGGCGACGAGACGCTCGACCGACTGACCCGCGTCTACGGCACCGCCTTCGCCACGAAGGAGGAACTGGCCGCGCACCTCACGCAGCTCGACGAGGCCAGGAAGCGCGACCACCGCGTACTCGGCAAGCAGCTGCGGCTCTTCCACATCGACGAGATGGTGGGCCAGGGCCTCATCCTCTGGACCCCCAACGGCTCGATCGTCCGGCAGGAGCTCCAGAACTTCATCAGCGACGAGCTGCGCAAGCAGGGCTACACCCAGGTCTTCACGCCGCACATCGGCAAGCTCGACCTCTACCGCACCAGCGGCCACTTCCCCTACTACCGCGAGAGCCAGTACCCGCCCATCATCGAGCACGACCAGCTGTCGATGCTCGCCAAGGAGGGCTGCACCTGCGGCGAGCTGGCCAACCGCCTCGAGAAGGGCGAGATCGACGGCTACC
>CAYTYU010000216.1:0-2712 GCA_964440815.1 uncultured Chitinophaga sp.
CCCCTCCTCCTCTGCCTCCGCTCACGCGGAGGGGTATGGTGCGTCCACGGAAACGTCCATGAGACCGATACCGCCAGTGCGGACCAGGCAGCGGCGTTCATCGGCCGAGCTGTCTCAGGGAAGCCCGGCCGTCCTCATCCTTCCCGTCCTCGTGGGGATGGCCACCGGGTTCATCCCCGTCGTCCTCGCGGGGTGCGATCGGCCAGCGCATGCCACGTTGGCCGATGCGCTCTGGGCGTCTGCGCAATGGGTGGCGGTGCTGGCGGGCATCATGACCGGAGTCTGGCTCTGCCATTGGAGGTTGACGGGCTTGGATCGGCCGCCTCTGCGCCTCGGCCTCTCCATGGGCCTCGCAGCGTTGGCCATTGCGGCGGGCGTCTACGCCCCATGGATCGTCGGGCTTGCGCGCGGGACGACCCTCAGCCATCCGGTTGCGGTCCCGGCGGATCAAGACCTTCTTTCGGCGCGATACTGGGAAGTGGTCGGGTCGAGCTACCCGCCCGACTACCGCATCGGCGTGCGGCGTTCGTCGTTTGCGGACGAGTACGGCCTGGTTGTTCCCGGGCAACAGTCGTTTTTGGGCAGCGGCGAGGGATGGCACGAGTTCGGGTGGCCGATCCGTGTCGCGTGGGTCCGGTGCCGGCCGGACCATCTGTCGTACGCGACGTTTGCCGACCTGTGCGAGTCATCCCGGAACCTCCAGGTCAGCACCGTACGCCTAGCCGTTTCGTTGCTGGCGACGATCGCCGTGTTCTTCGGGATCGCGACGGCGTTTGCGCTGTCGCGCCGTTGGTTCCGGAGCCGCCGGAACGAGTGTCCGGATTGCGGCCACCGGTTGCTTGCCGACCAGTCTCGCTGCCCGGAATGCGGTTGTGCGGTTGCTGCCGGTCTTCCGTGACTGAGCCCGATCGCCCACGCTCGCGGCGCTGAATCTCCGACGGGAGGAACCTCCCGATCGGCTGGTGTCTGCCGCGAAGCTCCGCGATCCTCGAGTGGATGGTTTCGGACGAGGAGTGAGACGACATCCCGCTCGACACGTGATCGGGTCGATCGCCACCCTCCGATCCCCCGCTGGCCGACCGGATGGCCGAAAGTCTCTCCGGGTCTCTCGCCGGGCAGAGTGCCGGGTTAAGACTGGGTCGGTTCCGCTGGAGCGGTCACTACCCCCGGGGTAGGCCCCGCTGGTTCGGTCCCGACCGATCGCGAACGGTGACCCGCAGTTGATGACTCCGCTCACGCGGAGGGGTATGGCGCGTCCAACCCACTTGCGATCCTCTTCACATTCCGGGCCGTACGACGCAGCTGTCTGCGGGAGATCATCCCTTGAACACGACCGTGCTGGCTCAATTCCTCGACCGCCTCGGCGTCAACCCCGCGACCTACAGCCTTTCTCCAAGCGCTACGAGCGAAGGTTTCGTCCTAAAGAGAACACCCCAGGGCTGGGAGGTTTCAGAGATCGAGCGTGGAGAGTCGCGACCGATTCAGCTTTGCAAACACGAGCGAGACGCATGCTGGACAGTCTTCAAGGCTTGCGTCGACTCACTCCTCTTCTGCGGGCGCCTCCGCCAGGGCGACGACCGCGGGGACCGGGATCCAAGCCCGCAGCTGGCGGCATCCACGAGTAGACCCCATCTTTACGTGACGCCAGAAAGGCTCCATCACGAGAACCTTGTGGTCCTACTCGATCGTCTGGGCATCCCGCATGACGATCTCCGCTTCGGGGACGAGCGTCCAACCTCGCGCTACTCAGCCTGCCAGTCCGCAAGGGGATGGAGAGTTCAGGCACGCGACGCACGGCGGCCAGGCCTTGTCGCGACCCGAGTTCTTCCGAGCGAGGAGGAAGCGTGCTGGACCTTGGCGCGATGGATGATCGAGGACGTCACGGAGCAGGCCGCTCGTTGATTTACTAGAGCGTCGCCGCCGTCGGCCGCACCGGCATCCTCGCCTTCCGCGTCGCATACGTCGCCTACGGCGAGGCGCTTTCGCAGGAATCGGTGATCTGCGCGCCATGCCCGCTATAGTGAGGTCATGTCCAGCGCGCTCCTTGAACGAATCACCATCGAGCCCGGCAAGTGCGGCGGCCGTCCATGCATCCGCGGGACCCGCATGCGCGTGTCCGACGTGCTCGAGCTGCTCGCGAACGGCGCCTCCACCGAGGAGGTGCTGTCCGACCATCCGTCGCTGGTGCGCGATGACGTCCTGGCGGCGATCGCCTATGCCGCCGTTCACATGAGCCACGCGGTGTTCCGCGTCGCATGAGGTTCGTCGTCGACAACCAGCTCCCGCCGCGCCTGTCGAAGTTCCTGGAGGAGGCCGGTCATGACTCGGTCCACGTGGCCATGGTCGGCATGGACACCGCCGACGATCGGGCGCTCTGGGCCTGGGCGCTCCGCGAGGACCGCATCGTGGTGAGCAAGGACGAGGACCTTCTGTTCCTCGCGAACCGGCCCGGGGACAGGGGGAGACTGATCTGGGTTCGGCTCGGCAACTGCCGGCGTGACGCGCTGGTCGAGGCGTTCGCGCGGTCGCTCTCCGCCGTCGTGGCCGCGATTACGGAAGGGCAGCGGGTGGTTGAGATCGCGTGATCGCCCGGCGGGGAGGTTGATCCGGCGTCGATCAGTCGTGGGTGGGGCTGTCCCGCTCTCTCCAAGAGAGCAGGAACCCCATTCTGAGCGCGCCAGAGGGGCGTCTCGCTCTCTAGGAGATCCAAAC
>CAYTYU010000217.1:0-2711 GCA_964440815.1 uncultured Chitinophaga sp.
CCGTGGAGTCGCATCCGGCCTGGCGGTCGTCGATCGCTGGCGCCCATCGCGTCCGAACGAGGATATCCGGGTGCCGATCGCTTCGGCTAGCCTTCGACGTCCGATGACCAACGCCACCCTCAGCCGGACCCCGTTCCACCCCTGGAGTGCCGAGCGCGGCGCGCGCTTCGTCGACTTCGCCGGCTGGGAGATGGCCATGTCATACGGCTCGATCATCGACGAGCACCACGCGTGCCGCACGGGCGCCGCGTTCTTCGACGTGAGCCACATGGGACGCGTGCGCTTCACCGGCCGCCACGCGCGCCGCTTCCTCGACCGCGTCTGCACGCGGCAGGTGAAGGGCATGGAGCGCGGCATGGTGCGCTACTCGCTGGTCTGCAACGAGCGCGGCGGCGTGCGCGACGACGTCCTCGTCTACTGCTACGAGGAGGACGACTACATGCTGGTCGTCAACGCCTCGAACCGCCTGAAGCTGATGGACTGGTTCCGCGGCATCAAGGAGCGCGAGAACATGACCTTCTCGATGGAGGACGTCACCGCCTCCACGGCGATGGCCGCGATCCAGGGGCCCAAGGTCATCGAGATGGTCGGCTCCATGAGCCGGGAGATCCCGACGCTGAAGCGCTACCGCTTCGCGGAGAAGAGCCTCATGGTGGCCAAGCTCACCGTCAGCCGCACCGGCTACACCGGCGAGGACGGCGTGGAGCTGGTGATGGGCTCGACGGTGGCGCGCTTCGTGCTGCCCATGCTCCTGCGCGAGAAGGAGGGCGTGGCCGCGGCGGTGCGGCCGGCGGGCCTCGGCGCGCGCGACACGCTGCGCACCGAGGCGTCGATGCCCCTCTACGGCCACGAGATCACCGAGGAGATCGACCCGCTGAGCGCGGGCCTCGGCTTCGCGGTCAAGCTCGACAAGGGCGGCGACTCCGGCGAGCCGGGCTTCATCGGCCAGGAGGCGCTGCAGCGCATCTCCAAGGAAGGCACGAAGCACCGCCTCGTCGGCTTCGAGGTCGAGGGCCGGCGCGCGGCGCGGCAGGGCATGGGCATCCACCGCGGCGGCGAGCACGTCGGCCACGTGACGAGCGGCTGCCTGAGCCCGACCCTCGACAAGGTGATCGCGATGGGCTACGTGCCCACCGAGCTCTCCGCCGAGGGCACGGAGTTCGAGATCGACCTCGGGAAGGCCCGCACGGCCGCCCGGATCGTCAAGATGCCGTTCTACAACCCCGTGCGCGCGGGCTGAGCCCCGGCGGAGTCAGTCCTCGGCGGGCGGCTGGGGCTTGCGCTTGCGGCCCGGGCGACGTCGTTCCGTGGCCTCGGCCGGCTGGTTCTCGCGGAAGAACCGGGTGGGCTTGTCGTCCACCATCTGCTGGTGGAGCTTCTTGAGCGCCTCGACCTCGATCTGCCGCACGCGCTCGCGCGTGAGGCCGACTTCCTGGCCGATCTCCTTCAGGGTCAGCGGCTCGCGGCCCTCGAGGCCGAAGCGCAGGCGCAGCACCTTGGCATCGCGCTCGTCGATCGACTCGAGGAGCTTGGTGATCAGCTTCAGGTCCTCGCGCTGCTCGACGTGCTGCTCGGGCGCCTTCTGGCGCGTGTCCTCGAAGATGTCCCCGAGGTCGGCGGCCTCGCCGTCCTCCTTGGCGGGCGCCTGGCTCGGCGCGTGGTAGGCCTTCACCGCGCGGCGCACGATGAGGAGCTTCTTCAGCGGCAGGCCCATCTCGTCGGCCAGCTCCTGCATGGTGGGCTGGCGGCCGAGCTCCTCCTCCATGCGGCGCGTGGTCTGCTTCCAGCGCGCGATGAGGTCGACCATGTAGGCCGGGATGTGGATGGGCTGCAGCGCGTTGATCAGCGTGCGCTTGATCGCCTGCTTGATCCACCAGCTCGCGTAGGTGCTGAAGCGGGCGCCCTGCGCCGGGTCGAAGCCCTCGACCGCCTTGATGAGGCCGATGTTCCCCTCCTCGATGAGGTCGGAGAGCGGCAGGCCCCGGTGCGCGTAGTTCTTGGAGATCGAGACCACCAGGCGCAGGTTGGCGGTGATCATCCGCTCCTTGGCCTCGGGGCACTCGTCGTTGATGATCCGCCAGCCGAGCTCCTTCTCCTCCGCGGCGGTGAGGAGGTCGACCTCCTTCAGCTCCCGCAGGTAAAGCTGCAGCTCGTTCTGGACACCGGGTCGCGGCATACACCCTCGCGATCAGCGCACCTGCGGGGTCGTTGGCCACGCGCCCTCGACCCGCGGTCGCATCGTACGCAGGCCTTCGTCAAACGCAACCGCCATCCTTTGCGTCCGCGGTCCGGGATGCGACACTTGTTCCCCCCGGCACCCGGACGGCCGGCGCAGGCGGCACAGCCGGACCCTCGCTCCCGGCGGTTTCGGGCGCGCGTGGCCGGGAAACACCGCGGCCACGCGGGCCGAACGGAGGTTCCGACGCCTCACCCCGCGCAGGGCGCTGCGCCCGCAAGGCAGCGTCACTCGTGCCGGGCGGCGAGCTCCAGGAACGCGGCCGCGAGGTGCGGCCCGCCGAGCGCCGGGTCGATCGCGCGCAGGCGCGTCACCCTCGGGCCGATCGCGTCCGTCGAACGCCCGACGCGGTCGAGGACCTGCAGGCGCCGCAACTGCGCGAGCCACCACGTCGCCGACCCCTCCGGCGCGGCCCGGCCGATGCGGTCGTAGAGCGCCATGGCCTCCGCCAGCCCATCGGTGCCGCCCCGGCCCC
>CAYTYU010000218.1:0-2678 GCA_964440815.1 uncultured Chitinophaga sp.
GGCCGAGACCGCTCGAAGTACAAGCAGGGACGGCGCGGCAAGCGGAGCTGGTGACGACTCGGGCCGGGCGGGGCCGCGGCGCTACCCTCCGGCCATGGATTCAAGACGCTTGCGCGGCTTCGCGATCGCCTCCGTGCTCGGCGTCGCAGCGTCCTGCTCGGCCGCGGCTGCCCAGGGTCCGGCACCCGGCCCGCCCATCACCGTCTTCACGGCAAGGCAGGTCGTCACCATGGACCCGGGCTGGCCCACGGGCACCGCCGTCGCCGTGCGCAGCGGGAAGGTGCTGTCGGTCGGCCGGTCCATGGAGGACCTCGCGCCGTGGCTCGATGCGGCCCGGCGCGACGGCACGGCGGTCACCGTCGACGACACCTTCAGGGACCACGTGCTGGTCCCGGGATTCGTCGAGGCGCATGGGCACCCGCTCATCGGCGCGATCGCGCTGACGATGCCGAGCCTCTCCCACTTCCCGCAGCCGAACCCCTACGGGCCGGAGATCCCCGGCGTTCGGGACATCGCAGGCGTGGAGCAGGCCATCCGGGCGCATCTGGCGAGCCATCCCGCCGACGGGCGCCCTGTGCTGTTCTGGGGCTACGACGTCGCCGCCATGGGGCGGCACCTCGACAAGGCGTTCCTCGACCGGGTGGCCGGCGACCGCGCGGTGTGGGTGTGGGACGCGTCCGAGCACTTCGTGTACGGATCGAGCGCCGCCCTGCGGAAGCGCGGCGTCACGCGCAAGGACGTGGCGGTCAACGGCGTGATGGCCGGGCCCGACGGCGAGCCAAGCGGGCAGTTCCTCGGCGCGACGGCGGCGAGCTGGGTGCTCGGCCCCGAACTGGCGACGATGCTCACGCCCGCCGAGATCACGCCGATCATGAAGTACCTGGTCGACCTGGGCTGGAAGAACGGCATCACCACCACGAGCGACATGTCGCTCGGCATGCTGTTCGGCATCGACCGCGACCTCGAGTGCTCCAAGGCCTTCTTCCGCGGCCCGCACGCCCCGCTCCGCTGCGTCACGGTCATCGCGGCCGACATCGCCGTGCGCGACAAGGGCGCCGGTGCGGTGGCCTTCGTGAAGGGGCTCGAGGCGCAGGCCGACGAGAAGCTCATGTTCGCCGGCGTGAAGTTCTTCGCCGACGATTCCTTCCTGTCCTTCGGCATGCAGGTCACCGACCCGGGCTACGTGGACGGCCGGGCGGGCATGTGGATGATGAAGCCCGACGAGATGGTGGCCCGCTACCGCCCGTGGTGGGACGCGGGCATGCAGCTGCACACGCACACGAACGGCAACGCCGGCGTGCGCGCGGTGATCGACGCACTGGCGGCCCTGCAGGACGCGAAGCCCCGCTTCGACCACCGCTTCACCATCCAGCACTACGGCATCTCGACGCCGGAGGACGCGGCGCGGCTCGCGCGCCTGGGCGGCCTGGCGAGCGTCAACCCCTACTACGTCTTCCAGCGCGCGGAGATCAACGTGCCCTACATGGGCACCGACCGCGCCGAGACGGCCGCGCGCCTGCGGACGCTCGTCTCGTCGGGCGTGCTCACCGCGCTGCACACGGACACGCCCGTCGCGCCGCCACGCCCGCTCGAGGCAATGTGGATCGCCGTCAACCGCGTGGGCATCCGGTCCGGCAAGGTGCTTGCGCCCGACGAGCGCGTCACCCCGCACCAGGCGATGCGCATGGTCACGATCGACGCCGCGGCCACGCTCGGCGCCGAGGACAAGGTGGGAAGCATCCGCGCCGGGAAGTTCGCCGACTTCACCGTGCTCGGCGCGAACCCGCTCGAGGTCGACCCGACGACGATCCGCGACATCCCCGTCTGGGGCGTGGTGATCGGCGGCACGAAGCATCCGGCGAGCGCGATCAAGCCGCTGGAGAAGGAAGCCCCGGGGGCGGCGCCCGACGCGACGCCCGCGCCGGCGCCGAAGCCCGCCGTGGTGCCCGCGGCACCTGCTGCCGCAGCGCTCGCGCGGGACCGACCGAGGTCCCTCGCCGAACGCTACGGCAACCCCGCCGCGCGGCTTGACATCGACGCCGCCGTGCAGCACGCGCAGGGCTGCCGGCTGGAATTCTGGAGGGCGCTCGCGGCGCGGACGCCGGATGCCCCGCCCTGACGCGCTGCCGCGGTTCGGCGTCGCAGCGACGGCAGCTCCCCAGCCTGCCCGGAGCCTGCATCCAGCGGCGGGCCGCGGGCGAAATCGGCAGCACCATGAAGTCGCTGCATTCGTCCCGCCCATGCCTCGTCGCCGCCCTCCTCGCGTGCGCCGCCTGCCCCGCCGCGGCCGACTCGAACCTCGAGTTCGAACAAGGCACCAAGGGCTGGCAGACCGTCCTCGACGGCGTGATGGGAGGACGCTCGACCGGCCGGATCGAAGCGGGCGAGGGTGGCACGCTGCGCTTCTCCGGCGAGCTCTCGCTCGAGAACAACGGCGGGTTCTCGCAGATCCGCACGTCGATCCCGGAGGGAACGTTCGCGGGAACGGCCGGGCTCGCGCTCCGCGTGAAGGGCGACGGCCGCACGTACCAATGCGACATCCGTTCGTCGCGCCTGCGCCTCATGGCGGGCGGCTACCAGCAGCTGTTCAAGACGAAGGCCGGCGAGTGGATCGAGGTCGAGATCCCCTTCGACCAGTGCGTCGCCACAGCTTCGGCCAGCGCATGCGGAACGCACCC
>CAYTYU010000219.1:0-2574 GCA_964440815.1 uncultured Chitinophaga sp.
GTCGTAACAAGGTAGCCGTAGGGGAACCTGCGGCTGGATCACCTCCTTTCTAAGGGAATCCTTAGACCGCACCCGAGAGAGATCTCGGTGGCGGACCCAAAGTCAACGCAATCTCGTGCCGCGCAAGCGGCCTAACTGCCGAGCGATCGGCAGCCAATGGCGTCCAACTGTTCCTTGATATATCGCACGCCGCCCCGGTTCTACGACCGGGGCGGCGTGCTTTTTGGCCCAGGGCGGCTGTGGGCGCTGTCCGGCGCCCGCGGCGGGCGGGCACGCCCGGGCCCATGCTTCCCGGACCACTCGAGAAGAATCCGATCGGGTCTCGTTTGACCGCGCCCGGGGACGGGCTATGTTCGATGTGCTTGAGAGAGGTGGCTGCGCCTGACGCGGCCCGTGGAAGGGAAAGGAACCAGACCACGATTTAGTGCCGACCTTCGCCATTCGTTGTGCAATGGCTTTGGTTGGCGGCTCGGGAACGACGTGCGCGAGCGATTCGCGCCTGACCCCCTGCGGTCGCGTCGGTCCTGCGTGGGTGGACGTACTCTGGTCCCTTTTCTGAACATCCGAACCCGTCGTTCTTAGGAACGGCGGGTTCGGTGTTTTTGGTCAGTCGTTGAAGCTGCCCACGTACGGCACCGGATTGCCCGTGCCGGAGCTGGCGCCGCTGAACCAGATGCCGTTGCCCCACTGCTCCCGTTCCTGGCCGGGGATCAGCCCCCAGTTCACCATGCCGGGGTTGCCCGCCACGGTGCCGCTGCCGGCTGGGCCGAACCACGCGCCGTTGCCGATCTCCTCGGCCGTGTAGGCCGGGGTGAGGCCCCAGTTGACGAGGCCGGGGTCACCTGCGACCGCCGAGCTGTAGGCGTTGAGGCCGGCGCTGTTCCCGTCGTTGGGACCGGTTCCCGGCGTCCCGAGGGGCGGCGGGTAGCCGGGCCCGTAGTGGTGGGAGACCACGGCATTCCCGTAGGGGTGCACGAACTTCGCCTGGACGTAGCCCGGCTGCGCCTGGCCCTGCGCGAGCGGCGGACCTCCGCCCGCGCCGGCGGCATCGGACGCGGTCGCACCCGAAAAGTGGATGTGGTAGTCGGAGGCCAGCGCGGCCTGCTGCGACGTGCTCCGCGACATCTCGCCGCCCTGGACGTTGTAGCCCACCCCGGGCGGGGTGTCGGTCGGCACGCCCTGCATGGCATCGCTGGCGCCGGCCCCGACGCGCGAGGCGCCGACGTTGCCGCCGCCGTAGCCGTATCCGCCGGACTGCTGGTTCTGCAGCGGAGCGGCCGTGGCGGCGAGCGCCGCAGACGCGAGGAAGATCGGGAGTGCCGGGTGTGCCATGGGCGAGAACCTCCTGACGCCTGAAGCGTAGCATCCTCGCCCTCATGCGCATCGCCGTCGCCAGTGACCACGCGGGCTTTCGCCTCAAGGAAGAGCTCGTGCCCGTCATCCGGTCGCTCGGCCACGAGGTGATCGACGTCGGCACGCACGGCACCGAGTCGGTCGACTACCCCGATTACGCCGTCGCCGGCTGCCAGGTGGTGCTGCGCGGCGACGCCGAGCGCGCCATCCTGCTCTGCGGCAGCGGCGTGGGGATGAGCGTCGTCGCCAACAAGCTGCCGGGCATCCGCGCGGCCAACATCGAGGACGTCTACAGCGCCCACCAGGGCGTGGAGCACGACGACATGAACGTGCTGGTCCTCGGCGGGCGCACCGTCGGCGCGGCGGTGGCCGCGGACCTGGTACGCACATTCCTTTCCGCCTCGTACACGGGCGATCCGCGCCACGCGCGCCGCCTGCAGAAGCTCCTGGAGGTGGAAGCCCACCCGGAACGCTTCGTCCCGACCCCGTCCCCGACGGCCGCCTGACGGTCCGTCCTTCCGCCCACAACGCAGGAACCCACACGATGAACCGCTCCGCCTCCGTCGCCGCCTCGCTCGCCTCCCTCGTCGCCGCGGGCGCGGCCATCGCGCAGGCCCCGCCGGCCGGCCCCGACTACACGACGCTTCCGGCCGAGCCGGCCGCGATCCAGAAGCAGCTCGAGGGCGCCAAGGTCACCGCCGCGCAGGCCATCGAGGCCGCGGAGAAGGCGATGGCCGGCACCGCGCTCCAGGTTCGTCCCATCATGCAGGGCGACGCGCTCGCGCAGTACGAGGTGGTCGTGACCTGCGGCGGCCTGCAGAAGCGCGCCATGGTCGACGCCGCGAGCGGCAAGGTGACCGGCGCCGTCGTCACGCTGCCGGCCGCCGTCGCCAAGGCGGTCGAGCACGCCAAGGGCGGGCTGGTGCGCGAGGCGCGCATGGACATCGCCGCCGAGCCGCCGGCCGTGGTGGTGACCCTCTTCAAGGACGGCCAGCGCCGCGACATCACCGTGAACGCGGTCGACGGCTCGATCGCCGCCGACGTGCCGATGAGCCGCTTCCCGGGCGAGGCGTTCACCGGCGAGGTGGTGACCCTGCCGAGCGGCCTGCAGTACGTCGACATCCGTCCCGGCACCGGTGCGCAGCCGGCCGACCGCAACGCGGTGGTGAAGGTGCACTACACGGGCTGGCTGGTCGACGGCAAGAAGTTCGACTCGAGCGT
>CAYTYU010000220.1:0-2494 GCA_964440815.1 uncultured Chitinophaga sp.
TTGATGTCCTCGATGCCGGCGCTCGTGGGCACGTTGTGCGCGCTCGCCGGGTGCGCCAGTACCTGCAGCTCGTTGCAGCAGGCGGCGGCGGCGTACTGTGCGATCATCAGGCCGCTCTCCGTGCCGGGGTTCGCGGCGAGGTAGGGCTTCACCGGGTTGTGCGCGTCATGGCCGGAGAGGATCCAGAACGTGCGCCGCTCGCTGATGGCGGCAAGCGGCACCAGCGCCATCTTCGCCGCGTCGAGCGCGAGCGCAAGCGGCATGCCGTGGAAGTTGCCGCCGGAGACGATGTCCGCGGTGCCGCCGTCCGCGAAGACCAGCGGGTTGTCGGTGACGCCGCCGAGCTCGCGTTCCACCACGCCGCGCGCGAAGCCGATCACGTCGCGCGCGGCGCCCAGCACCTGCGGCGCGCAGCGGAACGAGTACGGGTCCTGCACCCGCGGGTCGTTCTCGCGGTGCGCGGCGAGCACCTGGCTGCCGGCAAGCATCGTGCGCAGCTCCGCGGCGACCTCGGCCTGCCCGGGCTGGTTGCGCGCCGCGTGGATGCGCGCATCGAGGAATGCGTCGGTCGCGCGGCATGCGTCGATCGCGAGCGCCGTCGCGCCGGTGGCGAGATGCACCAGCCGCGCGAGGTCGTGCATGGCCAGCGCGCCCACGGCGCACATCAGGTGCGTGCCGTTGATGAGCGCCAGGCCTTCCTTGGCGGCAAGGGCAACCGGCCGCAGCCCCGCGGCCGCCAGCGCATCGCCGCCCGGCATGCGCCGGCCCGCGTGCACGGCCTCGCCCTCGCCGATCAGGACGAGCGCCAGGTGCGCAAGCGGCGCAAGGTCCCCGCTTGCGCCGACGGACCCCCGGCTTGGCACCACCGGCACCACGTCGGCGGAGAGCATCGCGAGGATCAGCTCGACCACCTCCGGGCGGATGGCGCTGCGCCCACGCGCGAGGCTCGCGGCGAGCACCAGCATCATCGCCCGCACCACTTCCGGATCGAGCGGGTCGCCGACGCCCGCCGCGTGGCTTCGGATCAGGTTCACCTGCAGGGCGGCCAGGTCGCCGGCCGGGATGCGCACGCGCGAGAGCGACCCGAACCCGGTGTTGATGCCGTAGAGCGCCTCGCCGCCGGCGGTGCGCCGCTCGAGCGCCGCGCGCGAGGCCTGCATCGCCGCCCGCGCGGACGGTGCGAGCGCCGCGCCCCGGCCGCTACGCGCAACGTCGACCACCTCGGCGATCGAAAGCGGCCGTCCATCGAGGAGCACGGGTTCGCGACGTTCGGGAGCGGAAGCCATCGCCGCCACGATACGGCCGCTTGCGCGCCTCCGCCGCCGCGGGTACGACTCGCCCCATGCAGCATCCGGTCGTTCGCTATGCGGTCCTCGTCCTCGGCGTTGCCGCGTGCATCCTGCTGGCGCTCCCGGTGCTGCCGTGGCTCACCAGCGCGCGCGGCGTGGCGGGCCCCGGCGCATCCGACGCGGCGCATCCGGTGCAGGCCGCGGTCGCCATGGTGCTCGGGGCCGCGGCGTTCACGGCGGTGGCGTGCGTCGTCGGGCGTCTCATCAACGCCGCGGTCGGTCTCTTCGTCCTCGGCTGCGGGGTGGCCGTCATCGCCGGCCGTACTGGCACGGTGGTCGACGCGGCCTTCGACGGCGACACCCTCATGCCGCTCGCCTGCGAGACGCTTGCCTGGGGCGCGGCGGTCCTCGTCATGTCGATGGTGGTGTTCAAGGTGTCCGGCCCGCTCGTCGACCTGCCCGCGCGCACGCCGGGCGGCCCGTTCGTGGCCGAGGTGTTCAATGCCGATGCGTGGCGCGGCATCATCGCGGCCGCGGCGGCGGTGGCCGTGGCGTGGCTCCTCCTGCGCAACGAGACCAAGGGCCAGGCGATCGGGGTCGTCGCGGTCGGCGGCGTCGCGGCGGCGTACCTGGCGCGGCGCGTGCAGCAGGACACGCAGCCCATCCTCCTGATGGCGCTGCCGGTCGTCGCCTTCGGCATCGCACAGGCGATCATGGCCGCCTCGAGCGCGGTGCCGCTCGACCGGCTGGTGGCCCAGCGTGCGCTGCCGGGGTGGTCGATGGCCATGCCGCTCGACGTGGTGGCGGGCACCTTGATCGGCGTGCCGATCGGCCTTGGGTGGTCGAAGCCCTCCGACGGCAGCGACTGACGGCGTCGCCCGCCGCGGGCTGCGTACACTCGGCCGGATGCCTCTTCTCGTCACCGGCACCATCGGAATCGACACGCTCCACGCCCCGACCGGCGAGGCCTCCGGCGTCCTCGGCGGCAGCTGCGCGTACTTCGCCGCCGCGGCGTGCCAGCTCGGCCCCGTGCGCGTGGTGGGCGCGGTGGGCGGCGACTGGCCCGAGGCGCACGAGCGCCAGCTGCGCGGCTTCCGCAACGTCTGCCTCGACGGCCTCGAGCGCCGCGCCAACAGCCAGACCTTCGCCTGGGGCGGCCGCTACTTCGAGAACATGAACCGGCGCGAGACGCTCTTCACGCGCCT
>CAYTYU010000221.1:0-2445 GCA_964440815.1 uncultured Chitinophaga sp.
CCCCATCAGCTTGTAGAGGACGCGGGCGCCGACGGATCCGTTCCATTCGTCGCCGGGCGCCCCGGGGGCAACCTCGCACAGGTCGAAGCCGATGACGCGACGGCCGCTCGACGCCAGCAGCTCGAGCATGTGGCAGACCTCGGGGAACGTGAGGCCGCCGGGCACCGGCGTGCCGGTGTGCGGGCAGTGCTCGCTGGTCAGGCCGTCGATGTCAAAGGAGACGTAGACCTCCCGCGGCAGCGCGGCGATGACCTCCTTGCACACCTTGGTCCAGGTGGCGCCGGCGAACTGCCGGTCGCGCAGGCGCTGGTCGTAGAAGGTCCTCACGCGGCCCTTCGAGCGCGCGGCGAACTCCACCTCGCGCGCACCCACGTCGCGGATCCCGACCTGCACCAGTCGGGCCACGCCCGGCAGGCGCGTCATCACGTTGTGGAAGATGCTCGCGTGGCTCCATGCGAAGCCCTCGAAGCTGTCCCGGAGGTCCGCATGCGCGTCGACCTGCAGGATGCCCATGCCGGGGTGGCGGAGCGAGAGTTCCGCGATCAGCCCGAACGGGCTCGAGTGGTCGCCGCCGAGCACCGCGGGAATCGCGCCGCGGTCGAGGATGCGCTCGGCCTCGCGTGCGACGTAGCCGTGCACGCGCTCGCTCGCGGCGTTCACCGTCGCCACGGCCTTGGCGTGGGCGCGGTTTCCTGGTTCCGCGCCGCCTGCCTCGATCACCGGTTCCGCCGCCGCTCGGGCGCGCTTCGACAGCGAGGCAATGTCCTTCGGCACCGGCAGCATGGCGATGCCCGCCTTCCAGATGGGGCCGAACTGGATGTCCTCGAGGTCGACCTGCTTGCTCGCCTCGAGCACGTGCTCGGGACCGCGCGCCGTGCCCGCGCGGTAGCTGGTCGTCGCATCGAACGGCACCGGGATCACGACGAGCCGCGCATGCTCGGGACGTGTTTCCAGGCCGAAGAGGCCGTCGCCGGTGGCCGCGGCATCGGGGTCGAATCCCGGCGGGACGATGGCGGCAAGCGGCTTCGACGGGCGTTCGGCGCGGGCGGAGCGTGGCATGGGGCGCGCAGGATAGGCCGCGCGAAGGGCACGCCGATCGACGCATGCACGACCGGGGACGGACCGCTCATCCCCCGCGGCGGGACTCGAGCTCCTGCCATCGCGCGTACAGCGCTGCCACGGATGCCTGCGCGGCCTCGAGGGTGCGGCACGCCTTCGCCATGCGAGCGTGATCGGCCGCGATCGACGGGTCGGCGACGGCTGCCTCGGCCTCGACACAGGCACGCTCGGCGGCCTCGATCGCGGCCTCCATGCCGTCGAGCTCGCGCTGTTCCTTGAACCCAAGCTTGCGCCGGACCACCGCGGGCGCGGCGGCGGCAGACGCGGCCGGCGAAGCGGCCATGGACGGGACGGACGCCGCCGCCGCACCGACTGAGGTCCGCATCGCCCGCGCCGATGCCTGCTCGGCACGCTCGAGCGCCGCGAGCGCCTGGTCGAGGCTCGCCACCACGCTCACCTCGCCGCCCGGCGCGCCGAGCACCACGATCTGCCGGGCCACTGCCCCGAGCATCGCGCGGTCGTGCGTGACCAGCACCACGGCCCCCGGGAACGACTCGATCGCGCGCTCGAGCACCTCGAGCGTCGGGATGTCGAGGTCGTTGGTCGGCTCGTCGAGCACCAGGATGTCGGCCGGCTCGAGCATCATGCGCGCGATGTGCGCGCGGGCGCGCTCGCCTCCGGACAGGCTCCCGACCGGCTGCAGCAGCTGTGCGTCGGCAAAGAGGAACTGCCGTGCCCACGCGGTGATGTGCATGGCCCTGCCCTGGAAGTCGACGAAGTCGCCGAGCGGGCAGATGGCGTCGCGCAGCAGCGTCTGCGGCGGGATCTCCGCGCGCTGCTGGCGCAGGAAGATGACGCGCGGCGCGGGATCCGCGGTGCGCACGGTGCCCGCGTCCGGGGGAAGCTCCCCGCAGAGCACCGCAAGCAGCGTGCTCTTGCCGCTTCCGTTGGGGCCCATGAGCCCGAGCCGGTCGCCCGGGCCAAGCTCGAGGTCGAGCCCCTTGAACAGCGTGCGGCCGCCGAAGCCCTTTGCGATGCCGGTCGCCTGCACCAGCCGGCGCGTCCGGCGCCCGCTCGCCGAGAAGTCCACGCGCGCGCCACCCGCGGCTGCCGCGGCGTTGCGAGCGGAGATCGCCGCAAGCTCGTCGCGGCGGTCGGCGCTGTCCTCGATCCGGCCCTTCGCCTTGGTGCGCCGCGCCTGGGCGCCCCGGGCAAGCCACGCATCGTCGGTGCGGACCTCGTTCGCGAGCGTCGCCTCGCCGCGCGCCTGCGCCTCCAGGAACTCCCCCCGTCGGCGGATGAACTCGGGGTAGTTGCCGTCGACCGCCAGCGTCCCCTGCGGATACGCACGGCTCAGCTCGACGATGCGCGTCGCCACGCGCTCCA
>CAYTYU010000222.1:0-2433 GCA_964440815.1 uncultured Chitinophaga sp.
GACATGCACGGCCCCCAGAGGGGCCGTGAACTCGCTTGGTGCGGCCACCCCCGCACGGCCGTCGAGCGCCTGAGGGGAAAGATGCCGGCCCTCAAGCAGCCGAAGCTCGACCGACGGCGATCACCCGCCGCGCCCCTCGTAGGCGCGGCCGATGATGGCGTCCCACGAGGCGCCGCGGAGCTCGGACACCAGCCCGCGGCCGCCGACGGATCGGTCCTCGAGCCGGAACGGGGCGTCCCCGGCATCCGGCCGATCGCCAAGGAACTGCCGCACCGCGGCCTCGAAGAGGCGCTTGATCACCACGGTGGTCTTCATCGACATGCACCGTACCGTAGCCCTCGCCCGACACGAACCCTGATTTCCGGCGAAAGTTCCTCGCGGGCGTCAGACGACCGGCCGCGGACGCGCGCGCATCACCACATGGCGCGACGCCCGCCGCAGCCACGCGAGTTCCGCGGGGCCGGCGGCGCCCGGTCGCTGCGGCTCGCCCGACCGCCGTGCGTGCTCGGTGGCGCGCTTCTGGGCGGGAGATTGGACGGTGGGCGGCGACACTGACTTCCCCTTCGAATTCGGCCCCCGCGGCGGTTTGGACGCAGATTTCGCGGCTTGCCGCACCGCCGGTCCTGCCACCCCCTTCGCAACCCGCGGCGCGGCCTATATTTGCGGACTGCCCATGGCGCGCGCGAAGGCCGAACCCCCTGCCCCGGACCTGCGCTCCATCCGGGTGCGCGGCGCGCGCGAGCACAACCTGAAGGGCGTCGACATCGACATCCCGCGCGACCGCCTGGTGGTGATGACGGGCGTCTCGGGCAGCGGCAAGAGCTCGCTCGCCTTCGACACCATCTTCGCCGAGGGCCAGCGCAAGTACATGGAGAGCCTGTCCGCCTACGCGCGGCAGTTCCTCGACCAGATGCAGAAGCCCGACGTCGAGTCGATCGAGGGCCTGCCCCCGACGATCGCCATCGAGCAGCGCGGCGGCGGCCACACGCCGCGCTCCACGGTGGCCACCACCACCGAGATCTACGACTACCTGCGCCTCCTCTTCGCCCGCTGCGGCACGCCCACCTGCTGGCACCGCGACGAGAAGGGGCGCACCTGCGGCAAGCCGATCCGCGCCACCGCGCCGACGCAGATCGTGGACGCGCTGCTGGCCCACGAGGGCGCGCGGCTCATGCTCTGCGCGCCGGTGGTGCGCGGCAAGAAGGGCTTCCACAAGGAGGTGCTCGAGGCCTTCGCGAAGCAGGGCCTGGTGCGCGCCCGCGTCGACGGCACGGTGGTCGACGTGCGCGAGGCGCTGAAGGCCGGCGGCGAGAACCCGCTCGGCCTCGGCCGCTACGAGACGCACGACATCGAAGCCGTGGTCGACCGCGTGGTGGCGCGCGCCGAGGACCGCCAGCGGATCGCCGAGAGCGTGGAGACCGCGCTGAAGCTGGGCGAAGGCAACCTGCTGGTGCTCCAGGAATCCGAGGGCGGCGCCTGGGCCGAGCACCGCTACAGCGAGCGCTTCAGCTGCGCCGAGCACCCCGAGTGCGCGCTCGAGGAACTGGAGCCGCGTCTCTTCAGCTTCAACAGCCCGCACGGCGCGTGCCCCACCTGCGCGGGCCTGGGGCACGTGCAGGAGTTCGACCCCGACCTCGTGGTGCCCGACCCGACGGTCCCCTTCACCGAGGCCATCGAGCCCTGGCGGCGCAACGGCCCGCGCATGAACATGTACTACGCGCGGGCGATCCGGCAGTTTGCCGGCTTCTTCAAGCTGAAGCCGTCGGTGCCGTTCGACGAGCTGCCCGCGAAGATCCGCACGTACCTGATGCAGGGCATCCCGGCGTCCGAGCGCGAGGCGCTCGGGGCGAAGTTCGAGGGCGTGCTCCCGAACCTGAAGCGCCGCTTCGAGGAGAGCGAGAGCGAGTTCGTCAAGGAACGGCTGCTTGCCTACATGAGCGCGTCGCCCTGCCCCGGCTGCGCGGGGAAGCGCCTGCGGCCCGCCTCGCTTGCGGTGAAGCTGCGCAGCGGCACGCTCGAGACGGGCATATCCGACGTCACCGCGATGAGCATCGAGCGTGCGGTCGGGTTCTTCGCCTCGCTCACCCTGGGCGCCATGCAGGCGCAGGTGGCGCAGCCGATCCTCAAGGAGATCGATGCGCGCCTGGGGTTCCTGGCAAGCGTGGGCCTGGGCTACCTCACCCTTGACCGTGCGAGCGGCACGCTCTCCGGCGGCGAGGCGCAGCGCATCCGACTGGCCACGCAGGTGGGAAGCGGCCTGGTGGGCGTGGCGTACGTGCTGGACGAGCCGACCATCGGCCTGCACCAGCGCGACAACGACCGGTTGTTGGCGACGCTCCGGCGCTTGGCCGACATCGGCAACACCGTGCTGGTGGTCGAGCATGACGAGGACGTGATCCGCGCGGCCGACCACCTGGTGGACGTGGGCCCGGG
>CAYTYU010000223.1:0-2429 GCA_964440815.1 uncultured Chitinophaga sp.
GCCGGCCAGGATGCCGTCTATCGCGAAGGCGGTGACCACCGAGAGGAGCGCGCAGCCGGCCAGCGCGCCGCGGATCAGGCGCTCGCGCGCGTCGCGCACCCGGGCGGCACGCGGCGTTCCCCGCCGGCTGGCGGCGGCGGCGCGCGCTGCGGGGCTGACGGGCACGGCGGTCATCGTCTGCCCGGCGCGATCCCCGCGCCGAGGGCAGGATCCTACTTCAGCGGTAGGTCTCGGCGATCGGTCCGTGGACGTCCTTGCCGTCCGGGCCGATGAACTGCGTGCCGGTCTTCGTCAATTTCAGGTTAGCCCGGGCGCGCTCGTAGACGGCCGCCGGCAGCTTCACGTAGCCGACCTCCTCCGCCAGTGCGCCCGCATGCTCGAGCATGAACGCCGCGTAGGCGGCCACGGCGGGCTTGGCCAGGGCAGGCTTGCTCACGTAGACGAAGAGCGGGCGCCCGAAGGGCGCGTAGCTGCCGTCCTCGATGGTCTCGTTCGCGGGCGTGACGGCCTTGCCGGACTTCGGGTTCACGACCGGAACCGCGCGCAGCTTGCCCTGGTTCTCGGTGAAGTAGGCGAAGCCGAAGAAGCCGATCGCGTTCCGGTCTCCCTCGACGCCGCGCACGAGCACGTTGTCGTCCTCGCTCACGCTCATGTCGCCGCGGATCTTGCCGTCCTTGCCGACCACCACTTCCCGGAAGTAGTCGAAGGTGCCGCTGTCGGTGCCCGGCGAGTAGATCTTCATGCGCTCGTCGGGCCACGAGGGGTCGATGTCCTTCCAGGTCTTCGCGCCGCCGTCGGCGGAATAGACCTTGCGGATCTGCTCGATGGTCATCTGCCTCGCCCAGTCGTTGGCCTTGTTCACCACGATCGTCAGGCCGTCGAAGGCCACGGGCAGCTCGACGAACTCGATCGAGCGCTTGGCGCACTCGGCGACCTCGCCGGCCTTGATCGGCCGCGAGGCATTGGCCATGTCGACCTCGCCGGACCCGAACCGCTTGAAGCCGCCGCCGGTGCCCGACTGGCCGACGGTCACCTTGGCCTTCGGGTTCTTCTTCGAGAACTCCTCGGCGACGGCCTCGGCGAAGGGGAAGACGGTCGAGGAGCCGTCGACGCGCACGGGTCCCTCCGCCGACTGTGCGGGTCGCGTCGGCGCGACGGCGAGCATCGCGGCGAGCGAGGCGGCGGCGGCGAGGATCAGGGCGGGGCGGGCGTGCTTCATTGGGTCTCTCCGTCGCGGGCGGACGTCAGGCCGACTGGCGGCCCTCGGGAAGCCGCATTGTCGCGGATTCGGCCGTGCCGCGCGCCAGCGGGATCACGTGGTTCGGGCCCATCTCCGCGAGCGGGATGCGGATCCGGAAGGTGCTGCCGTGGTCGGTGCCGGTGCGGCTGTCGATCTCGGCGCTGCCTCCGTGCGCCACCGCCACGTGCTTGACGATCGCCAGGCCCAGGCCGGTGCCCCCGGAGTCCCGGCTGCGCGCGCGGTCGACGCGGTAGAAGCGCTCGAAGAGCCGCGCTCGGTGCAATTCCGGGATCCCGGGGCCCCGGTCGGTCACCTCGACGACCGCGCCGCCGGCCTCCGCGCGTGCGCTCACGAGCACCGCCGCCTCCGCCGGGCCGTACTTCACCGCATTCGTCACGAGGTTCGCGACGGCATGCGCCAGCAGCCCCGCGTTCCCCATCACCCAGAGGTCATGGTCGACGGCCACGTCCACCGCGACGCGCTTCTCCGCGGCCATCGGCGCCGCCTGCTCGACCGCCTCGGCCACGAAGGCGGCCACGCGCACCGGCGAGGTGCCGAGCTCGGCGCGCGCGTCGGGGTCCTCGAGCGAGGAGAGGAGCAGCAGGTCGTCGATGATCGCCCCGAGCCGCGCGGCGCTGCGCGAGATGGTTCGCGCGAACCGCGCGGCATCCGGCTCGAGCGTGAAGCTGTCGACGAGCGTCTCGGCATAGCCGCGGATCGAGGTGATCGGCGTGCGGAGCTCGTGGCTGACGTTGGCGACGAACTCGGTGCGCAGCGACTCCAGGCGCCGCAGCTCCGTGCGGTCCTCGAGCACCAGCAGCATGCCCGCCGACCCGACCGCCCGGCTCAGCGGCACCACCGAGCAGCGCGCGATGCGCGTGCCGGCCGCGGAGGCGAACCGCAGCTCGGCATCGGCGCGCCGGCCGGTCTCGCGCGCGCCGGCGATCAGCGACTCCAGTTCCGGGCTGCGGGCGAGCTCGACCAGGAGCCGCCCGTCCGCCGGCCGCTCGCCGACGTCGAGGATGCGCTTGGCGGCCGGGTTGATGGTGACGATGCGGTCGAGCCCGTCGAGGGCGATGATGCCCGCGGGCGCGGTCTCGACGATGGCGCGCAGCTCGGCGAGCGCGCGGTCGAGGCGCACGGCCTCGCCGGCGGCCGCGCGCGCCCCGCGCACCGGGTCCTGGTCGTG
>CAYTYU010000224.1:0-2379 GCA_964440815.1 uncultured Chitinophaga sp.
CTACCGTCTCACCTATACCGATGCATTCGGAGAGCTGAAGCGAGTCGAGTTCGCCTTGCGGAACGACGGAGACGGACTCAAATCAGAATAGTGTGTGAAAGATGTGTCATTGTGGATGGGGAGTGACAATAAGAAGGTATCGCACCTTCTGTAAACGGGGATCCGTATCAAGATGGATGAAAGAAACCTAGTCATAGCAGCTCGCGGAGGAGACTTGACGGCCTTCTCCGAATTGGTGCGTCACTACCAGGCCCGGGTGCGCGCCTCGCTCGCGGTGCGCATGAGCTGTAAGCATGACGCTCCAGACCTCGTCGATGGATTTTCACCGAACCCTGCGGGCCCCGGAATCGCACATCAATGATCGCTGTTTTTATCTGTGTGGACGGACGGCGGAGCTGGAAGGGTTGATCAACCAGCAGCTTGAAATCAGAGTCCGGTCGTCGGATGAGCCTTCAAAGCTGAGCGCCTTGCGGATCTGCATGGGCAAGCTGGGCGACGAGATGAAGCTGCTCGTGCAAAAACATTACTATCAGGGCTTTTCCGTGGAGGAGTTGACCCTGGAGGCCGGCGTGAAACATTCAACCATGACCATGCGGCTGCACCGGCTACGCGATCAACTGAGGCAGTGCATCAGTGAGCAGGAGGGAAGCTGTCCGTTGTAGGAAAATTAAACGTTAAGCGTTAAACGTTGAACGTTGAGAGTTTGGAACTTTTAACGCTTAACGCTCAACGCTTAACGCTGAAGTGATAGAAAAGAAAATGACGAAAGTCCACACACATAAAGAAGCTTTGATTGCTGATTACTTGGCGGGGCGATCTGTAGATGCAGAGCTGCTGCAGGCGTGCCAAGACGATGCAGCGCTGGCAGAGGAGCTGGCTGGCCATCTGGAGGTGGAGCGGTTGCTGCGTCTGACTGCGGCGATGGAGAACGGGGAGCTGTTTGTCAAGGAGGTGACTACCCGCCTTCAGTGCGAAGGGGATGAGGGGTTTGTAGGCGCTGTGGCCCAGCAGATTCAGCAAAGTCAAAAAACCAGCGCTTTCCGCGGGTGGAAATACGCGGCTGCCGCGCTGGTGGTCCTCTCGCTGTCCGGTTGGTTTCTGCGTCCGCGTCAGCCCGCGCAGCGTGCGATAGTGGCGCAGCAGCGGTCAGCGGTCTGGGAGGGCGGGGCCTACAACACCGGGGATGCCATCCGCAAGGGCGATCTGACCTTGCGCGAAGGGTATGCTGAACTGACGCTCGCACACGGCGTACGCCTGATCCTAGAGGCGCCGCTGACCATGGACCTGACAGACCCGCAGCGCGTCCTCTTGAAATCCGGCTCCCTGGTGGCCACGGTTCCGCCGAAGGCCACAGGCTTCACCGTCATCACGCCCAGTTCGGAGGTCGTTGACTTGGGCACTGAGTTCGGCGTCTCTGTGGATAAGCAGGGCGGCTCGGTGGTTTGCGTGCTGAAGGGAGAGGTCAAAGCGCGCGGCTCGAGTGCGCAGGATTTTGTGAAGATGGTCAAGAATGAGGCCTGCTCCTTTGACCCGGACCGGCAGATGAAGATGATCCAGGCCGAACCGGCGCGCTATCTCCGCGCCCTACCCGGCCGTTCCAACTCCAACTCCGAGTATCTGCACTGGAGCTTTGACTGTGAAGATGTGATTGCGGTGTGTGACGGCACCGGCATTCAGGGCAAGCTCTATGACGGGCAGCTCAAGGCGCTGAACAACGGAGAGGGGCCCCTTTTTCAGGAGGGGGTGTTCGGCAATGCGCTCTATTTCAACGGCAAGGATGCTTATGTGGAGACCGGCTTCCCCGGCATCGGCGGCACCGCGCCGCGGACTGTCGCCTTCTGGACAAAGGTGCCGGAGGGTGACATTGAACATAGCGGCTATGCCATGATCGGCTGGGGCCTGATGCAGCCTGGCGCGGCCTGGCAGATCTCCGCCAACCCGTTTTCGCCGGAGGGGCCTCTCGGCCGCATCCGCATCGGGACCATGAAGGGCATGGTGATCGGCTCCACAGATCTGCGCGATAACCGTTGGCACCACATCGCCATCGTGATGTATGGGGGCGATCAGGCGGACACCTCCACGCACATCCTGATTTATGTGGATGGCAAACTGGAAAGGACCTCCCGCAAATCCATCATCAACATCTCGCCCAACCTGGATGACGAGCATTCTCAAACGCGCCGTTTTGGCCGCAATCTGAGCTTCCTAAACGATAAAAAACCGGTTCAGGATAAATTCTTCAACGGCTGGCTGGATGAGGTCTACATTTTCGACACCGCGCTGGAAAGTCAGCAGATTCAGGAGCTGATGAAAAACAACCGGCTCCCGTAAAGGGGTTGCACGCGCCTCATAAGCGCGGCGCGTGATCGGATCAAAAAT
>CAYTYU010000225.1:0-2375 GCA_964440815.1 uncultured Chitinophaga sp.
CGAATGAGCGCTGCAGAAGTGCCGTCGGGGGACCTCTTTCCGTCGACGGAACGCACCTGGATCGTGGACCGCATTCGTGCCGGTGACCGTGACGACCTCCACCGTCACCTGATGACCACGTACTCGGGGGCACTGGCCGGCTACGTCTCGGCGACTGGGTTTCGCGCCCTCTCGGAGCCGGGCGACCTGGTGTCGGGGTTCTTCGCGAGCCGGCTGTCGCAGGATGGATGGCTGTCGGCGTGGCTTGAGTCCCGCATGCGACTGCGGCGCTGGCTCATGAACGGCCTCCTCCTCTATTGCCACGAGCGGGTGGCGGAGCGTGGCCGCGATGGCCGGACGGCGTTGCTTCCGGCGGACGAACTCGATGTCCTCGGGTCGGCCGAGGACGCGGTGCGGACGTTCGAGCGCGTCTGGGCGCGGGGCGTCATCGAGCAGGCGACGCTTCGCGCCCGCCAGCTCTGCGAGGAGGGCGGTCAGGCGCGCCACTGGGAGCTCTTCCTGCGCCACCATGTCGGCCAACGGCCGTATGCGGAGCTCGCCCCCGAGTTCGGCGTCACGGAGCAGCAGGCGGCGGGGATGGTGCGGACGGCATCGATCAAGCTTCGTCGGGCGCTGCTGGAAGTCCTGGTCCGGGACGGTGCCGAGGAGCGCGACCTCGACGCCGAGATCGCCGCGCTCCTGGACGCGATGCGGGGCGGGTGACGACGTGGCGCGGGGCGGGAACGGAAAATCGGGAAATATTGCCAGCGTCCCGCGCATGGGCGCCGCCGCCGTACCTTTCTTTCGGAGCCTCTGTTGAACGCAGGACTCGATCTCCTGGATGCGGAGCGAATCCTGCGGGGCGCGCTGATGCGCCCCCCGAAGCCCGGGGACCGCTTCGGGCAGTTCACGCTGGTGCGCTTCCTCGGGAAGGGGGCGTCCGGTTCGGTCTTCGAGGCCGAGCAGGACGCCCCCGTTCGCCGCCGGGTCGCGGTGAAGGTGCTGTCCGGGGTCGAGGCGTCCGCGGCGGCGGAGCGCCGGTTCGAGGCCGAGCGACGCGCGCTCGCCTCGCTCGCGCATGCGGGCATCGCGACGATCCTCGACGGGGGCATGTCCGACGACGGCACGCCGTGGTTCGCGATGGAGCTGGTGGCGGGACGGCCCGTCGACGCGTTCGCCGACGCGTCGGGCCTCGACGTGCGCGCGCGCGTGCGGCTGGTCGCCGAGGCCGCGGATGCGGTCGAGCATGCGCATCGCCGCGGCGTCCTGCACCGCGACCTCAAGCCGTCCAACCTGCTCGTCGAGTCGCGCGAGGACGGATCGTCCCGGCTCAAGGTCATCGACTTCGGGCTCGCGCGCATCCTGGATGCCCCGGCCTCGGATCCGGCGGCGGACGCCGGCGCGCCGCCGCAGGCGCCGGACATGACGATCGCGGGACACGTCGTCGGCACGCCCGCGTACATGAGCCCCGAGGCCGCCTCGAGCGAGTCATGGAGGATCGACGCGCGCAGCGACGTGTGGTCGCTCGGGGCGATCCTGCTCCGGCTCCTCTGCGGGATGCCGCCGCACGTGCGCCGCGCGGGCGAGTCATCGTCGGTCGTGCTGGAGCGCGCCCGCCGCGGCGACCTCGCGGAGGCGCGCGCGCGTCTTGCCGCGCTGCGGCTTCGCCGGCATGACGACCTCGCCGCGGTGGCGTGCCGCGCGCTCGCGCGTGACCCCGACGACCGCTACCAAGGGCCGGCGGAGTTTGCCGAGGATCTCCGGCGGTGGCTCGACGGCCACCCGGTGCGCGCGCGCCCGGTCGGGCCTGCCGGCCGTGCCGGCCGCCTGGCGATGCGCCACCCGGTCGCGACGTCGCTGGCCCTCGTGCTGGCCGTTGGCATGGCGACGACGACCGTCCTCGCGGTGCTCGGCGCCCGCGAGGCGCGCCGCCAGCAGCTGGATGCGGAGCGGCGGGCCGTGGCGATGAAGGATGCGCTCGAGCCGCTCCTTGGGATGGTGCAGCTCTCGCGGCTCGCCGACGAGAGCGTGGAGGCTCGACGGAGGCTGCTCGCTGCGTACGAGGAGATGTACGGCCCCGACGACACGCGGACCAACACCCGGCGGATCGGCCTCGCGCAGACCCTCGTGGGCGCAGGCGACTACGACGGCGCGGTGACGCAGTTCCGCCGGATCCGCGACGTCGCGGCGCGCAAGGGGCTTCCGGAGACCCACGTCGCCGCGCTGCGCATCGACGCGGGCATCGCGAACGCGCTGCGCCGCAAGGGCGACCATGACGGCGCGCTGCGCGAGGCCGGCCGCGTGGTGCTGCTCCTCGACGCGGTGCACGGCGGCTGCGACCAGAACGAGCAGCTCGCGCGGCTCGTGCGCGGCGCGGTCCGGATGCTCGAGGGCGA
>CAYTYU010000226.1:0-2371 GCA_964440815.1 uncultured Chitinophaga sp.
GCAAGCCGAGCGGCATCGATCCATCTTCGAACACTGGACGCACGATGCCAGCCTGATACGGGCCGACTGGCTGCCGTGGTGGTCCAATCGGTTCAAGGCGAGTCGGGCTCGCTACCTGAACGATGCATGGATGAGGAAGCGACTCGGCCGCAGTTGGTCGAAGCTGGTGAAGGAGACGATGGATCTGCTCCGGAAGTCCGGTCCGATGAGCATTCGCGACGTTCACGACCGGATGAGCTCGCGACGCGAGTCGCGGGGTGGCTGGTGGGAGTGGACGCCGCACAAGGCGGCACTCGAGTACCTGTGGCGGACGGGAGAGGTCGCCGTTCACTCTCGGCGCGGCTTCGAGAAGGTCTACGACGTTTCCAGCCGCATCTACGGACGAGTGCCCGGTCCAAGCCACGCGGAGCTGCATGTGGAGTGGGCCTGCTCCGAGGCACTCAAGCGGCTTGGAGCCGGGACGCCGCGGGAACTGGCGGGATACCTGAACGCGGTGTCACCGACGGACGCACGCGCTTGGTGCGAGAGGATGGCCAGCGCCGGAGAGATCGACAAGGTCCTGCTTGAGCGGATGGGTCGGCCTCCAAGGCCCGGGTTCGCCAGGAAGGGCTGGCGCGCAGCTGCTCGCAAGGTCCGGCCCGACAGCACACCTCGGCTCTTGGCACCCTTCGACCCCCTGATCAGGGATCGCACGCGCGCGCTCGAACTGTTCGGCTTCAGCTATCGCTTCGAGGCCTTTGTTCCAAGCCGACAGCGCACGCATGGCTACTACACCATGCCGGTTCTGGTTGGAGACCGACTGATCGGAAGGCTCGATCTCTGCAGCAAGAGGCCCGCGCGGAGGCTTGTTGTCACCAGAGCCTGGCTGGAACCTGGCAACTCAAGGCGCTGGGGATCCGCCGCGATGCGAGAGGCCGCCAACCGGCTTGCCCTGCAGCTGAAGCTGGAGACCGAGTGGCGTGCGCAAGTCGTTCAGTCGACGTGACATGACGACAGGCACGCCCGACGACGGCAATGACCTCCTCCATAACCGCCGACGCGAACGCCATGACTAGAGACTTCACCGCCCCGAGAGGCCTCTGGGAGTCTCTAGAGACTCCCCGGCGGCACCCGGCCGCGTGCGCACCAGGGGACCCCTCGTGGGACGCTCAGAATGGAGTTCCGGGCACCAACGGGGCTTCCCTGACCCGTCCGCCTTCGACGCCGAGTACGGACACTCGCTCGTTCTTGACTTGTATATCGTTTGCGATATACTTCCCGCATGCTCCGCCCGATCCACTGGCTCGGCTCGTCGCTCGACGACATCCGCGGGATGCCGGAGGAGGCGCGGCGCGACATTGGCGTCGAGCTCACGCTGGTCCAGGGCGGCGACCTCCCGACCGACTGGAAGCCGATGCGTGGCATCGGCCCAGGAGTCATGGAGATCCGAGTCCACCGTCCGGGCGAGTTCCGCGTCCTGTATGTGGCGAAGTTTGCGGAGGCCGTCTACGTGCTGCACGCCTTCGCCAAGAAATCCCAGAAGACCGCCAAGTCCGATCTCGACCTGGCGCAGCGCCGATACGCACAGATGACCGCCATCCGACGGTCCATCGCCGAGTGAAGGAACCCTCATGCCCCGCGCCACCCCGACTTCCAAGCGCCCCCGCACCCGCACCCATCGCACCACCAAGGCGAACGGCAACGTCTTCGCCGACCTCGGTTTTTCGCCCCTCGAATCGGCCAGCCTGCAGCTGCGGGCACGGCTCATGGCGGAACTGATTCGCATCGTCCGCACGCGCAAGCTCACGCAGGCGGCGGCCGCACGGCTGCTGGGCGTGAGCCAGCCGCGGATCAGCGACCTCATGCGGGCCAAGGTCGACAAGTTCTCGAGCGACGCCCTCGTCGAGATGCTCGCCTTGGCCGGAATTGAGCTTGAGGTGACCCCCCACGCCGTGCGACGGGTGGCCTGAACCGGAACGCCTTGAGCCAGCCGCTGGTGGCGCGGACGGGACTACCGCCACGGACCGTCCTTCGTGACGTTCACGAAGGACTCGCCGTCGCGTCGAAACAGGCCGTTGGTTCCGCCCAGCCACACTCGTCCGCCGCTGTCTTCGAGAATGACGAATGCGAGCGTCGTGACTTCGTCCTGTTCCCGCACCATGGCGAATGCTTGACCGTCGTATCGGTACATCGGGGAGCGCTTGCCGGAGATCCAGATGTCTCCGGATCGACCCTCATGCATGCACCAGATCTCCTTGCCCTCGACGATGCCCAGCTCGGTGAAGTTCGTGAAGGCGATGCCGTCAAACCGACTGATGCCTCCATGAGTCGTTCCGAACCAGATGTTGCCATCCTTGTCCTCGACGATCTCCTTGATCGTCACCCCGCGGCC
>CAYTYU010000227.1:0-2352 GCA_964440815.1 uncultured Chitinophaga sp.
GCGCCGGCTCCGCCGCCGCCCCCGCCGCCCCCGCCCCCGCCGCCCCCGCCGCCCCCGCCGACCACCACGACTATTCCGACGACGACCACGACCACCACGACTATTCCGACGACGACCACGACGACCACGACGACCACGTCGGGTACCTGACGAACAGTCGGCAACGTCGACAACAGAACGCCCGGGTGACGAAAGTCCCCGGGCGTTTTCTTTTTCAGACCGGCTTTAGGGGAATCGTTTCTCGAGCACCAGCGGCGCGAGGCCGGGGATGACGGTCGCCTCGATGCGGCGCAGTTGCCCCAATCCATCGAACTCCGCCACCTGAGTCGCCGCCATCCTGCGGCCGTCGATCACGCCGCTGCACTCCACGCGCCAGCCCTGCTGGGACGCGGACAACCGCCAGTCCCGTGGCGCCGTACAGGCAAGGCGCACCGTGGGACCACCGTCCCGCGCGAACCACCGTTCGCCGCCCTCCAAGCCCGATTGCAGCAACCCCACCGCACCCGGCAGGCCTTCGATCCGGTACAACACCCGACCGTCCCAATAGGCGCGCAGACCGTCCGGCGCGCCGAAGATGATCTGGCCACCGCCCGGCGTCGCGGGATAGACGGTGTACGCGGCGCCCGCGAACCGCAGCTCCCAGGCGAACGGCGCCGCCTGCGCCAAGAGCGGATCGCGCTCCGGCAAGAGGCGCTGCACGGTACCCACCTGATTGGAGTTCACCGCCGCACAGCCGCCCAAGAGCGAGCCGATGGCCAACATGATGAGCCCATGCCGAGGAGCGCTGTATCGGATCATTCGGGCGGCATCCGGTGTTCGTTACGACGAAGTTGGTCCGCCATCGTGCCGCGCATGTTCTCCCACAGCGCGCCCGGCCAGTTGTCGAGCATCCGGCCGCCGTCGCGGTTGATGGATCGGATGATGGTGCGATAGGCACCGCGGGTGTTCTTGGTGGAATACAGGGCGAAAGGGATGCGGAAGACCAAACCCTTGTCGAAACTGCCCTCGCCGAAGACCTCGAAGGGCACGTCGGTGAGCGTCGCGAACGCGCCCACCGACCAACCGTTCGAGAAACGTTTCTGGATCTCGAAGGTCGCGCCGATGTCGCGGGCGAGGTAGCGCCCCGCATGCACCGCCACATCAAAGTTGTACCACGGGGTCGCCCAATAAAGGCTCACATGACCCGTGACGGTCTTGTAGTCGCGCAGCCCGAAACCCTTGTCGTACTCGCGCTGCACCACGCCGTTGAGGTTCGCGCCGATCGCGAACGGCTTGTCGAAAGGTCGCCAGAGGATCTCACCACCCACGCCCGAATACATCTCCTCGAGGATGCCGCCGTACATCTGGTAATAGAGATCATCCCGTAGTTTTCCGCGCTTGACGAGCGCCAGACTGTCGATGCCGCTCTTGCCTTGCTGCAGGTATTTCTTGAGGTCGCTGCGCACCGGCGGCAACTGCGAATCACCGTCGCGCTCGATCCGGTCGAACTGGCTCTTGATGTTCTGCACCCAACGACCGTTCACACCCCAACCGCCACCGAGATCCATCGCACCATCGACCACCGCAGAGATCTGGTAGAGCAACGGGAAACTCGGATCCATCAGATAGGCCCGCGCCTGAAGTCCGACGCTCAGCGCACCATTCGGATAACGGAAATCGCGCACATGATCCGGCGCTTCGATCGTCTGTGGTGGCAGCAACTCGATCCGTCCCGGCTGCTGCAGCAGCGCCGAAGACTCCAGATTCGGGCGTCGGTAGCGCACCGTATGGGTCGGAAGACCCATGGCCTCACCGGTCGCGAGCACTTCGGTCACGCGCGTCGGCACATACAACTCCGTCAGCGTCAGGATCCGACGCACGGCATCGGCCTCCTCCTGGAAGGTCTGATTGACGTAACGGACCTGCAACGAACCCTGCGGGGATTCCTTCACCTCGCGTACCAAGACGCCCGAGGCCTCGGCGTCCTGCACCATACGCGGCCACCACTCGACCCCGCGCTCGAACTCCGTCGCCGGCTCGAGCGGTACACGGGCCGCTCCGAAACCGTTCGGACGCTTACGCGGCGAGGGTCGCCGCGGTTGTACCGGGCGAGCAGATCACCCCGCCACTGCGGGATGCGGTAGCGGATGCCGCCGAACGCGCCGATGTCGGGACCACGAAAGAACGACTTGAAAGAGAAGGTTCCGCCCAAGCCGAAATCGGTGTCCCGAACTGCGAAGGCGGGGTCGAGCTGGATCAGCGGGTTGCTCGCCACCGCGCGTTCAGCCAACCGCCCCCAACCGATACCTGCCGTCACATCCAGGTTCTCGCCGATCCGCTTCGAGGCGACCAGATACTCCGCACCCCACTGTC
>CAYTYU010000228.1:0-2340 GCA_964440815.1 uncultured Chitinophaga sp.
GCCTCGATGTCTCTGTCGTCTGCCGTGGCCATAGCGCCTCCGCCTCCGCCTGCGGCCACGACCTCCGCCACCGACGACGCGGCGCCCTCCGGGCGTGCCGCACGCGCGTCGGCCGGCTCCGCGCGTCCGAGCGGCCTCGCGACCCGAGGCAACCCGGGCGCGGCGAACGAGCCCGATCCGCTGCCGCCGCCGCTGACCGCCAACGAGATCGAGAAGATGACCAAGCAGGAGGCACAGGACGCGCTCGCCAAGGTTGCGAAGGCCAGGCAGCGCGCCGACATCGAGGAGGACGTGCAGCAACGCCTGCGCGAGGAGTTCAACCTGCTGCTCGAGCGCTGCAAGAAGCCGTGAACCGCCGATGACCGACCTGCCCACCGCAATCCCCGAGCCAGGCACCGCGAAGCCCCGCGCGCGGTCGCTGCGTGCGCAGGGCGGCGAGCTGCGCGCGCGGTTCGACGCGCTGCCTTCGCGCCAGCGCTGGCTCGTGGTCGCGGTGCTCGCGCTCGCCGGCTACCTGCTCGTCGACGAGTACGTCTGGAGCTGGTCGCGCGCGTGGCAGGCCGAGAGCATGCAGATCGAGGTCGCGCTGCGGCGCGCCGCGGCGCGCCGGGCACCCGCGTCGGTCGACCTGGCACGTGCCGTGGCGACCTTCGGGCCGGTGGAGCCGCCCGCGGACGCCGCCCGAGGGCGGGAGGAGCTCGCGCAGGCGATCGAGGACGTGGCCAAGGCGCGCAAGGTGGCCGGCTACAGCTACGAGGTGCGCGTGGGACCCCGCGTCAAGGACCCGGACGCCGCGATCCTCGCACCCGCGATCGAGCGCATCCAGGCCGAGGTGCGCTTCGACACCACGGCGGACGAGCTGCCGCAGATCATCGCCGACCTGGAGTCGCACCCGGCGATCGAGGCCATCAGCGCGCTGCGCATCCAGCGCAACGACCAGTCGCGCAAGATGAACGTGCAAGCCACCATCGAGGCATGGGTGGTCGCCGGACGAAGCCGGAGGGACCGGTGAACCTGCGCCTCACGCTGCCGAGCGGCGTCCGCTGGTCGCCGGTGCTCGTGGCCGGGCTCGCATGCGCCGCGCTCGCGGTCGCGGCGGTGGCCGTGCATGCCGTGCCGGTCCTGGTCAGCGCGTTCATGCCGAGCGCAACCGCGGCGGACGTCGACACGATCAAGCCGCTGCTGGCGCGCCACGACGAGCAGCGCTCGACGAACGAACGACGCTTCGAGGGACGGTCGCTCTTCTTCCCGCCCTCGGACTGGAAGCGCAAGGTCCCGCCGCCGCCGCCGCCACCACCGCCGCCGCCGCCGCCGCCACCACCGCCGCCGCCGCCGGAGTACCCGGGCCCGAAGGCGATCGGCATGCTCGGGTCCACCGTCTATCTCGAGGGCGGCCGGACCGCGACCGTCGGCAAGGAGACGGACGGCCTCACCGTGCTCGAGGTGGTCACGCCCTGGAAGCTGCGGGTCCTGCACAAGGGCAAGGAGTACGACGTCCAGATCGGCCAGCCCCCGAACCAGTCGATCTTCCGGCCGCTGGGGAGCGCGACGCTTCCGAGCGGCCTGAGCGTGCGGCGCGCCGAGGACGTGCCGCCCGACCCGCCGTCGGGCGACGGAGCCGCGGCCCCGCCGCCGACCCCTGCCCCCGCCGCCGTACCCGACGCAGAGACACGACCGGCGAATGCAGACGAGGCCGCGCCGATCCCGATGCCCGTGAACCGGGCGCAGGTGAGCCGGATGGACGTGGCGCAGCTTCGCACCGCGCTCGCCGCGGTGTCGGCGGCGAAGGCGCGACCCGATCTCGATTCCGCGCTCCGGCAGCGGCTCGAGGCCGAGGAGACATGGATGACGGACCGCCTGGCCGAACTCGAAGGCTGACGGGCGGACCAACCCGCCCATGGCAGGTATCGGACCTGCGTCGGGGGCAGACGTCCGCGCGCGGTCCGGACGAGCATCACCCCGGATCCGGCAATGCTGCGGTGCCCACGCCGTTTCCCTTGTCGGGCCCCGAATCCGGCGCTTGGCCTCGGGCGTGGCCGATAGATTCCTCAGACTCCGCCGACGCGGACGCGAGGCACTGCCCGCATCCGGCACCCGCGCGGACGATGACCCCGAGCCTGGAGACCCACGTGCCGACCCGACGCCTCTCCCGTTCCACCTGCGCCCTCGCGGCGATCCTGGCATCGCTGCCGATGCACGGCATCGCGGGCGCGCAGGACGCGCCTGCGGCGGAACCGGCCGAGGCTCCGGGCAGCGACGGCGGGATGAACCGCCCCGTGGAGCTCCCGCCCGAGGCCGCGCCGGCCGCGCCGCCGCCGCCCGCCGCGGCCGTGCCGCCCG
>CAYTYU010000229.1:0-2313 GCA_964440815.1 uncultured Chitinophaga sp.
GACGACCCGATGGTCGCCGCGCGCCTGGCCGCGGTGGTCGCCGATGGCTACGCCGACCAGTGGGACCGGCGTGCGGCGTTCGACCTCGTCGACCGGTCGATCCGCCGCGTGGTGACCCTGGACCCGGCAGGCGAGACCGACGCCTTCCGCGAACTCGCGCGGCCCTGGTACCGGCTGATGCTCCGCGGGGACCGCGTGGGCGCCGGCAGCCTCGGCCCGCTGGTGTTCGCCGACGTGGCCGGGACGCCGGCACTTGCGAACCCCGAGACGCAGGACATGCTCCGGCACACGCTCGACTCCACCATCCCGTGGCCGGTCAACGGCATCGTGCAGGAGATGGAGGATCGCCTGCGCGTGGCCTCGGTCTACGCGTCGTTCATCAAGGACCCGGGGCAGGCGCGGCTCGAGCTCGCCCTCCACCGGGTGGCGGTGCTGCGACGGTGCGAGGGGCATCCGTGGGCCATGGCCGAATCCGACGCCGCCATCGCCATCGTCCAGGCGGGCCTTCCGGAGGGCGACGAGCGACGCCTGAGCGCCGAACTCCGGCACGCGCTCACCGACGCCATCGCCAACGGGAGCACCGTGCAGGTGGTGCAGGAATTCATGCTGCTTGCCGCCCGGTGCGAGCATGCGCTCGGGACGCGGTCGCCGCTCACCGTCAACGCCTACTGGAACCTGAGCATGAACGCCGCGAACCTCGGCGACATCGAGGGCTCCTACGACGCGTTCGCCCGCTTCCTCTGGCCCGAGATGTCGCGCCAGGTGCACGCCGACGGCCTGCGCCGCTGGTACCTCGCCTACTTCGCGCCCGTCGCGTTCGAGGCGTGCGACTACGACACCGCCTACGCCGCGGGGATGCAGGTCCTGATCGACGACCGCCTCGTCTACGGGAAGCCCCACCTCGACGGAGTGTCCGACCGGGCCGCGAGCGCCGCCGCAGGCGCGCTGGCGCTCTGGGGCGACGAGGAGGGTGCCCGGGCGCTCGAGGCCACCTACCGCACCGAGCGGATGGTGCCGGCGAAGCCCTAGTCACGGAGCCGGAACGGGCGCTCGGCGCCGCCAGGGTCGCGCGACACGCCGAAGGTGCGCTCGACCTCGGCGGCGGCCGCTTCGTCGGCGCGCTCGCCCCATGCCGCAGCCAGGACGCGCGCCGCCTGCGCGACGAGGCCGTCGGGCGCAACACCGAGCGCGACATCCTCGGCGACCAGCTGCAGTGCGATCGCGAGCGCCGCGTCGTCCTCGCACGCCGACCACGCGATGCGCGCGAAGTACGAGAGGAACCACCGCCGCCACGGGTCGCCGGGCTCCGTGCGCGCGATCTCGTCGTCGAGGAACGGCGCGAAGGCGGCGAAGCCGTTCGACGGTTCCCCCGATGCCATGCACGCGCACGCCAGGTTGAACGCGGCACGCGACGTGCCGGCAGACCCGCGCCCGCGCACGTGGCGGATGCGCTCGAAGACCAGCTGCTGCGCATGCACCTGGTCCGGGCCCGCGAACCCTTCGAGCATCTCGACCATGCGCAGGTGGTGCTCGGCCGTGACGCGATCGGAGTCCTCCGCGGACAGGCGCGCCGCGACGAAGCGGACCGCCGCCCGCATCTCCTCGATGGCGCCGGGATGGCCGGGCTTCAGGCTCAGGACACCCACGCGGTGGAGCGCCAGCTCGATGGCAGCGGCCTCCGGGTCCGGCACCATCGACGCGTAGATCGCGGCGATCCCGAGGCGCACGTCGGCATCGTCGACATGCACGGTGGATGGCCACGGCGCGAACTCCGTCAGGCCGATGCGCGCGAGCGACTGGTGCTCGCGCGTGGCCATCCGGCCGTCGGCCGCCGCCGGCCCGAAGATGTCCGGGCCGATCACGCGGGCCACGTCGCGCTCGAGGCGAAAGAGCACCCGGTAGCACGGCACGAGGAGTTCCCGGTACGCCGTCGACCGGCCATGCGGGTCCACCTCGAGCACGCGTCGCAGCGACCGCATCAGCAGCCGGTGCGCCCCGAGCCGGTCCCATGCCGCGACCTGGGCCTGCGCCACCGACGCGGCCAGGCGTCCGGCCGTGAGGGGATCGTCCACCGCCATCCGGTCCACCAGGGCCTCCACGCGGCGCAGGGTCTCGGCCGACGCCTCCGCGCTCTCCGCGGCGGCTTCCTCGGCCACCAGCTCCGCGATCATCGCGCGCGCCACCTGCAGCGACTGCTCCGAACTCGTCGACGCGGCATCGGCGCGGCCCCGCGCCGCCTCCGCCTCGAGCGCGGCGCTGCCCCAGAGCGCCGCCAGCGCCGCCAGCACCAGCGCCGCGGCCGTGCCGGCGACC
>CAYTYU010000230.1:0-2300 GCA_964440815.1 uncultured Chitinophaga sp.
GGCGCGCGGCGGCGCGGTGGAACTCGCGCCGAACACGCCGGCGGCCGCCACGCAGGCCAACGTGCTGGCGGCGCTGCGCTGGTTCACCGAACGCGCCGCGCCCGGCGGCACGGCCGACCTGGGCGCGGCGCTCGACCGCGTCTGGCAGGCGATGGAGCCGGACGCGGTCTGCATCGTGGCGCGCGGCACGCCCGCGACCCGCCGGATCGCCGCGCGTGCGCCGACCGATGGGCTGCTTGCAGTCGCGGACCGGCTGAACCCGGCGCGCACCGACGGCTCGCGCGCCGCGCGGCTCCTCTGCATCGAGCTTGCCGACGCCTCCGCCGACGGTGCGCTGCGCACCCTCGGCGAGCGCCAAGGCGGTCCGACGGGCTACCTTTTCATCGACCGACGTTCCCTCGGCATGGTCGCGGCGCCGCCGCGTGCCGTGCCGGCAGCCACCACAGGCAGGCCATGACCCCCGACGCCCCATTCCCGCGCCGATCCCGACTCGCATCCCTCGCCGCCGCGCTCGCGCTGGTGCCCGCGGCCGCCGCGGCCGCCGACGGCAGCTTCGCCACCGCGTTCTTCGTGTCGATGGAACGGCTCCCGGACGGCACCGCGCGCATCGACTGGATCGGCAGCGCGATGATCTGGCTGCTCATCGCGATGAGCGTCGCGAGCGTCGCCCTCATCTGGATCGCCTTCGCCGGCAACCGCCCCGACGACATGCTGCCGCGCGCCGAGGCCGACGCGCTCCGGCGCGCCGTCGCGGAGGGCCGCGTCGCCGAGGCCGCCGAGGCGAGCCGCACGCGCGGCGGCGACTTCGGCCGCATGCTGCACGCGGCGCTCGCGGCCGCGCCAGCCGGCCACGACGCGATGGTGCGCGCCGCGGAGGCCACCGCCGACGAGGTGGTCGTGCAGCGCCTGCGGCGCATCGAGATCCTGAACGTCTTCGGCCAGGTGGCGCCGATGATCGGCCTCTTCGGCACGGTCTACGGCATGATCGTCGCGTTCTTCACGATCGCGCGCATGGGCGGCGCGGCCGACCCGGTGGCGCTCGCGGGAGGGATCGGCACGGCGCTCGTCACCACGTTCTGGGGGCTGCTCATCGCGATCCCGGCGCTGAGCGCGTTCGCCATCGTCCGCAACCGGATCGACGCGGCCGGTGCCGAGGCCGCGCGGCAGGTGGAGCAGTCGCTCGCGCGGTTCCGCGGGCAGGGCGGCTGATGCGCGCAAGCCGCATCCATCGCCGCGGGCCGCGGTCGATCGAGGCGAACATGACGCCGCTCATCGACCTGGCGTTCCTGCTGATCGTGTTCTTCGTCCTCGTCAGCCAGGTGACGGGTGCCGAGCACGTGGACCTCTCGCTTCCCCGGGCGGGCCTGCAGTCCACCGGGCGGCCGGGAGACGCCAAGCGCGTGGTGGTGAACGTGGTGCCGGGCCGGGACGGCGGCGCGGCGGCGTATCGCCTGGGGCGGCGCGAGTTCGCCGCGGGCACCGACGGGCTGCGCGAGCTGGTGGCCGCGCTGGCGCAGGCGATGAGGGGCGAGCCCGGCATCGAGGTGAACGTGCGCGCCGACCGCGCCACCGCCTACGCGTGGGTGCGGCCGGCGATGGATGCCGTCTCAGACGCGCTTGCCGAGAGCGGCATCGACCGTGACCGCGCGCGCGTGCGCCTGATGGTGATGCCCGAGGGAGCGTCCGGTGGCTGACCGCAGGCGCCGGCGGAGCGTGGTCGGCACGGTGCTGCGCGGCTCGATGACGCCGATGATCGACGTCACGTTCCTGCTTCTGGTGTTCTTCCTGTCCACCACCCGGTGGGCGAACGAGGAACGCGTGATCGCGATGGACCTCGCGCGGCGCGAGGCGATCGCGGACGCTGCGCCCGGCGCGGCCCCTGCCCCGCCGCCCGCGCCGCCCGTGGATCCGTTCGTCCTGCGCGACGAGGCGCTGCGGCTTGCGGTGCGCGCGGACGGGTCGATCGACGCCGGCACGCCGCTGAACCGGCGACTGGCGCTCCCCGACCTGCGCGCCGCGCTTGCCGCCGAGTGCCGGGGCACGGCGCACCCGACGGGGATGTTCGAGGCGTCGTTCCCGATCGTGATCGCGCCCGCGGACGACGCGCCGTGGGAGGTGGCCGTGTCGGCGCTCGATGCGGCGACCGCCGCCGGCTTCCGGAACGTCGGCTTCGAGCGGATGCCCGGGCGCCCCGGCGCGGGGGCCGCGCGTTGAGGCGCGCGGCGGCGGCGGTCGCGATGCTGGCGCTGGCCGCCGGCGCGGGCCGCATGTCGCTCGCCGCGCCGCAGGAGGCAACGGAC
>CAYTYU010000231.1:0-400 GCA_964440815.1 uncultured Chitinophaga sp.
GGGCCCGAGCCACCCCCGTCCATGGAACCCCGCGCAGCCGCAGCAGCATGATCGAGTGCTCGAGCGGCTCGAGGGTCGCCAAGGCGTTGAGCAGGTTCCGCTCGGCGGTTCCGCGGGCCGCGTAGCCGTCGTCGTCCGGGCGCGAGCGCACCGCCTCGACCGCGATCCTCCGCAGCCGACCATCCCGCCTTGCCCGACGGCCGAGGTCGCCGACGACGGATCCGATCACCGACTCGAGGAACGCCCAGAGCCGGCCTCCCGCCGCCGGCGCCGGCGAGTTGGCCTGGAAATCCCCGAGCGCACGCAGGGTCCCGGCGCGCCCTGCAAGCAGCACCCGGCGCAGCACCGAGGAGAACGCCTCGCTCGTGCACCACGCGCGGTCATCCGTCGGCTGGCCGAG
>CAYTYU010000231.1:410-2291 GCA_964440815.1 uncultured Chitinophaga sp.
TTCCCTTGGCTGTCGTGCTCTCGAGTACTTGTGGGCGGCGGCGACGGATGCGCGCCTTCAAGACCGGCGCCGCCGAGACGAGCAACCGGAAGAGCTGCTGCTCGACATCGTCCTCGACGGAGGCCGGTCCCGCGAAGGGTCGGGAACGCGCCTCGGATGCAGTCAGTAGGCTTCGTCCCGTGGCGAGATCCCGCTCGCAACGCGTCCCGACGGACGCATCCGCGCACGTGCCGCCTTCGCTGCGCGGGACGGCTGAGCTGGATCTCGACATCGAGGAACTCATTCGAGACCGGGGAGAACTCCCAACGATCGAACGATACCGCGACCGCATCGATCCGGTCCTACAGCGGGACATGGCCGAGCGGGTCGTGGAACGGGCACTGGCGCTTGCGGGGCGGCACGCCGCGGAGCTTGCCCGGCGCTGGAAGGCTCGGCACGCCCGCTGGACCGACGTCATCGATGCCTGCCTGGCCGCCGTCACGCTCGACGAACCGGCGTCCGCGGGGGAATCGATCGGCGCATGCGTCGGCGCCTCGGCGGCCGACGGGCATGGCCGGTACCAGATCGTCGAGCGGCTGGGATCCGGGGCCGGGGGCCGGACCTACGAAGCCGTCGACCGCTCCATGGGCGCGCGCGGTGCCGATGCGCGCGTGGCGCTCAAGGCGATCCCTTCGATCGGCCGCGACCTGGACGGGCTGCTTGCCGAGGCGGCGCTCGCGCGCCGGGTGAAGTCCGAGTCGGTGGCGAGGGTGCTCGATGCAGGAGTGCTTTCGCCCGAGCATGCCCGCATCCTGTGCGAGGCTGACTCGGCGATCTTCCTGGTGCACGAACTGATCGACGGCATGCCGCTTCACGTGTGGCGCGCGGCCTGCCCACGGCCGTCCGCACGGCAGCTCGACCGGATTCTGGGCTCGATCAGGGACGCGGTGGAGGCCTGCCACCGGGACGGCGTGGCGCATGGAGACCTGTCGCCGGCGAACGTGCTCATCACGCCCGACGAACGGGCGGTGCTCGTCGACTTCGGGCTCGGCGGACCTACATCGGCGGCGGGAGCGCCCGAACCGGCATCGTTCGACCTGCTGAGGTATCGCGAACTCGAGGCGTGGCTGCGGCCCGGCAGAACGGACTTGCGCGGCTGGATGCACCGTCGCCATGCCCCCGTGCTGATCGCCGCCGCGTTGATCGCCGTTGGTTCGGCGGCATGGCTGCTCCAGTCGACGCCGCAGCACGGCGCGAACGCCGACCTGTCCGCCGGCGACCGACCCGCGCTCGCCGCCGGGCCGGGGATCGAGTCGCGTTCGTGGGAGTGGATGATCTCGGTGCTTCGGGACGGCATCTCCGCGTCGTACGATCGCGAGCGGTTGAGGGCGGAGGCAGATGCCTCGCGCGCCCTGGCCGAAGAGCAGCGGCGGACCGGCGCCAAGCGGGCGTCGAACTGCTGGCCGCGGTGGCGGGGCTCGCGAGCGGCGACCGCGCGGGGGCCACCCAGCATGCCAATCGGTCGATTGCCGCGTCCGACGCGCAGGGCGACGGCGCGAAGACGCCGGAGACCGACATCGCCCGGCTCGTCGCCAACCTCGCACGGTTCTTCGCCCCGGGCGGCGAGGACGCGCCCCCCGGATACGCCGAGAGCCTGGAGCTGCATGCGCGGCGGATCGGCGCCCCTGGCCTTCTCCGCCTCCCGGCACTCGAGGAGCGCCTCGCCGCCAACAAGTCCGCCGAGGAACCACGTCGCTACCGCTCCGAGGGCAGCGGCAAGGTCTTCGACGCTCACAGCGGCATGACGATCGACATCCCCGGCTACGAGAAATGAACGGCCATCGGACGCCTCACCGCTTGCGGTCGGCGGCGCCTTCCCGGAGCTGGTTCAGGCGCTCGGCG
>CAYTYU010000232.1:0-1045 GCA_964440815.1 uncultured Chitinophaga sp.
ACGGGGTGGTGTCCATGGAGGACTGATACGTCCCGGGGAACGTGCCGCCATCAATGCGCCACGTGCACGAGAACGTGCCGCGGGCGTTTGAATCCATCCACGAATCGATCTGTGCACCGGTCAGGAAGCCGGGGCCCTGCGGCGTCGTGACCTGCCACGAGCCAAACTGCTGCGGCCAGTTCGTCTGGCCGTTCGGACGAGTGGCGGAGAGCAACGTGGCCCCCGCTCTGAAGCTGACGCTGCCCCGCACATAGTTGTCGGTCAGCCCGTCGGCAGTCGCGAAACGGAGGACCGTGGTGGTCACCCCGATGTCGGCCACCACGGGGGCAGCGATGGTTGCGAGCGACGCGACGGCAAACAGCGAGGGCAGTCGAGCGAGTGACATTCTGGAACTCCTGGATGGGGAAAGGGTGGATCGAGGGGACGCGAAGGGACGCGTCCACCGGAGAAGACGCAAACCACGCTCGGGAAGGATCATTCCGGAACTCCTGAATCGGGGAAAGGGTGGATCGAGGGGACGCGAAGGGACGCGCCCGCCCGAGAAAGCGCAAACCATCCTCCGGAAAGATCATCCCGTCCACCACCGAGTGTCCGCCACGGACACCGGTTCTTGGACAGGCGCACGCCTCCGCCGATCCGGGCGCGCCGCTCCTCTCCGCGGGATCGCCTCGCATTGAGGATCGGGGCGACCTCCTTCCGCGCCGGGGGCACCTACCCTTGCGCACCCCCCATGGCACCCTCGAGGCCCCCGACGTTCGAAGCAACCAACGCGCGCATCACCGCCGCCGCGCTCGAGCTTCACCGCGCGCTTCGGGACGCGCTGGAGCGGGTGCTTCCCTCGGTCGACGGCGCGCGCGCGTGCGGCCGGGCGCTCGGGCTTCGGCGTCACCTCGGCTGGCAGGTCTACGCGATCGCGCGCACCGCGGACCACGCGGCGGTGATGCGCGCGCTGCCGAAGGCCCGGGGCTGGGCGCTTGTTCTCAAGGCGCTTCACGAGGCCGACTGCCCCGACAAGCCGTTGAAGGCGCTGCGCGAGGCGACCCGT
>CAYTYU010000232.1:1055-2277 GCA_964440815.1 uncultured Chitinophaga sp.
GCGCGATGGACCACGAGCTTGCCGCCGGCGCCACGGCCCTCCCGGCCCTGCGGGCGGCGGCTGCGGGAGCAATGGACACCGCGGCGCAGCGCGCTGCCATGCTGAAGGCACGCGCGAACGCCACCCGCGCCAACGCCGTGCTGCACGGGGTCAGCGTGAAGACGTACCTCTCGTCGTTCCTCATCGGACCGGCGCGCGCCGACGGCGCGGTCGGGATGGCGACGGCCACCAGCATCCACGGCATCCGACGTACCCGACCAGGCGCGGCATGGCCCATCTACTACACGCTCGAGTCGCACGACGAGGCGAACCCGTCGAGCGGCGTGGCCACCATGAAGCACCGCACCTCGGGCATCCCGCCGCTCGTGCGCGAACTCTCCTCGCCGACAGCCGACGCATCGTGCCTGCGCATGCACCGTGACGGCGAGACCCTGATGGTCGAGCTCCTCGACCGCGGGCCGGCGAACACCGACCCGCTCGACCTGGCGTTCGTGGAGCACCTGGAGCGTGCCACCACCCTGAAGGAGGCGCGCACGAGATGGCGGCTCCTCTTCCTGATGACGACGCCCACCGAGCGCACCGTGACCGAGGTGTGGTTCCACCGCTCGGTGAGGCCGGCCACGGATCCGTCGGCGGCCCTCGTGAGTTCGCCGAACCTCAACCGACGCGTGCTGGCCGAGCACGGCATGGAGCGACTGCCGCTCGAGGCAGGCGCCGTCTCCGTCGAGCGCCCATCGCTTCCTGCCGCGCTCCGCAAGCACTCGGCGATCCACGCCGAGCTCCTGTCGCGCGCCGCGGAACGCCTGGGCGCGCCCATCGAGGAGTTCGTCGGCTTCCAGCTCGAGGTCCCGAACCCGCCGTGGATGTCGATGGTGGCAATGAGCTTCGACTGCTGATTAGCGGCGAGCACAACGTGGCAACACTCGCTCAACTCCTTGGCACATCCCACCCGGGCACATCGCAGGAGCGAGGGCCGTTGGATCGGTCGCTAACGACCATTGCGCTTGAGTGTTTGCTGATACTGGGTTCGGAAACGAATGGGGATCCATGTAATCCCTGCGCTCAGATATTCGACGCAGACCCCGCGCCGTCCGCGAAGATCCTTCGGACCGCCTTCTCGGCCTCGACCGCGACTAGCAAGCCCGCGCCCACCAAGATCACCCGAATCCACGAATCCACGCCGAGCGGTGCAGAGCTGAACAGCCAGTTGGCGACGGGTAGG
>CAYTYU010000233.1:0-2249 GCA_964440815.1 uncultured Chitinophaga sp.
GGAGGACTGCCGCAGGCTGCTTCTGGAGACCGATCTGCTGCTCGAGGCGACGCTGGGCGCCCTGGTGAAGGCGGACGAGGCCTGCCGGGTCGCGGAGCGGGAGCGGATCGCCGCCGCCACCGCGACCGCGGCCTCGCCGGCGCCCGCAGCCCCATGCGTGCCGGCGTCGCCGCCCGCGTCCGAGGACGCCCGCCCGGCGACCGATCCCGTCCTGCATCGACGTTCCGAAGGCTGGCTTGCGCCGATCCGCCGCGTGATCCCGTGGCCGCGCCGCGCCGGCACCGACCGTGCCGACGGCGTCGAGCTCACGGGGTTCATCCGCGCCGAGATCGGCATCGGCCAGGCGGCACGGCTCCTAGCCACGGCGATTGAGTCGGCCGCGATCCCGCTCACGCTGCGTGACCTCCCGCTCCCCGGCCGCGCGAACGAGCATGGCTTCGACGCCAGGCTCGGCTCCGACGTCCGTCGCCGCGTGGGCGTGACGGTCACCGGGCTGGACAAGGCCGGCGTGCGCCGGTGGCCGGGACGAAACGGGCAGTTCCGCATCGTCTACCCGTTCTGGGAACTGTCGGATATCCCGCGCGCGTTCCGGCGTGCTCTCCGGGCGCAGGACGCGGCATGGGCGCCGTCGACCATCGTTGCGGAGGCCCTCCGCTCCATCGGAGTCGAGGCACCACTGATCCGGCAGCCCGTCGCCATCCCGCCGGGCTCGAGGCTCGTACCGATTCGGCCGGCCGGCGAGCCGCTTTCGGTGCTCACTTACCTCGATTTCGACTCCTTCCCGGCGCGCAAGAACGTCCGCGCCGCCGTCACGGCGTTCCGTCGCGCGTTCCCTTCCGGGCATCCCGCGGCGCTCACCGTGAAGGTCCGGGGGATGGCCGGCGCCGAGGACCGTGCGTGGCTTGCCTCGCAGGTGGCCGAGGACCGCCGCATCCGCGTCGTGGACGCCACGTTGCTGTGGGGCGAGGTCGAGGAACTCGTCCGGGCATGCGACGTGTTCGTCTCCCTCCACCGCTCCGAGGGGTTCGGATTCGGTGCCGCCGAGGCCCTGGCCCACGGGAAGGCCGTGGTCGCGACGGACTACGGCGGCACCGCCGACTTCGTCACGCCCGTCACGGGATACCCCGTGGACCGTCGCCTGGTGGACGTCCGCCGAGGCGAGTACCCGGGCTGGGAGTCCCAGCGATGGGCGGATCCGTCGGTCGAGCACGCCGCGGAGACGCTGGTGGCCATCGATCGCGACCGCGATGCGGCGGCCGCGAGGGGGCTTGCCGGGCGCGCATGGATGGCCGCGCACCACGCGCCCGACGCCGTGGGCAGGTCCATCCGATCGTGGCTGGCCTCGCGGGGCTGGCTGGACGCAAGGTCCGCATGACGGTCCAAGGCCCGTTGCCCACGCTGAGGCGATTGATCGCCCGGACGGCCGATCGGCTCTGGCATCGGACAACCGAGTTGCGGCGTCCCCACCGGATCCTGTTCGTCCACATCGCGAAGACCGCCGGCACCTCGATGCGGCGGATGCTGGAGCGAGAGTTCGGCGCACAGCGGGTCTACCCGGGCAGCCCGCACCTGAGGCTGCTTCCCGGGGCGAGGTATCCGCACGGGAGCGAGATGCTCCGGAACTTCGACCGGCTTCCGCCGCACAACGTGCTGACGGGCCACGTGACCGCGGCCATGGCCGACATGCTCCCGGTCCCCTACCGCACCGCCACGTTCCTGCGCGAGCCGGTCCAGCGGTCGCTCTCGATGCTCGGCCACTTCAGCAGGGGCATGAAGGTCCCGGCCGCCACGCTGCTTGCGGATCGTGAATTCGTCGCCCTCAACATCGCCGACTTCCAGACGCGGATGCTGGGTGCCGATGGCGTCTGCGACCCGCACGAGGTCGGGCCGGCGGATGGCCCGATGCTGGAGCGCGCGACGCAACGTCTCGGGTCGCTTGACTTCGTCGGCCTGACGGAGCGGTTCGGGGAGTCATGCGCCCTGTTCGACGCGCGATTCGGCACCGCAGTCTCGGGATCCATGCGGCATGACCAGGTTCTGCGACCGGACGGCGACGAGCTCGCCGAGTTCATCCCGCGCATCGCGCCGTGCCTCGAACACGACCGGGTGCTGTACGAGCGCGCGCTCGCCGCATTCGTCCCCGTCGCCTGATCGCGCGCTCCTATGATCGCGCAGTTCCACGCCCCCGCGCGCCGCACCGCATGCTCCTCGTCGCCTCCGATCTCGCGAAGTCGCACGGCCTGCGCGAA
>CAYTYU010000234.1:0-2233 GCA_964440815.1 uncultured Chitinophaga sp.
TCGTCGACGCCGAGACGGGCGCCATCCTGCACCAGGAGAGCATGATCCGCCACGCGGACGTCCCGGTCACCGTGCGCGGCCAGGCCACGCAGGGCAACCGCGCCGCGGAGTGCGACCCCGAGGCAGCCACCCCGCTGCCGTACGCGCGGGTCACCGTGGGCGGCACCAACTACTTCACCGACGCCAACGGCGCCGTCACCGTCCCCGGCGTGACCGGCCCGGTGTCGGTCGCTTCGCGCACCGATGGGCGCTGGTTCGCCATGAGCGACGTGCTCGGGCCGGTGAGCGAGCTCACCGCCACCACGTCCGGCGGGCCCGTCGACTTCGTGCACAGCCCCGACAACCTCGACCAGGGCCTGCGCGCCCAGGTCAACGCGTACCTCCACTCGAACATCGTTCGGGACCTGGTGGTGCGCGCGAGCCCGGGCTTCCCGACGATCCCGAACCAGCAGTCCTTCCAGATCAACGTGCGGGTGTCGGGCACCTGCAACGCCTTCTACGACGGCGCCTCGATCAACTTCTACCCCTCGGGCGGCGGCTGCAACAACACTGCCTTCTCCACGGTGGTGCACCATGAGTACGGCCACCACGTCGTGAACCGCGCGGGCAGCGGCCAGGGCGCGTACGGCGAGGGCTTCGGAGACGTCATGGGCGTCCTCGTGACCGACGAAAGCGCCCTGGGCGTCGGCTTCCAGACCTGCGCCGGCGGCATCCGCAACGCGAGCAACAACTGCCAGTACCAGGCCAGCGGCTGCTCGTCCTGCGGAAGCGCCATCCACTCCTGCGGGCAGCTGCTCTCGGGATGCGTGTGGGACCTGCGCAACAACTTCCGCATCGCCTTCCCCGCGACGTACCGGCAGATGGTCGAGGACCTGGCCGTCAACTCGGCGCTGCTCCACGGCGCGGTCACCACCATCACGCCGGCGATCACCACGCACTTCCTGACGCTCGACGACGACAACGGGAACCTCGCCGACGGCACCCCGAACTACGCGCTCATCAACAACGCCTTCACCCTGCACGGGATGCCCGGGCCGGCCGTGACCGCGCTGCGCTTCGACTTCCCGCAGGCACTCCCCACCGCGGCGACGCCGTCGGGCGGCACCCCGGTGCGGTTCACGGTCTCGGCGGTGGCGGAGACGCTGAACCCCGGCAGCGTGCGGATGCTCATCCGTGCCCAGCCCGGCGGATCCTTCGTCGTCACCACGCCGGTGCAGGTCGCGGCCAACACGTTCGAGGGCACGCTGCCCTCGGGCACGTGCGGATCGCGGGTCGACTACTACCTCTTCGCGCAGGGTTTGGGCGGCACCGGCGTGGCCAGCCCCTCGGGCGCCCCGACCGCCGGCGTGCACACCGCGTACTACGCGTGGGCGGCGAACGAGGTGCAGGTGGCATCCACGGACTTCGAGGCCTCGAACGCCGGCTGGACCGTGGGCATCACCGGCGACAACGCGACCGCCGGCCTGTGGGTCCGGGTGAACCCCAACGGCACCACGGGCAACGGCGCGCCTGCGCAGCCCGAGGATGACCGCACTCCGACGCCCGGCGTCAACTGCTGGGTGACCGGGCAGGGCGCAGTCGGCGCCGCGGTCGGCAGCGCCGACGTCGACGGCGGGCAGACCACGCTCGTCTCGCCGAACTACGACGTCACGGGCCTCAACGACGTGCGCTTCAGCTACTGGCGCTGGTATTCCAACGAGGCCGGCAGCAGCCCCAACGCCGACACCATGCCGGTGGAGCTGTCCGTCGACGGAGGCACCACCTGGGTGCTCGTCGAGGACGTGACCGAGAACGCCCGCGCGTGGGTGCTGCGCAGCTTCCGCGTGGCAGACTTCGCCACCCCCACCTCCCAGCTGCGCCTGCGCTTCCGGGCACGCGACCTCGGGTCGGGCTCGGTCATCGAGGCAGGCGTCGACGACGTGCGCGTCTGGGGGGTCACCCTCGAGTGCACGCCGCCCAACCCCGCGGACCTCAACGGCGACGGCGCGGTGGACGGCGTCGACCTGGGCATCCTGCTCGGACAGTGGGGCTCTCCCGGCACGGCCGACTTCAACGACGACGGCGTGGTGGACGGCGTCGACATGGGCGTGCTGCTCGGCGCGTGGACCTGACGCGGCAGGACCGCCGGGCGCCCTGCTATACTCTTGCCCCTCGCCGGCAGGGCACCCCTGCGCGGCAGCCACGCCCAGGTGGCGGAATTGGCAGACGCGCCAGCTTGAGGTGCTGGTGGGAG
>CAYTYU010000235.1:0-2206 GCA_964440815.1 uncultured Chitinophaga sp.
CACCGCCGCCCATGCCGCCGGACTGCATGGCCTGGTTCAGGTTGAAGTCGGGGGCGTTGTCGAAGTTCGGGGCCTCGAAGAGCAGGTCACGGATCGGGTAGATGCGCGTCTCCTGCGCGTTGCGCACGCTCAGGCGGGACTTCGGCCCGACCTCGACGTAGCCATCGCGCAGCTGCCACGTGGAGGGTTCGGTGCTCGCCTGCTCGATCATGCGCTCGAGCACCACCAGCGCCTGGCCGTTGTTGACCTCGAGCGTGATCGGCGCCTCGGGGTCGAAGCCATCGCTTGCGCCGGGATCGCTCGACCAGCGCACGGTCAGGTCGACCCCCGTGAGCTGCTTCAGGTACGCGAACGCCTCCTTGGCGGGCGTCTCCGAGAAGCGGACGCTCACGCCGGTCGAGATGAGGGCGCGCAGCAACCCGGACTTCGAGAGATTCTGCTGCGCCGCGCGCTGCTCGGTGACGGCGTTGATCCGCTCCGAGAGGCTCTGGGCCTCGGCCGCGGCGGCGAGGCCGGCAGCGACCAAGGTGCAGGTGGCGGCGAACTGCAGCGGGCGGATGGTCATGCGTGCTCCTCGATCGGGGGCGCGGCGTCGAACCTGCGGGAAAGTGTACGAATCCGAGGCGGCCTCCGATCCGGGATCCGGCCCGGTTTCAGCGCGTGCCGGAGGCTGAATCGAGGGCGTCCAGGCGTTCCAGGGCCCGCTCCGAGGCCGCCAGGGCCCAGAGCGCGAGTCCCTGCGCCGCCGGGGGCATCGAGGCATCGGCGGTCGAGGCCAGGATCCCGCCGTCGGCGAGGTCCGGCCGAGGCGCGAAGGCGGCCTGCGCCGCACCGACGCAGAGCTGCGCGATGAACCGGTTGCCCCAACCGAGGGCGGCGAGTTCGGCATCGCGCTCGCCGCGCGCCGGGCGCGCCGGATCGCCCGCGAGCATCGCGACGAAGGCCTGGACGCGGCACGACTGGCTGGAGATCCGACCTGCTGCCGATCCGGTCACCGGGAACGCTCCCGCTTCGTCCGCGAGCGACGGCGGCCGCGATGGATCGGCGCGTGCCTGGGTGCCGAGCACCACGGTGCGTGCCGCATCGACCGCATCGCGCGCCGCGACGGGCGGTGTCTCGCGGCCGAGCGACCGGTCGGCCATGATGAGCCACGGCGCGATCGCCACCATCTGCGCGGGGCGCGTGTCGGCCCACAGCGCGTCGATCGCGGACGCGGTTGCCGCGCGATCAGCGATGGTGGACCCGGCCGCGATCCGCGTCGCGAGCGCCGCCAGCACGTGCGCGCGTTCCGGGGCGCGAAGCGATGCGAGCGAAGTGGGTGCCGACAGTCGCGCCAGGGCACCGTCGAGCGCGACGATGAACGACGCCGGCACCGGGTCGCCCGGTGCCGGCCCGGGCGCCTCGCGCAGCGCATCGAGTGCCAGCACCGCGAGCGCCGTGGCGTTGACGTCGTCGACCGCGGGCGATTCGGCAGGGTCGACCTCCGCAAGTGCCGAGAGCACGCGTCGCGCCGATGTCGCGGCGCGGGCGCGCAGCGCGCCGTCGAAGCCGGGCGTCCCCGCCACCTGCGCAAGCGCCCACGCGACGAACGCCTGGTCGGCGGCGGGCGCCACCACCGGCTCGTTGAGGTCGGCCGGCACCAGGTACGTGCCGCGCAGCCCGGTCCGGCGGAACGTGTCGGCCGCGCCCTCGGGAAGCGACGCGGCATCGGGCGGCGGGGCAAGCTCGCGCTCGAGCCGCGCCACGATCCGCGAGGCAAGTGCCGACGCCGCCGGTCGCGAGAGCGGCTCCATCGCCGCGGGCGGCAGGAGACGCGCAAGCACCATCGGCGCGGCATCGGGGGAGGGCTGCGCGAGGCGGATGCCCCACGCGCCGTACACCGCCGTCGCGCCGCCGAGCGCCTGCAGGTCGGGCAGGTCGCGCGCCGGCAGCCCGAGTTCCGTGACCATCGCGAGGATCGCGCGCGAGGTGGGCGACGCCATGCGGCGCGCGAGCAGGTGCGATGCCGGCTGCGACGCGGTCTTCGTGCCGTCGGTCATCTGCAGCCCGCACTCGCCCGGCTCGACCGCCGCGCCCACTTCCTGGAACGTGCGGCCGATGAGCGGCACGCGCGGGCCGGCGAGTTCGAGCTCGAGCGCCAGCGTGCGCGGGTCGACCGCGGCGCCGTCGGCGCGCGCGGCCGCGTCGTCGAGCGCCGCGCGCAGCG
>CAYTYU010000236.1:0-2196 GCA_964440815.1 uncultured Chitinophaga sp.
TGCACCTGCGGCGAGCTGGCCAACCGCCTCGAGAAGGGCGAGATCGACGGCTACCTGCTGAAGCCGATGAACTGCCCGCACCACATCCGCATCTATGCGAGCGCGCCGCACAGCTACCGCGACATGCCGGTGCGCCTCTCGGAGTTCGGCACCGTCTACCGCTGGGAGCAATCGGGCGAGATCGGGGGCATGACGCGCGTACGCGGCTTCACGCAGGACGACGCCCACCTCTTCTGCCGCGAGGACCAGGTGGCCGACGAGCTGCTGGGCTGCCTGAGCCTGGTGAAGCTCATCTTCGGCACGCTCGGCATGAACGAGTACCGCGTCCGCGTCGGCCTGCGGGACCCGGACAGCGCCAAGTACGTCGGCGACCCGCGCAACTGGGACAAGGCCGAGGAGGCCTGCCGCACGGCCGCGCGCACGCTCGGCGTCCCCTTCAGCGAGGAGCCCGGCGAGGCGGCCTTCTACGGCCCCAAGATCGACTTCGTGGTGAAGGACGTGATCGGCCGCAGCTGGCAGCTCGGCACCGTGCAGGTCGACTACAACCTGCCCGAGCGCTTCGACCTCAGCTACGTCGGCGCCGACAACCAGCAGCACCGGCCGGTCATGATCCACCGTGCGCCGTTCGGCAGCATGGAGCGGTTCGTGGGCTGCCTGATCGAGCACTTCGCGGGCGCGTTCCCGCTGTGGCTCGCCCCCGAGCAGGTGCGCGTCCTTCCGATCAGCGAGAAGAGCGCCGGCTACGCGCGCGAGCTGCACGCCGCGCTCAAGGCCGCCGGCCTGCGCGCCTCGATCGACGAGTCGAACGACCGCATCCAGGGCAAGATCAAGGACGCAAGCGACATGAAGGTCCCCTACCTCGCGGTCGTCGGACCCCGCGACGCCGAGGGCCGCAAGGTCAGCGTGCGCGCCTTCGGCATCGAGGCAAACCTCGGCGAGATCGGCTTCGACGCCTTCGTCGAGGGCCTGGTGCGCGAGTACCGCTCGCGCGGGGCGGAGACGGTGAAGGCCAGGCTCTCGAAGTAGTCCGTCTCGGCGCGGCCGTCCCGCATCGACCACGTCAGTATCCGACGACCACCACGCCGGGAAGGCGATCGAAGTCACGCACGTTGCGCGTGACGAGGGGCCGCGCGTGGCGGGCCGCAGCCGCCGCGATCCACAGGTCGTTGTCGCCGATCGGACGGCCCTCGGCCCGGCACTGCCTGCTGAGGCGGCTCCATGCCCAGGCCGTGTCCGCGTCGATCGGGAGCAGCTCGAAGTTGCCGAGGAATCGCTCGACCGACACGCGGCCGGCATCTTCGTATCCCTCGCCCAGTTCGGCCGCCGCCACCATGCTGACCGCGATGCCTGCGCCGGCGCGCTCGCGGAGGAACGCGGCAGCCGGACCAGGGGTCCTGCGACGGATCTCGCGCTCCAGGTCGATGAGGAACGTGGTGTCGACGATCATGCGCCCGCCCGACGGTCTCGGCGCGGTCGCGGATGTCGCTGGATCTCGTCGAGGCGATCGAGTTCGGCTTCGGAGGGCAGCCAACGCTCCGCGCCGGACGCAAACAACCGTTCGACCAACTGGGCTCCCGACCCACGCTCGCCCGCATGCTGGCGCCCGATCCGCTTCACGACATGGGAGAACGACTCCGTCGCGGTCAGTCGGAGAGACCGCAATGTCTCATAAGCCTCGATGTCCAACGAGATCGTCTTGTGCGCCATGCATGCAGTTTATGTTGTGCACAGATCTGTGCAACTCTGCCCCGCTATTTTTCGAACATGGCAGGACAAGGTTCCGGCGGCAACGTGCTCGCGGCGATCGCGAGCTTCCTCATCCCAGGCCTCGGGCAACTGGTGCAAGGGCGCGCACTGCGCGGCCTGGTCATGTTCGTGCTCACCGGGGTCCTCTGGATCATCACCTTCGGCCTCGGCGGCTGGCTTGGCCACCTGTGGGCGTGCTACGACGCCGCGGTGTGGAAGGGCCCGAAGGGTGCGTGACATCGCTCCCCGCGCCTATGCCGCGCGGGTGGCCGAGCCGTCGATCGGCGACAGCGAGACGATCAGCGCGACGTCGATCGTCTCGGCACCCTCATGGTCCGGGGACGCCACGTAGACCGTCCGGCCGGACGGCACCATCCACGCGAACTCCCGGTGCGGCACGTCGAACGTCCGCTGGTCCACGAGATGGATCCGAAACGGCACGAAAGGCGC
>CAYTYU010000237.1:0-2181 GCA_964440815.1 uncultured Chitinophaga sp.
AGATGCACCAGATCGGCATGCGCGACGAGGCACGCCTCACCGCCGACTACGAGAAATGCGGGCAGCACTGCTGCTGCAAGAACTTCCTGAAGGTGCTCAAGCCGGTCAGCATGAAGAGCGCCAAGACGCAGAAGGCGTCGCTCGACCCGCTGAAGATCAGCGGGCGCTGCGGGCGCCTCATGTGCTGCCTGCGCTACGAGGACCAGACCTACGAGGAGCTGCGCAAGCGCCTGCCGAAGAACAAGTCGCGCGTCAACACGCCGGACGGACCCGGCACCGTGATCGACGGCAAGATCCTGGTGCAGCTGGTGCTGGTGCGGCTCGACCACAACGGCCAGGACATGGCGGTCCCTGTCGAGGACCTGACGCCCGTCGATTCGGGCTCCGCGCCACCCGCGGCCGATACGATCTGACGCGATGCCCGTGGAGAAGACAGCGAAGACCGAGAAGCCCGAGAGCGACGTCATCGGCACGCTGATGATGCTGACGCTCTCGTTCACGCTGGCGATGGCGTTCCGAGCCTTCGTCTGCGAGGGCTACGTGATCCCCACCGGCTCGATGGGTCCGACGCTGATGGGCGCGCACGCCCGGCTCTTCAGCCCGCTCACGGCGTTCGAGTACCCGACCGACATCTCGCCCGCGATCGGCATGGCGATGACGGGCGAGGGCCGCCCGCTGCCGGTGGTTGACCCGATGATCTCGACCCGCGACCGGATCGCGGAGGTGCCTCCGCAGCAGCTGGCCGCGCAGGACCGCGCGGGCGACCGGGTGCTGGTCCTGAAGCCGCTCTATGCGTTCGCCCGCCCCAAGCGCTGGGACGTTGCGGTCTTCAAGAGCCCCACCGCGCCCGTCGGCGCCTCGGAGAACTTCATCAAGCGGATGGTGGGGCTGCCGAACGAGACGCTCCTCCTCTTCGACGGCGACGTGTTCACCGGCCCGCTCGGGTCCGCCGCCTGCGACCTGAAGATCCAGCGCAAGCCCGAGCACGTGCAGCGTGCCGTCTGGCAGCGCGTGCATGACTCCGACTACCAGCCCGTGGTGCCCGTGGCCGACATGGAATCGGCCATGCGCGCCCGCTGGGACGGCGGCCCGTGGCGCATCGAGCGCGGCGACCGCGCCAAGTGGTCGATGTCCCCGAACCGTCGCTGGCGCTACGACGGCTCGGGCGACGCCGCGCTGTCCTGGGACGTCCAGTCCTGGGCGATCGACGACTGGAACTCCTACAACGCGCTTCGAATGGCCTACGAGGCCGTGCGACGCTCGCCGCGTGGATTCGCCGACCCGGCCGTCCGCCACGACATGTGCTTCGCGGTCAACGACCTGCGGCTCTGCACGGCCATCGAGTGCGCGGACATGGCGAACTTCGCCACCACCTTCCGGCTCACGACGCGCGGCAGCACCTTCGAGTTCGACGTCCGTGCCGCGGCGGGCGGCGGTGGCACGGCCACCCTCCGCCGCATGCCGGAGGGCGGCGATGCCCCGACCGAGGCGTCCTTCGCCTTCACGCCCCGCGGTGACGGCCTGATCGCGCTCGAATTCTGGCACGTCGACCAGCGCCTCTGGATGTTCGTCGACGGCCGCCTGCTCGGCACGCTCGACTACGAGTTCGCCACGCTCGACGACCGCCTGGCCGCCAGCCTGGTCGGCCGCAACGTGGAGGCCTACGTCAAGCGCCCGACCGAGACGCGCGCCCCCACGCCGCCTCGCCTCGAGTGGTCCTTCTCGTCGGCCGCACCCTTCGTCCTGCACCGCGTGCGCGTCTACCTCGACCTCTACTACCGCCCGGTGCTGCACGACGCCAACAACCAGTACGACGTCAACGGCCCGTACCTCTATGGCCCCGGCTTCGCCTGCGACTGGGAACACCCCGCGCAGCTCGGTGCCTCCGACTACCTGATGCTCGGCGACAACTCCGCCGCCAGCCGCGATGCCCGCCAGTGGGGCCGGCCGCACGCCATCACGCTGCGCACCGTGGGCGACGCCCAGCCCGGCGTGGTGCCCGAATCGCTCATCGTCGGCAAGGCCTGGTGCGTCTACTTTCCGGCGCCGATCTCGATGAGCCCGGGCGGCGCGGACTTCATTCCCGACTTCGGCCGCGTGCGGTTCATCCGCTGACGGACGCCGCCTTCACCACGTCGATCCCGCGCATGTAGTCCGCGGCGGATTCCGCCATCCGCTGGC
>CAYTYU010000238.1:0-2179 GCA_964440815.1 uncultured Chitinophaga sp.
TGCTCCTGGCCGCGCGTGTCGAGCGACCGGCACCGGCACTTGTCGACGAGATGTCCGCACGGCGCGCGCAGGTGGCGGCGCTCGAGGGCCGGCTCGACGACGCGCGCCGCGAGGCGGCATCGCTTGACCCTGCCGGTCCGTGGGGGCGCGTGGCGTCGGCCTCGCTGCTGGCGGCGGTCGTGCGCAGCCCCGAGGCGACCGATGCGCTCCGTGCCGAGGTGGCGCGTGCCGTGGTGAAGGGCCAGCCGCAGCCCGGGGCGTCCGAGACGTGTGCGTGGCTGCACGCGGAAGCCGGGCTGGCGCGTGCGGGCGGGGGCGGGTTCGACCGCGCGGGCGCGCTGGAGGCGGCCTTGCAGGTGCGCGCCGCGCCGGGGGGTTCGGTGACGGTCATGCTGGCCGAGGCAGACCTGCGCGGGGCGACCGGCGACCGCGCGGGCGAGGCGACCCTGCTGCGCGACGTGCTTTCGCGCGAACGCACGGGGAGCGATGCGTGGTTCGAGGCGAAGGCGATGCAGGTCGAGGCGCTCGCGGCGTCCGATCCGGCGCGCGCGCGCGCGATGCTCGAGCAGGTGCGCCAGCTCGCCTCGGGCTTCGGCGACGGGCCGGTGGCCGACCGGCTGCGCGCGCTCGATGTGCGCCTGCCGAAGCCGGGGAAGGGCGGCGGCACGTGAGCGCCTGGCCTCCCGAGGACCGCACGCGGATGCTCGACCAGCAGGTGCTTGCGATCCTGCGCACGAGCGGCGGGTGGAACGCTCAGGCGCGCGCCCGCCTGGCGGCATTCGCTGAGTCGCGACGGGTGCCGCTCGAGGCGGTGGTGGCGAGCGCGCTGCGGGTGGCGGCGGGCGCGGCGGCCGGCGCTTCGGGGGCCATGGATGCAGGATCGGCGGGCGCCGGACCGGTGCGTCCGGGGGCGGCGGCCGCTGCCGCCGACGGCAACGTCCCGGTGCAGCATCCGCGCGCGGGTTCGCGCGGCATCGGGGTCGTCGCCGGCCTGGCGACGCTCGTGGCCGCGTGTGCCGCAAGCGTCTGGCTCGTCTGGTATGCGGTGGATCGCGCGGCGTCGCCGATGGTGGTGGCGACGGCGACGATGGACGGCACTGACGGGGCGGCCATTGCCGAACCAGCGCGCGAACCGCCTGATGCGCGCGGCGAGCCCGGCATCACCCCGGACCTTCCGGCCGCCTCGCGCCGGGCGCCGACGGTTCCGAACGCGCGCGACGTCCCCCCGGTCCCAGCTGTGTACGCGCGTCCGCCGGTGCTTCGGCCGGATCCTTCGCCCGCGTGGGCACAGACTGCGCTCGAGACGGTCGCCTCGCTCGAATCCGCGCTCGCCGAGGCATCGGCACGCGTGGCCGCCGGCGGTGCGGCCGCCGACGCGGACCGCGACCTGCTCGGGCGCGCGTGCGACTCGCTCGCCTCGGCATGGCCGCTCATGGAGACGCGCCGTCGCGACGACCTGCTGTCCGACCTCTGCCGGCTCGATCAGGCGCTTGCAGCCGAGCGGGCGCCGGTGCGCGAGGGGCTGGAGGCGATGCGTGCGTTGCCGGCCGCCGATCCTGCGGGGATGTGGCGTTCCGCCGGTGCCGCCGGCATGCTCGCGTCCTTCGGCGGCCAGCCGATGGGAACGTGCGCTGCGTCGTTCGCGCCCGCGGCGCTCGCGTCCCTCGCGACGCGCCTGCCGACCGTCGCCGATGCGATCCTGGCCGCCGCACCGGGCGCGGCCGCCGACATGGTGGATGCGTGGATCGTGGCGATCGAGGCGGCCACGTCCGGCGACGGCCGCGTGGGTGGCGCCGAGCGCGACGCGCGCATCCTGGCGCTGATCGAGGTGCTCCTTCGCCGTGCGGCGCCGCTCGAACGGCCCGGGACGCCGGCGGATGCCGCGGGGACGCTGCTCGATTCCCTCGGATGGACGGCATCGCCGGCACGCCGCAAGGCGATCGCTGCCGCATTCCGCGGCTGGTTCGAGGATCCGGAGGTGTCGTCGGCGTCGCTGCACGGGCTGACCAGCGTGCTGGCCGCGCGACGGCCCGGCGCGTGGTGGGACCCGTGGATGGTGGCCGATGCGCGCGCCGACCGCGCGTCGCGCGGGCGCACCGCCGACCGGTTCGATGCCGCGCTTGCCGCGGGCGTCGGCGAGCGCGACGACCGCGAGTCGCCGCGGCTGCGCGGCGTGCCG
>CAYTYU010000239.1:0-2173 GCA_964440815.1 uncultured Chitinophaga sp.
TGCGGGGGTGGCCGCACCAAGCGAGTTCACGGCCCCTCTGGGGGCCGTGCATGTCTGAGCGACTGCGGCCACCCCCGCGCGGCCAGCACGCAGCGCCCCCCTACCGCTTCCCCTTCTTCCCGCGCCCCGCGCGCGTGCCGGGCATGCCAGCCTTCGGCCGCGGCTTCGCTTCCTCGACGGGTTCCTCGGCCATGCCGTCCACCTCGGGCAGCGCCTCGACGCGGCGCAGCTGGTCGCGCAGGCGCGCGGCCTTCTCGAACTCCAGGGCGCCGGCCGCCGCGAGCATCTCCTCCTCGAGCTCGCGCATGGCCTCGGCCTTCGCGAAGCGCTTGGGCTCCTTCGTGCCGGTGGCCTCGCGTTCCGTGCGGTTGGCGCGGATCTCGAGCTCGATGCCGGAGCGGATCGCCTTCACGATGGTCTCCGGCGTGATGCCGTGCTCGCGGTTGAAGGCAAGCTGCTTGGCGCGGCGGCGGTCGACCTCGTCGATCGCCGCCTGCATCTCGGGCGTGACCTCGTCGGCGTACATCACCACCTCGCCGTTGGCGTTGCGCGCGGCGCGGCCCATGGTCTGGATCAGGCTCGAGCGGCTGCGCAGGAAGCCCTGCGTGTCGGCGTCCAGGATGCAGACCAGGCTCACCTCGGGGAGGTCCAGCCCCTCGCGCAGCAGGTTGACGCCCACCAGGACGTCGAAGGCGCCCTCGCGCAGTTCCTTCAGGATCTGCAGGCGGTCCAGCGTCTCGATCTCCGAGTGCAGGTAGCGCACGCGCACGCCGTGCTTGTGCAGGTAGTTGGTGAGGTCCTCGCAGAGCCGCTTGGTGAGCGCGGTGACCAGCACGCGCTCGTTGCGCGCGGCGCGCTCCTTGGCGCGCTCCAGGAGGTCGGGCACCTGGCCGCGCGCGGGCAGCACCGTGATCGCCGGGTCGACGAGGCCGGTGGGGCGGATCACCTGCTCGGCCACCACGCCGTGGCACTTCTCGAGCTCGTAGGGCGCCGGCGTCGCGCTCACGTAGATCGCCGCGGGCAGGATCTCCTCGAACTCCTCGGAGCGCAGCGGCCGGTTGTCGAGGGCGCTCGGCAGGCGGAAGCCGTGCGCGACGAGGGTCTCCTTGCGCGCGCGGTCGCCGAAGTACATGCCGCGCACCTGGGGCAGGGTGACGTGGCTCTCGTCGATCACCACCAGCCAGTCGTCCGGCGCACGGCCGGGCACGCGGCGGAAGTAGTCCATGAGCGTCCAGGCGCGCGCGCCGCGCGGGCGGCCGTCGAAGAAGCGGCTGTAGTTCTCGATGCCGCTGCAGTAGCCGGTCTCCTGGATCATCTCCAGGTCGTACTTGGTGCGCCCCAGGAGCCGCTGCGCCTCGAGCAACTTGCCCTCGGAACGAAGCTCGAGCACGCGTTCGTCGAGCTCGGCGCGGATCTCCTCCACCGCGCGCTTCATCTGGTCCTCGGGCATCATGTAGTGGACGGCCGGGAAGATCCACGCGCGGGCCTCCTCGGAGAGCACCTCGCCGCTGGTCGGGTCGAAGAGCTCGATCGCCTCCACCTCGTCGCCGAAGAGCCCGATGCGGATCGCGTGCTGCTCGCTCGCGGGGAAGACCTCGATCGAGTCGCCGCGCACGCGGAAGTTGCCGCGGCCGGGCTCGATCTCCTTGCGCACGTACTGCATGGCGGCGAGGCCGAGGAGGAAGTCGCGGCGCTTGAGCGTGGTGCCGCGGTCGACGACGATCATGCGGTTGCGAAACTCGTCCGGCGAGCCGAGGCCGTAGAGGCAGCTCACGCTCGAGACGACGATGGTGTCGGGGCGCGAGAGCAGCGAGCTGGTCGCCAGGAGCCGCAGCCGGTCGAGGTCTTGGTTGCGGCTTGCGTCCTTCTCGATGTAGATGTCCCGCTGCGGGATGTACGCCTCGGGCTGGTAGTAGTCGTAGTAGCTGACGAAGTAGCAGACGGCGTTGTCCGGGAAGAGCGCCTTCATCTCCTCGTAGAGCTGCGCCGCGAGCGTCTTGTTGTGGCTGATGAGGAGCGTCGGCTTCTGCGTGCGCTCGATGACGTTCGCGATGGTGAACGTCTTGCCCGTGCCGGTCGCCCCGAGGAGCGTCTGGTGCCGCTCGCCGCGCGCGAGCCCCGCCGCCAGCTGCTCGATCGCCTCGGGCTGGTCGCCCATCGGCCGGAACGGGCT
>CAYTYU010000240.1:0-2099 GCA_964440815.1 uncultured Chitinophaga sp.
GCGTTGCCCACGCTGAACGCGCGTCGCTCCTCGCGCGACAGGCCGGGCACCGGCAACGAGAACGCGTTCGTGCCGTCCACGTCGACGGTGGCGGGGCCGCCGAGCCGGCCCCGGGCATCGGAGGCCGCCCCGGCCGCGATCATCGCGCCGACCGCGAGCGCCGCGGCGGACGTCGCCCGGCGGCCCGCGGTCATCCCTGCGGCTCCGAGGGAAGCGACACTCCCATCGCGCGCGCGCCCGCGCCGATCGCGTCCGAAAGCGACTCGAGCGACTCCATCGCCTCGGTGATCCGCGCGCGTTCCGCCGATCCGTCCGGCGACCGAACGGCGCGGTCGAACGGAGCGGGCATCGCGTTCACGGCACGCAGGGCGCGTGCAAGGGCCTCATCGACCCGGGCGGCCGCGGCAGGATCGTGCGCTCGGATCGCGGCGATGGCGCCGTCGCTGCCCGAGAGCACGTCGCGGATCCCCTCGATGTTCGCGCGGAAGTCCAGGTGCGTCGTGTCGCTGAAGCAGCTGTGCTCCTCCTCCTGGTCGCGCGTCTCCAGCGCGACGGCCATCCGCTCGCCCGACATCTCGAAGCCGGCAAGCAGCGCGGGCCCCGTGAGGACGGCGCGCATCGCACCCGGATCGCCCAGGAACCGCTCACGGAACTCCCCTCCGCCTGCGCGCCACGCGCGGGCGACCGTGTCGAGGTCCTCGCAGAGGAGCTCGGTGACCTCCAGGAGGTACTCGCGGCGCCGGGTGGCGCGCGGGCCCGAGTCGTCGAGGAAGTCGGCCACCGGCCGGTTGCCGGGGCCATCGTCCGAGCGGTCCTCGCCCCACAGCATGAACTCGATCGCGTGCCATCCGGTGCACACGTTGGTCTCGCCGCCGCGCTGGTTCAGGAGGCGCAGGATCGCGCGGCCGAGCGATGGGTACGTGGCCGGGTCTCCGATGATGCCGCGGGCCTGCGAGCGGTCCGCCGGCTCGATGTAGGCCTCGTCGACGGGCCACGCGTTGAGCCAGGTCTCCCGTCCGCCCCGACGGGCGTCGATCGGACCGCCGCCGAAGCGAAGCGCCTCGGTGCGGCCGTAGTCGACGCGCGCGGCGATCCACGACGCGCGCGCCTTCGCGAGCCCCGCATCGGTGGGCGCGGCGCAGAAGGCGCGCACGTCCGCCCGCAGGGCGAGCGCCGACGCGAGCGACGCGGCGTAGGCGCGCTCGGCACGCGAGGCATGCGCGGAGAGGCACGCGCGGTCGATGTCGGCCGTGCCCGCCGGTGCAGGAGGCGGCGAGAGCGCGAGGAATGTCACCAGCGCGGCGGCGTGGATCGTCGGAGGCACGCGGCTACGGTAAGGAACGCCCACCCGGGCCGGCGGGCGCCGTGCGCGAACGAACGCAATCTGAAGCCGCGCTTTGCCGATCGTTCACGGTCGGCGACGAGCCTGCCCGTCGATGATCCTCCCGCTCACGGCCTCGATCGCCCTCGCCGCTGCCGCGCACCCCCAGGACACCGCCACGCGGACGGAGGACGTCGCCCTGTTCACGGCGCTGGACGCGGCCCGCCATCGCCTGCACGAGGACGTGTCGCGGTCGATCGTGACCGTCAACGCCTACATCAAGGTGCCCGAGGGCGTGGCGTACGAGGGTCGCTGGCAGGTCGCCGACGAGTCGCCCTTCCCCGGATACGCCCGCGAGCACGTCTCGAGCGGGATCTTCGTCAACGCCGACGGCACCGTGCTCTGCTGCCGAAAGCCGCTGACCCTGGAGGGCGGCGTGTTCGCCGAGCGCTTCGAGGTCGAGTCGGCGCAGGGCGAGCGCTTCGAGGCCGAGCTGGTCGCGAGCGAGCCGACCATCAACCTGGGAATCCTGCGCGTCAAGGCCGAACCCGGGACGCCGGGCTTCGGGTCGCTGGTCCCGGCCCGGATCGGCAGGCTCGACCGCCTGTCGACCGGCGACACGGTCTTCGCGATCGCCGACCCGTTCGGGTCCGCACGGACCTTCGCCCCCGGGGTGATCATGGCGCTGCCGACGGCAGCCTGCTACCAGGCCGACCTGACCGGGAGCTTCATCCACGGCAGCATGGCCGTGAGCGCCGGCTCGATCGGCGGCGCGCTG
>CAYTYU010000241.1:0-2093 GCA_964440815.1 uncultured Chitinophaga sp.
GCTTGCGCGCACGGTGGCGCGCGTGGCGTCGGCGCCGAGCGTCGAGCGCGTCGTCGTGCTGGCCGACGACCCGGCGTCCGCGTCGGCGATGGTGGCGCGCGCGGGCCCGCAGCGCGTGCCGGTCGAGGTGGAGCCGGCGGCGGTGCCGCTGCGCGGCCCCGAGTCGCACGCCATCGCGGTGAGCCGGCTGTGGTGCGACTCGATGTGGGGCGGCGGAATCGGCGGCACCACCGTGTTCGACGAGATGCTGGCGCCGGCCGCGCTCGCCGCGGCGCTCGAGGCGCGGCGGCTGGACGGGGCGCTGGTGGTGGGCGGCGACTGGCCGCTCGTCCTGGTCGACGGCGGTGCGGGAATCGAGGACGTGGCCGGGCGATTCCAGGCGATCGGCCGGCGCGGCATCGTGTTCGGGGACGCGCCGCCCGGGCTCTCGCCCTGCTGCGCGGGGATCGACGCGCTGCGCTCGCTCGCCGAGCGCGGCACCGGCGCCACCGTCGGCGCGATGGCCGGGCTGCGCGGCAAGTGGAACTACGACCTGCGCGGCGCACCGCGCTGGGTGGTGCATGCGCCGTTCGCGGCGCGCATCGCCACGGTGCGCGCGATCTTCGACTCGCCGCGCGCCAAGGTGCGCCTGCGCCGCGGCATCGAGCCCATGCTGCCGGAGCAGGGCGGCGCGCGGCCGGGGTGGGCCGAGATCGTGGCCGCGCTCGAGCGCCAGCACGCGGCCCTGCCGACCCACGTGCCCCAGCACGTGGTGGTCGAGCTGTGCACCGGGCGGTTCGCCAACGGGCTCGCGAGCCCGCACCGCTACGGCACGGTGCAGCGGCGGCCGATGACCCCCGCGCTCATGGAGCGCATCCTGTCGCAGCTCGGGGAGGCGCGCGACGTGGTGGTGACCTTCGCGGGTCTCGGCGACCCGATGCGCCACCCGGACCTGCCGCGCTTCGTCCGGATGGCGCGCGATTCCGGCGTGCGTGCCGTGCACGTGCGCACCGAGCTGCTCGCGGGCGCCGAGGAACTCGAGGCGCTGGTGGCGGCGGGGGTCGACGTGGTGGGCGTCGAGCTGCACGCCGCGTGCGCCCACACCTACCGACAGACGATGGGCTTCGACCGCTACGACGAGGCGCTCGGGAACGCAAGGCGGCTCGTTGACCTGCGCCGTGCGCCGGAGGGGATGGACCGCGACCTCTTCGGGCTCCCCTTCGTGGTGCCGCGCATGCAGCGGCGCGGCGCGACGGTCGCCGACCTGGCGCCCTTCTGGCAGGAGTGGGGGCACCTGGGCACGGCGGTGCTCGAGTCGCCGCCGGATGCGTTCCTCGGCGACGAGGTGGGGGCCCGGCCGGACCGGCTGGTCGACTGCTCGAACCCGCTGCGCAGCCAGCGGCGCGAGCTGTGGCGGCGCATGAAGGTGTTCTCCGACGGCAGCGTGCCGGTGGCCGAGTGCGACCTCGGCGCGGTGACGTCGGTGGCATCGCTCGAGCGCGTGGGCGTGCTGGATGCCTGGCGCGAGGTGGTGTCGCGGCGGCGCGACATCCGGCGCGAGGAGGGGACGGGGGCGATCGAGCTGCGCACGCGCACGCCGTGACGCGTGCCTACGATCGCCCGTGGCGATGGAAGACATCCCTGACTTCGATTTCGCGCATCCGGTGGCGCTCTTCCCGCTCGCGTCGACGGCGCTGATGCCGAACGCGGTGCAGCCGCTGCACGTCTTCGAGCCGAGGTACCGGCGCATGGTGATCGACGCAGTGGGCGACGCAGCCGACGGGCTCGACTCCGCCGCGCCGATCGCGATGGCGACGTTCCATGGCGACGACTGGCGCGACGACTACGGCGGCACGCCGCCGCTGCGACCGACGGTGTGCGTGGGGCGCATCGTGCGGCACGTGCCGCTTCCGGACGGACGCCACGACATCGTGCTGCTCGGGGCGTGCCGCGCGCGCATCGCGCGCATGATCGAGCCGTGCGCGGGCCGCCCCTACCGCATGGCCGAGCTGGTGCCGGTGGCCGACCGCGCGCGCCCGCGGACGGCGGTGGCGCGGGCGCGCGAGGCGGTGGTGTCGGTGCTGTCGCGCCCGCGGCTCTCGCGCCTGCAGGCG
>CAYTYU010000242.1:0-2079 GCA_964440815.1 uncultured Chitinophaga sp.
ACTTCCGCAAGCTCGGCGGCCTGATGAAGGTGCCCGGCTTCCGGCTGACCATGGCCTGCATGCTGCTGGGCTGCCTGTACCTCGCGACGGCGCCGTTCAGCGCGGCGGCCCTCTCGAAGGACATCATCCTGTACCAGGCGCTCACCAGCCCCGTCGACCAGGTGCGCTGGATGGGCTGGCTCGGCCTCCTCACCGCCGGCATCACCGCCTACTACGCGTTCCGCGTGTGGTTCCGCCTCGCGCTCGGCCCCGTCCACATCGAGCCGGGCCCGGACCAGCACGGGCATGGGCACGACGACCACGGCCACCACGGCGCGCACGCACATGACGCGCACGCCCGCCACGGCGGCACCGGGCACGGCGGCCACGGCCACGGGTTCCACCCGCACGCGCCGGGCTTCCGGATCTCGCTCGTCCTGGCGGTGATCGCCATCGGCTCGGTCCTCGCGGGCCTGCCCAGCTACCTCGAGAAGTCCGCGGGCTACAACTGGATCCAGCGCTTCGTGATGAACTCGACGGCCTGGAACCGGGCCACCGCGGGCCCCGAGCACGCCGAGATCCTCGGCCGCGACGCGCACGGCACGCTCTTCGTGCTGGCGACCGGCGTGGTGGTGCTGGGGATCGGGCTCGCCTGGGTGCTGCATGCGGCCAACCGCGGCCTGGGTGACCGGCTGCGCGCCTCGATGCTTGCCACCCCGGGCCTCAAGTGGCTCGCCCTCGGCAGCGAGCACGGCTGGTACGTCGACCAGCTCTACGCGGCCATGATCGGCGTGCCCGCCTGGATCGGCGCGCAGCTCCTCGCCTTCGTCGACCGGTTCGTGATGGACGGCGTGATCGTCACGGCCGTCGGGCGCATCCCCGGGTTCTTCGGGCGCATCTTCCAGCCCCTCTACACCGGCAGCGTCCAGGGCTACGCCCTCACGATGGCCGGCGGCATCGGGCTGATCGTCGCGTGGGTGGTCTGGATCTGGCTTTCCGGAGGTGCGTCGTGACGCTTGCGGTCCTCCTCATCGTCCTGCCGCTCGCCGGCGGACTCCTGTGCATCGCGGGCGGCGAGCGCGCGGCCAAGGCCCTCGGCATGGCGGCGTCGCTCGCGACGCTCGCCGTCGCGGTGGCCTTCGCGGTGCAGTTCCCGCACTGGACCGACGGGCAGTACTGGCCGAACGCCGAGGGCTGGAAGCTCTTCAGTGCCTTCGGCGTCGACTTCCTGCTCGGCACCGACGCGGTGGGCCTCCTCCTCATCCTGCTGACGGCGCTCCTGATGCCGTGCTCCATGCTCGTCAGCTTCTCGAGCATCACCCAGCGCCAGGGCGGCTTCTACGCGCAGTTCCTCTTCATGGAGGCGGCGGTCATGCTCGCCTTCCTGGCGCGCGACCTGATCCTCTTCTACATCGGCTACGAGTTCACCCTCGTGCCGCTCTTCCTGATCGTCGCCATCTGGGGCGGCCAGGACCGGCGCAACGCGTCCATCCGGCTCTGGGTGTTCAGCTTCGTGGGAAGCGTGGTCTCGCTGGTGGGGTTCATCTACCTCGGCGCCGCGCACGCGGCGGACACCGGCACCCCCCTCACCTTCTCGATCGCGAAGCTCACGGCCTACGGGCAGTCGCTCCCGGCCGACGTCCAGTGGTGGGTCTTCCTCGCCATCATGGGCGGGTTCGCGGTCAAGGTGCCGTTCGTCCCGGTGCACTCCTGGCTGCCGCTCGCGCACGGCGAGGCGCCGACCGCGGGCAGCGTGGTGCTGGCCGGCATCGTGATCAAGATCGGCCAGTACGGCGCGCTGCGGTTCGCCTTCCCGATGGCGCCCGAGGGCGGCCTGGCGCTCGCCTCCACCTTCGCGGCGCTCGCCGTCGTGGGCATCATCGCGATGAGCCTCGTGTGCTGGGTGCAGAACGACGTCAAGCGCCTGGTGGCCTACAGCTCGATCGCGCACATGGGCCTGGCGCTGCTTGCCATGTTCGCCTTCAACGTGGCGGGCATGGAGGGCGGCATCCTCTACATGGTGAACCACGGCCTCTCGACGGCCGGCATGTTCATGTGCATCGGCATCATGTACGAGCGCTACCACACCAAGGACATGGA
>CAYTYU010000243.1:0-2071 GCA_964440815.1 uncultured Chitinophaga sp.
GCTCAGCGGCGGATGATGCCCATCGGCATGCCGCCGACGAAGTTGCCGTAGCGGTAGTTGCCGCCGTAGTAGCCGCCGCCGTACATCCCCCAGCCGCCCCAGCCGAACATGGAGTTGTTCACCCCCATGCCGCCGCCGGAGTAGCCGCTGCGGGCCGGGCCGCCGGAGGGCGCGTAGATGCCTCCCGTGTAGCCGCTCGTCACGCCGCCGCCGGAGAAGCGCGACCAGTTGGGGTCGCCGCCGAACTTCGACCAGCCGTCGTTGTAGCCGCCCACGATGCCGCGGGCCCCGGTGTATCCGCTGTAGCGGCCGTAGCCGCGTTCGCCGTTCTGCCAGCCGGGGTTGCCGTAGCCGCCCTGGCCCATCGGTGCGCCGCCCTGCGCCTGCGCCGGGGCGGGCGCTTCGCGCCGGTCCCAGCCGCCGCCGTTCCAGCTGCCGCCGCGGCGGTAGTCGTCGGGCGGGCCGCCGGACTGCGGGGGCTCGAGGCCCTCGCGGCGGTCGGCGTAGTTGGTCTCGCCGCGCGCGAAGGCGCCGCGCGGGCTGCCGTCGAAGTTGTGGTTGGGGTCGGGGCGGAAGCCGTCCATCGACGCCTGGCGTGCCGACGCGGCGGCCGCGGCGGAGCCGTCCTGCTCGCGGAATCCGGGGCCATCGGCGGCGGATGCCGGTGCATCGCCGTCGGAGGACGTCGCGTGCCAGCCATCGGCGCCGCGCGCATACGTGGCGCGGCCGCGCTGCTGGTAGACGCGACCGTCGCGACCGGCGACCACGTCATCGTCCGCGCCGCCGGCGTGGCGCCAGGGGCTGGCGCCGGCGGATGAGTCAGGCGTGGCGGCGGTGGGAGCGGAGGCCGCTGCAGCTGGCACGCCGGGGGTTGCCGCGCGATTGCCGGCGCGCATGGCGCCCGACCATCCGCGGCGGTAGGCGGCACCCCAGTGACGCTGCCACCAGCCGTCGCCGTCGATCGTGCCCCACGGGTGGTGGCCCCAGCCCCAGGCGCCGCCGAAACCCATCGCCAGCGCGTGCCCGGTGTCGAAGCCGAGGCCCGGGCCCCACCAGCCTCCGGCCGACCAAGCTGGGCCGCCCTGCAGGTCGTACTCGCTCCAGCCGGGCGCGGACTGGCACGTCCAGCCCGCGTAGCCGAAGCTCATCGGCAGGCCGAAGGTGATCGGCGCACCCACGTAGTCGCCCCAGATCGCGTCGTCGCCGGGGGCGGCGGCACCGCCTGCCGGGACGGGCAAGCGCAGGCCAGGGTTCGAAGCGCCCGTGCCGAACACCACGACATCGCCGTCGAAGAAGCTGTTGGCGTAGCCGGCCGTGTACGAGAAAGTGACCGCGTCGGCGGTGGCGTTCAAGACGCGCACGAAGGTCACGGGGTACGTGGGGCTCGCGGGCGGCAGCGCGTAGATCGCCTCGGGCACCGCGTCGCAGAGCGTCCATGGGCCAGTCGCGGCCGGGGCCGTGAACCATGCGGCGTCCTGGCAGAGGTAGAACGCACCCTCGCACCCGATGACGGGCCACGTGGCGTTGGCGGCGATCGTCATGCCCGTGCCGTCGACGGGCTGCATGCGCGGTGCGCCGCCGACGAACGACACGGATGCCTGCGCCTTCGCGCGGTCGAGGGTGGCCACGTGCGGCACCTGCTGCTGGTACGCGGCGTCCTTCGCGGCGGCGGTGCCGGGCACGGCGGCCAGCACGCCGCCCCACGTGCCGCGTGGGTCGATCGCGGCGAAGGATGGCGGGAGTGCGGATGCGCGCATCGGCGTCCACGGACCGTTCACGAGGTCCTTGGAGGTGAACCAGCGGCCGGAGGCGAGGAGCCACCACGACGCGCCCGAGCCGTCGGTGAAGAGCTCCGAGCCGCAGTTGCGCACGGCGTAGAGGCCGTCGGCCACCTGGGCGAGGTCGGGCGCGCCGTCGATGCTGACGATGACCCTGGGATCGGTGCACGTGATGACGTCCGGCACGCGGCCCGGCGCGGGGATGGTCGGCGCGGGGGCGCCGGGCGCGCGCGGAAGCAGCGCGGCCTCGATCGCGGCGGCGGCCGCGGCGGACGGCGCCGCACCTCCGACCC
>CAYTYU010000244.1:0-2030 GCA_964440815.1 uncultured Chitinophaga sp.
CATGTCGAACTCGTACACGAGGCGCGCGATCGACGTCGTCGAACTGATCGACGCGACGATGTTGCTCTCGCTGTCGTCGTTGATGTTGCGGAGCCGGCCGGTCGTGCCGGCGAACGACGCCCACTCGATGTCCTGAAACCGCGGCGACGAGTCCTGGCCCGCGGACAGGAGCACCGAGGTGCTCGCGAAGGAGATCAGGTTGTTGGAGAGGTCATAGGCCTTGATGACCACCTCCTCCTCGGCGTCGAAGTCCACGAAGACCAGCTTCGACGTGGTCGCCAGGCCGCCGGTGAACTGGATCTCGTAGGAGACGGTCGATCCGGCGTACGGCGCGCTCGAACCGGAGGCGTAGCTGACCTCGTAGTACGTGCGGGTTCCCACGACCCAGTCGGGATTCGTGTAGCCGTTGTTGATCGTCGCGGCGTACGTGATGGTGTCGGTGCCGAGCGAGACGCCGCTGCCGAGGGCCGAGGTCCTCGTCATGGTCATCCCTCCCGTCCCGGTGAACGTGAAGGCGGTCGGCGTGTTCAGGGCCAGCGACGAGAACCCCGCGGTGCTCGGGTTGTACCAGGTGTCTCCCTTCGCGACGCCGACGGCGATCCACGCGGCGCACGCCGAGGCACGCAGCATCCGGACCGGGGGCATGGACACGGCGGCGAGACGGCACTGCATGGATCGGCACTCCTGGACGGCAAACGAAGGACACGGACCGCGCCCGGCCCACGGCCGGCGCCCTGCCCACGTAAACGCAAAGCGCGCGGCGGATCCATCACGCGTGCGGTCGCCAATGCGGAGCGGCCGTCTGCGGCAGACGGACGCCCGGGCGCTCACGCGGAGGCGCTGAGCCGCCACTGCATGGCCAGTACGGAGAGCATCGGCGGATCGGTGACCGTCAGCTCGAAGCCGTCGCGGAAGTCGCCGGGGACGCTCCCGAGGGCCGACGCGCCGAGTTCCAGCATGCGCGCGTAGCTCCCGGGCCTCTTGGCGAGTGCCCGAGGCGTCCGGCGCGGATCCACGCTGTCGATCTCCGAATCAAGCGCGAGGCGCGTGGGTCGCTCGAACGAACCGGGACGTCCCACGGCATCGAGGGTGATGAAGAATGCCGCCGACGGGTCGCTCCCCCTCGGCACGTCTCGGTGGAAGCACAGGCGCATCGTCATCTTTGAGATCGGGAACTGGACGGCCGACCTGAGCACCGCCTGCGCATCCGGGTTCGGCGCATGGGCGGGGCCGACGCCGACCAGCCGCTCGCCCCATGCAAATGCCAGGCGCCGAGCCGACGGGGAGGCCTCGCCATGGAAGAACAGGTCGCCTCCGTCGGCCGCCGAGGCACGGATGCAGTCCGACGCCGCACGGTCAGTCAGCTCGGCCACAAGCGGGGGCTGCGGATCGCCGGGAACGAGCGGCCCCCCGGCGGCACGCGCCTGGTGCAGCGCCCCCTCCGCGCCCCCCGCCCCGGCGCCCGGCTCGAAGCGAATCGCGGGGGAGACGACCCGCCACGGGGGCCCGGGCCGAAGCCGTCGGAAGCCATCAACGAGGTTGAAGTAGACGACGTCGAGGAGCCCGTCCGCCCCGGGCGCGATCATGTACATCCGCACGCTCGCGCGTGCCTCGATCCCCCACAGGCGCGACATCGCCCGCCTTGCGTCCGAACGTGCCCGGGCGCGTTCCCGGCGATCGCCCTTGTCGTCGCCCCCGCCCGCAATGATCGCGCCAAGCGTGCGACGATCGGTGCCGGCCTCGTCGAGCAGTCGCGCCAGCTCTGTCCGCGCCGCGCGGAAGCGCGCACACAGGGCGGCGTCGCAGCCGGACTTCGCGAGCGCGCGCTCCACCAGCGACAGTCCACGGGCCCCCGGCAGCACGCGCACGATGCCGGCGAAGTCGCCCGCATGGGCCATGCGGTAGGCGCGCCACGCGAGGTCCTTGTCGATCTCCAGGCGACGGCCCCAGGACCGAGGACCGGACTCGGTCGGCATCAACGATCGGGAGGCTTCCAGCAGCACGGCACTGAGCTCCGCGCAGGGCACCGC
>CAYTYU010000245.1:0-1908 GCA_964440815.1 uncultured Chitinophaga sp.
TCGCGGCCATGAAGCACTGCATGGGAGAGCTGGACGAAGCCGGGTTCCGGCGGCGTGCGATGCGTTCGCTCGAGCGCCTGGCGAAGGCCGCGGACCGCGACTGGCTACGGCTGCACTTCAAGCACCTGAGCCACGCGGAGATCGACTCGTACCAGCCGGGGCAGGTGTCGGCGGCGGACATCGCCGGCGTGGTGGACGGCCTGGTGGCGACGTTCCGCGGCGAGCTGTTCCGGCTGGCGGCACTGAAGCACGCCGGCTTCAAGGACTTCACCGAGGGCCCGTCCGAGGACACGCCGGTGCTGCTGCGCCAGGATGCCTACAAGGCGCTGACCGAGCCGGTGACGTTCACGGAGGATGACGGATCGACGGTGAGCACCACGCACACCGCGCGCTTCGGCGAGATCGAGGAGCGCTTCTACGCGTGCACGCCGGCCGGGCGTGCGCTGTACGACCGCTGCCTGGCGGAGGCCGACGCGGCGCGGGAGCAGGATCCGTCGCTCCCGAAGCGAGACTGGGACGCCTACGAGCGGGCGTACGCGGCACCGTTTGCGGCGTTCCCGAAGACGCTGCCGGAACTGGTCGAGCGGGGCCTGGTGTTCGCGCAGTTCGCGCCGACGCCGGCAGGCTTGGCGGCGGCCCGCGCGGGCCGGGTCACGACCACGGACCTCGTCGAGCTGAGTCGGCAGGGGCTGGTGACCTGCGAAGGCCTGCGCTACGAGGACTTCCTGCCCGTAAGCGCCGCCGGCATCTTCGCGTCGAACCTGAACCAGTACGGCACGGCGTCGACGGCGCGGGTGCGGCCCACCTATTCGAAGGCCGTGCTGGAAGCGATCATGGGCAAGCCCATCGTGGAGGCCACCGAGGTGTCCGCCGGGATCGATGCGGCGTCCCGGATCGAGACGTGGACTGCGCTCGGGGTGATCGACCGCGTGCCGGCCGACGAGCTGGCGCGGCTCGAGAGGTTGGTCAGTACGACACCTGCAGCTGCGTGACGAAGCTCGCGTTGTTGTCCTGGGTGGCGATGCCCAGGCCGCCCGCGATGTCGCGGATGCCGTTGACGTCGCCGCCGCCGAAGGGAACGATGACCTTCGCGGTGAGCTTGATGGCGCGGCCGGCGATGAACCAGTTGACGCCGGCCTGCGCGATCCATGGGACGGGGACCTGGTCCATCCAGCAGCCCTCGGCGAAGGCCTCGAGCGCGGGCGTGAGGAAGGTGCTGGCCTGGGCGTTGGCGCCGCAGCTCCAGCCGAGTTCCGGCAAGCCGGTCGGGTCGCGCATCAGGCTGAACTGGCCGATGAGCGTCGTTCCGCCGAGCGCGGCGCGCAGGTCGGTCGTGAAGCCGGCCGAGGCGGGGGTGGCCAGTTGCGCAGCTGGCGGCTGTGGGTTGGTGCCGCGCGCGCCGGACCAGCAGACGGCCAGGCCAACGACGAACCCCGGCACGTCGCCGGGCGTGCTCGACTCCCAGTCAAGCTGCGACCAGTCGGCGCCGAACTTCAGTTCCGCGCGCGTCGAGACGGCGAACGAGAGCGCGGCGGGGTCGTTCCAGCCGCTCAGGCGCTCGCTGACCTGCGAGAAGACGCCGGTGGTGACGCGCAGGTCGGCGGCCTGGTGCCGCAGCGTGACGCCCGGCTGCTTGCCGGCGCCGAAGCGGTAGTTGAAGATCGAGTAGTCGCCGGTGGACAGTCGGCTCGAGCCGAAGAAGTCGCTCTGCAGGTCCCACGGGACGTTCTGCAGGCCGACGGTGGTGGACCAGCCTTCGCCGAGGTCCTTGCGGACCCAGGCGTAGAGCGGCTTGAGCTGATCGGCCGTGGTGATGAATCGGTCGGTCTGCGACTGCTGGCTGAGGAGCGCGAGCCACGTGAGGTCGGGCCGCCCCAGCGTTCCCGAGAGGCCGAGGTTGAGGCGCCG
>CAYTYU010000246.1:0-1892 GCA_964440815.1 uncultured Chitinophaga sp.
GACGCCGCGCCACGCGCCGCCGGCAACGCGCCCGCCGGCCCCGGGCTGCCGCCGGACGACGCGCCGCCCGCCCCCGCCCACGACGACGGCGAGACGCTCTGGCCGCAGACCGCCACGGCCGACGGCGTCTCCTACACGCTCTACGCCCCGCAGTTCGAGTCGATCGACCCGACGCGCGCCCGCGCACGCGCCGCGTTCAGCGCCGCGAAGGGAAGCGACGCACCCGCCTTCGGCGCGCTCTTCTTCACCGCCGACCTCGACCATGACGGTCCCGCGGGACTGCTCGAACTGTCGAACCTCGAGGTGGACCGCGCGAGCTTCGCCGACGGCCGCAACGCAGACGCCGCCGCGACCGAGCTGCAGACCATGCTCTTCGGCGTCCGCTTCACCGCCAACCGCGCCGACGTGATGCGCACCATGCAGGTGGCCAAGGACCGCGCCGCAGCAGGCAGCGCGCTGTCGACGGACGTGCCGCCGATCACGGTGGTCAACCGCCGCGCGACGCTCCTCCTGCTCGACGGGCGCCCGGTGCTGCGCCCCGTGGGCGACGGCTCGATCGGAATCGCGCAGAACACGCCGTCGCTCCTCGCCTACGACAAGGGTTCGAGGACCTGGTTCACGCGCGTCGGGAGCGGCACGTGGATGCACGCATCCGCCTTCACGGGTCCGTACGTGGCCGGCCGCGCGCCCACGCCCGAGCAGGTGGCCGCGATCGAGGCTGCGCTGCCGAAGCGCACGCCGGACCCCGCGCCGACCCTCGAGCCCGGCGCCGCACCGGCGCCCGCCGCACCGGCCGACCCGCCCGACATCGTCGTCAGCACCACGCCGCGCTGCCTCGTGAGCATCGACGGGCCGGCGAAGCTCGCCGCCGTCGCCGACGGGCTGTACGCGGTGACGAACGCCAACTGCGACCTGTTCACCACCTCGTCGGACGGCGCGTGGTGGCTGCTCGCCTCCGGGCGCTGGTTCACCACCGCTGACCTCGTGAACGGCCCGTGGTCGCCGGCGCCAGCCGCGTCGCTTCCGGCTGCGTTCGCGTCGATCGACCCGCACGGCACCTGGGGCAACGTCCGCGCGAGCGTGCCGGGCACGCCCGAGGCGATGAACGCGCTCGCGCAGCAGGACGTGCCGCACGTCGCCACGCTCGACCGCGCCAAGGCGCACGCGCGCGTGACCGTGATCGGCGGCGCGCCGCGGCTCAGGCCCATCGCCGGCACCTCGATGCAGTACGCGACCAACACCAGCGCACCGATGATCGCCTGCAACGGCCGCTACTACGTGTGCGACAACGCAGCGTGGTTCGCGTCCGACGCGCCGGGCGGGCCGTGGTCGCTCTGCGACAGCGTGCCCGAGGAGATCTACTCCATCCCGCCGTCCTGCCCCGTCTACAACGTGACGTTCGTCGAGGTCTACGACTCGACGCCCGACACGGTGACGTTCGGCTACACGGCCGGGTACATGAACAGCTTCGTGTCGGGCGGCAGCGTCGTGTGGGGCACGGGCTACGCCACGCCCGGCAGCACCGAGCACGGCGACGTCTCGATCGGCGACAACGGCGACATCACCTTCGACGGCGACTGGGGCCCGTACTCCGGGTGGCCCTCCACCTACGGCTACTGGCCCTGCTACGGGCCGTACCTCGGTGGGTGGGGCTTCGGGGGCTATCCCGGCTGGGGCGGATATGGCCTGTGGTGCGGGCCGTGGTGGAGCGGCGCCGGATGGTGGGGCCCGGGCTGGGGCTTCGGCGCGGGATACGCACTGGGCTTCGGGTTCGCGAACGCCTGGGACTGGGGCTACCACCCCTGGGGCTGGCGCGACCGCGAGGGCTGGTGGAACTCGCACTGGCACGGCGCGTACACGCGCGGCTGGGGCAACGCGGCACGCGACCTGAA
>CAYTYU010000247.1:0-1850 GCA_964440815.1 uncultured Chitinophaga sp.
CCGCACGCGCCGCCGCCCCCCTCGCGGCCGGCGCCGCCGCTCCCGCCCACGTGGCGGCCGGTCGCGCCCACGCACGGGTGCACCGAGGCCGAGGCTCAGGCGCGCACCAGCCAGCTGCTGGCCGTCTACCGAAACGGCCAGGCGCAGCGCGTGGCGCTCGCGCAGAGCATGGACCCGTACTCGCCGCCCATCAGCACCTGGAACATGAGCAACGCCCAGGGTTGGCACGCGAACGACCAGCGCGAGCTGGCCGCGCAGAACGAGCGCGAGGAAGCGCTGGTGCGCGGCGGCGCCTACGGCGGGTCGCCGTACGCGCCGCCGCAGCAGCCCAAGTCGTACCAGTCGCCCTGACCTTCGGTCAGCCGCGTCCGCGCCAGCCGCGGTAGCGGCGCACGAGCGCGTCGGTGCTCGGGTCGGGGCCTGCCGCCGCGGGCCCGTCGAGGAGGGGCAGCAGGGCGCCCGCGACCTTCTTGCCGAGCTCGACCCCCCACTGGTCGAAGCTGTTGATGTCCCACACCGCGCCGGCGGTGAAGGTGGCGTGCTCGTACAGCGCGACGAGGCGCCCGAGCGCGCGCGGCGTTCGCTCGCGCAGCATCAGGAAGCTGGTCGGCCGGTTGCCGGGCATCACCTTCGGTTCGACGAGGTGCGCCGGCGTGCCGAGGGCGCGCAGTTCCTCCGCGGTCTGGCCGAAGGCCATCACGCGTGCCTGCGCAAACGCGTTGGCAAGCAGCATGTCGTGCATGCCCAGGCTGTCGAAGCCCGGCGTCGCGAAGGCGATCACGTCCGCGGGCACGGTGAACGTGCCCTGGTGGAGCATCTGGAAGAACGCATGCTGCCCGTTGGTGCCCGGCTCGCCCCAGATCACCGGGCACGTCGGCCACGCCACCGGCGTGCCGTCGAGGCGGACGCGCTTGCCGTTCGATTCCATCTCCAGCTGCTGGAGGTAGGCGGCGAAGCGGTGCAGGTGCTGGCAGTAGGGCAGGATGGCGTGCGCGCCGAAGCCCATGTAGCCCGCGTTCCAGACCTGCAGCAGGCCCATGAGGACCGGGAGGTTGCGCTCCGGCGGCGACTCCAGGAAGTGGCGGTCCATCTCGTGGAAGCCCGCGAGCATGTCGCGGAACGCGTCGGGGCCGATGGCGACCATGGTGGACAGGCCGATCGCGCTGTCCATGGAGTAGCGGCCGCCGACCCAGTCCCAGAAGGCGAACATGTTCGCGGGGTCGATTCCGAAGGCCTTCACCAGGTCGGCCGCGGTCGAGACCGCGACGAAGTGGCGCGAGACGCTGCGCTCGTCGCCCCCGGACGCGGCGAGGCTCCAGGCGCGCGCGGTGCGCGCGTTGGCCATGGTCTCCTGCGTGGTGAAGGTCTTGCTGGCGACGATGAAGAGCGTCTCGGCCGGGTCGAGGCCCGCGACCTTGGCGTGGAAGTCGCCGGGGTCGACGTTCGAGACGAAGCGGAACGAGAGGCCGGGATGGACGCGGTCGAGGAGCGCCTCGTGTGCCATGGCGGGCCCGAGGTCGCTGCCGCCGATCCCGATGTTGACGACGTTCCGGATCCGCCGGCCGCCGTGGCCGGTCCATGCGCCGGAACGGACCGCGTCCGCGAACGACGCCATGCGGTCGAGCACCGCGTGCACGTCCGGCACCACGTCCCGTCCGTCCGTGCGCATGACCGTCCCGCGCGGGGCGCGCAGCGCGACATGGAGCACGGCGCGGTCCTCGGTGACGTTGATCCGCTCGCCCGCGAACATCGCGGCGCGGCGCCGGGCGAACGGAGACTGCCCGAGCAGGGCGAAGAGGTCCGCGAGCGCGGCGCGGTCGATGCGCTGCTTGCTGAAGTCGAGGTGGACG
>CAYTYU010000248.1:0-1799 GCA_964440815.1 uncultured Chitinophaga sp.
ACATCACCACCAACATCGCCGAGGACGTCATCTTCCTCGTCGAGGGGCGCGTGGTGCGGCACGAGGGCTGACCCGCCGGGCGTTATCCGGCCACCCGGCGCGCGCCGCCCGCACCCACCCCGCCCATCGGCTGCCCCGCTACACTGCGGAGTTCCCCATCGGAGCCAGCCATGCATTACCCGCACAAGATCAGCCGCATCAAGAAGGTTCGCAAGGTCGGTTTCCGCGCGCGCATGAAGACCCGCAAGGGCCGCGCGATCCTGAACCGCAAGCGTCGCGTCGGCCGGGCCATCCGCGTCCGCTGAGCCGGTGACCCCCACCCCACCTCGCACCGCGACGGTCCTGATCGGGCTGCGCGGGTCGGGAAAGACCACGCTCGGGAGGCTGCTCGCCGCCCGGCGCGCGGTGCCGTTCGTCGACCTCGACGACCGCACCGTCGCCTCCGCCGGCCACGCCTCGGTGAGCACGATGTTCCGCGCCGTCGGCGAGCCCGCGTTCCGGCAGGCCGAGCGTGCCGCGCTCGAGGCGGCGCTCGCGCGGGATGCGGCGGACGGCAGCGTCATCGCCCTCGGCGGCGGGACGCCCACCGCGCCGGGGGCGCGCGAGCTGCTCACGGCCGCGCGCGACGCGGGCCGGATCCGGATCGTGCTGCTCGAGGCGCCGGCTGCGGTGCTCGGCGCGCGCCTGGCGGTCGCGCCCGGCGACCGGCCGCTCCTCATGGGTGCCGACTTCGCCGAGGAGGCGATGCTCCTCGCCGAGCGCCGCATGCCCGCCTACCGCGCGCTCGCGCAGGCCACGGTGATGACGGCGCGCCCGACGGCGGACAGCCTGGCCGAGCTCGAACGCGTCGCCTGAGGCGCCGCGGTCACTCCGCGCGCGTGCCCGGCCACACGATCTGCACCTCGCCGTCGCCGGCCTCGACCGCGATCCCCAGCTCGCGCAGCGCGGCAAGCGCCGCCAGCTGCTCGGCCTGCTTCTTGCTCGCGGCCCACGCGCCCGGGAAGCGACGGTCACCGCCCTGCACGCAGATCTCGAAGCACTTGGCGTGGTCGGGGCCCTTCTCGTCGAGCACCACGTACTGCGGCATGCCCATCGAGAGCTGCGCCATGCACTGCTGCAGCACCTGCTTGAAGTTCTGCTGGTGCCCCAGGCGCAGCGCCGCGTCGATGCGCCCGCGCAGCCGGGGCAGCACGAAGGCGCGCACCTTGTCGATGCCCGCATCGACGTACAGCGCGCCGATCACCGCCTCGAAGGCTCCCGCCAGGATGCTCTCGGGGACCCCCTGCGGCCCGCGCACGCCCTTGTCGAAGGTCATCATCGACTCGAGGCCGGCCTCGCGCGCGAGCTCCGCGCACACGCGTCCGCTCACGATGTTCGACTTCACCTTGGTGAGCTCGCCCTCGAGGAGGTCGGGGCGCTCGGCGTAGAGGTGCGTGCATACCGTGAAGGCGAGCACCGAGTCGCCGAGGAACTCGAGCCGCTCGTTGGAGTTGACGCGCCCGGTGGCCGCCGACGAGTGCATCAGGGCGAGCGCCACCAGCCCGGGATCGGAGAAGCGGTGGTCGACGAGCGCCTCGACCGCCGCGAGCGCCGCGGGGTCCGGGGTCAACGCCATGCGAGCATCACCTCGACCATCCGCACGCCGAAGGCGAGCAGCAGGCCGCCTGCGCCGCCGACCGCGAACCAGAAGGCGGTCTCCAGCCGCTCGCGCCGCCGGCGCGCCGCGGGCCGTCGCGCGGCCTCGAGCTCCGAGGTGCGCGCGGCAGTCGGCGCGTGCGCCTCGGACGCGCCGCCGCCGA
>CAYTYU010000249.1:0-1783 GCA_964440815.1 uncultured Chitinophaga sp.
GCCACGCCCAGGTGGCGGAATTGGCAGACGCGCCAGCTTGAGGTGCTGGTGGGAGCAATCCCTTGGAGGTTCGAGTCCTCTTCTGGGCATTCGCGGGAGGCGCCGGACGGCGCCTCCCGCATACCGTTTTGACCGGTGGCCACGAACCCCCTCCAGCACCTGATGCCCTCCTGCACCGGCGCGAAGGCAGCCGCGGCCGGCGCGGTGCTCGGCCGCGCCGCCGCGGATGATCCGCGCGCCGGAACGCTGCGGCTCAACGAGATCTTCCACTCGATCCAGGGCGAGAGCACGTGGGCCGGCGAGCCGTGCACCTTCGTGCGCCTGACCGGGTGCCCGCTCCGCTGCACGTACTGCGACACCGAGTACGCGTTCCGCGAGGGCGCCACCGCGACGGTCGGCGACATCCTCGACCGGGTCGCGGCGATCGGCTGCCCGCTGGTCGAGCTCACGGGCGGCGAGCCGCTCGCGCAGCGCCGGTCGTTCGACCTGGTGCGGCTCCTCTGCGACGCCGGGAACACGGTGCTCATCGAGACCTCGGGCGCCGTGGACATCGCGCCCTGCGACCCGCGGTCGATCCGGATCCTCGACCTCAAGACGCCCGGCAGCGGCGAGTGCGACCGCAACCTCTGGTCGAACCTCGCCGACCTGCGGGCGCGGGACGAGGTGAAGTTCGTGGTCACCGACCGCGCCGACTACGAGTGGGCACGCGCGCAGATCGCCGCCCACGGACTGGACCGCCGCGTGCGGGAGGGCTCGCTGCGCGCGATCCTCATGGGCGCCGCATGGGAACAGCCGCGCGGGACCGAGGTCGCCGGCACGCCCGGGCTCGCGCCGCGGGAACTGGCCGCGTGGATCCTGGCCGACCGGCTGCCGGTGCGCATGCAGGTGCAGATGCACAAGGTGATCTGGGATCCGCGCACGCGCGGGGTGTAGAGGACGCATGGCACGGAAGGACGACCAGACCCCGGGGCGCGGCCCCGACGCCAACGACCCCGAGCGCCAGCGTGCGTTCGCGGAACTGATCACCGCGCACTACGAGAGCCTGCGCCAGGTGGCCGAGCGCACGTTGCGCGCCGAGCACGAGACCGCGGGATTCGGCGCCGCGGCGCTCGCGCCCTCGTCGCTCGTCACCGAGGCGGTGATCCGCCTGATGAACCAGCGCGAGCTTCCCGAGACCAAGTCCCACCTGCGCGGCCTGGCCAGCGTGTTCATGACGAGGGTGATCGCCGACCGGCGCCGCAAGCGTCTGGCAGGCAAGCGCGACGCGCGGATCACCGAGCGCCTCGACACCGAGGCCGAGGGAGCGATCGTCGGCGGGACGACGCACGTCGCCGACCGCGACGAGCTGTCGCGGCTCGAGGAGGCCATGATCGAGATTGCCGCGCGCCACCCGCGCCAGGTCGAGGTGGTGACGCTGCACTCGGTGGCCGGTATCCCCCTTGAGCGGGTGGCCGAGATGCTCGGGATCAGCGCGGCGACGGCGCAGCGCGACTTCGCGGCGGGCCGGGAGCGCCTCGCCCGCGCGATCATGCGCCGGCGGGGCTGACTATCCGGCGTCCAGCGATACGATCCATGCTCATGCCGGGAGATGACGTGACAACTTCCGGCGACACCCAGGGCCCTGCGACGGCCGGCGCCACGCCACCAGGTGACGCCACCATGGCCGAGCTCGACCGCCTGCTCGCGAACGCGAGCGCCGAGGTGCAGCGCGGCATCGACGAAGGACTCGGCCGCGTCGGCCGGTACGCCCTGGTGTCGGTGCTTGGGGAGGGCGGCTTCGGCA
>CAYTYU010000250.1:0-1699 GCA_964440815.1 uncultured Chitinophaga sp.
CTTCAGCGCCCCGCTCGCCACCGCGAACTCCGTGCCGCGGACGGCGAGGGTCGTGCTCGGGGTCACCACCTTGAAGTCGTTCGTCAGGCCGACCTTGTCGACCTTGAAGTCCGCGCGGCCGCTCTTCACGGACACGGTGGTGCGCAGCGTGTCGCCGTCCTTCACCACCGAGGGCATCTGGAACATCGTGCCGGCGTCGATGAGCGCGGTGGCGTTGTCGCCGACGCGCAGCGCGGCGAACGACTTGAGGCCGGTGCGGACCTCCGCGCCCGACGTGACGACGTCGTCCACCTTTGCGTTCTGCCAGGGCTGGTCGGGGCCCGACCGCCACTGCACCTTGCCGTTCACCTCGATGAAGAGCGCCTTGAGGGCCTGCGCGTCGGGCGCGGGTGCAGCCGCCGGCGCGGCCTGCGCCGCGGGCGCGGCCGGAGCCTGCGCCTGCGCGATCGCCGCCGCCAGCCCGAGCGAGAGCAGCATGGCCGCCACCGACGTGCCTCCGCGCGGGCCCACGGGGCTCGCAACGGTCGTGATCTGAAGTCGGTCGGCGGGTCTGGGGTGCATGTCGGTCCTGGTCCGTTCCGAGGCCATGACTCGGGAAACATCCTCACCTACGCGCGCCGCACCTCGCAGGTGCGGAGCGCCTCGGCGTCATGTCCGTCATACATGGCAGGGACGAACCAGGAGACCGTCCGATACACGGCATCGACCTGCAAGGACGGTTCCTTCAAAATGAACCGTCCGATAACCAGAAGACCCTACGGCACCGCAATCGGCTGCGGCTGGGGCGCCCCCGGCGCCGTGAACGCGCCCGACGGCAATCCGAACTCCACCGAACTCTGGTCGATCAGCTGGTTGGGGCTGCCGGCCGGGATCACGCCCGCGCCCGACTGGTCCTCCTGCTCCTCCATGAGGGCGAGCGCCTTGCCCTGGCGCTGGACGCGGCCGAGGCGGTTCAGGTAGTCGACGAACTCCTTGCCGGAGAGCGACTGGTTCTCCGTGCGCAACGGCAGCACGTCCATGAAGACGAGCTCCTTCGTCGCGTAGCGCGGCGTCGGGCCGAAGATCCGCATCGTCGCCCCGCCCTTCACGCCGATGATCCGGCACCCGGCGACCGCCATCCACCCCACCTGCGCGCTCTCGTCGGGCGGGCGGTTCCAGCCCGAGTCGATCCAGCCGCGGCGGCGCGCGAGCTCGACGCGCGCCTCGTAGCTCTTGCTGAGGTCGGTGCCGTCCGAGAGCGCGATCAGGCCGTGCAGCGCGTCGTCGTTGGTGACGACCATCTGCGACTGCAGCGAGTCGAGGAACTCGATCTCCTGCTCCGAACGCGGGAACTTCTCCACCGCGCTGTCCTCGATGCGGGAGCGCTCGCACCCCACGGCGGCGAGCGCCACGGCGAGCACGGCGGCGGGCACGATGGCCGGGACGGCGGCGGTCCGCTCAGAACGCATAGGTGACTCCGACGTAGAAGAACTGCCGCGGCTCGTCCTCGGTGGCGCCGAAGACCGCGTTGTTCGGGACGAAGAGGCCGTAGCGAAGGCTCATGTTGACGTCGCTGTAGATGCGCCAGTCGACGTTGACGTCGTACTCGCTGCCCACCAGGTTCGAGCCGCCCAGCGTCGTCGGCAGCGAGATGGGCGCGTCGGCATCCCAGCGCACGTAGAGGAATGCGTTGACGCTGACGCGCGTGTCGCCGAACATC
>CAYTYU010000251.1:0-1680 GCA_964440815.1 uncultured Chitinophaga sp.
CAAGCGCGCGGGCGACCTGCAGCTCGCGGGGTGCGAGCGATGCGATGGAGGCGGCGGGCGCGGTCGCCTTCGTGGCGCCGGGCTTGCTCGTGAAGAACTCGACGGCCAGCTCGGCCGGCAGGGTCGAGCGGAGCGGACGCACGCGCAGTTCCACGACATGCTGCGTCGACGGCTCGGTCCGCTCGGCGATCGTGCGTCGGGCCGGCCTGCGCGATCCGCGCCGCTGCTCGAGCATCGCGAGGAAGTCGATCACCCTCCGGATGCGCGAGATCAGCTCGTCTCGTTCCTTCGCCGACATCACCGGGAGGTAGAGCGAATCGAACGACCAGGCAGGACCGCCCGGCTTCTCCGAAATGCCGGCTTCCGCGATCTTCCTGTCGACCCGCGCGCGCACCACGCGCACGAACTCGGCGAGGCGGGCCGCATCCTCGGGGTGGCCTCCGCGGAAGCGGATCCTGATCGGCGGCGGGACGGCGGCGTAGCGGGTCGACCGGTGGCCACGCCCGGCGCGCACCGCGCTCACCAGCCGTGCGGCGGTCAGCAGATCGATCTTGGCCTGCACCCAGGCGGCCGGCCGCGAGACGAGCCTGCACAGGTCCGCGATGACCGACGGCGCAGCACGCTGCTGCATCAGCCGAAGGAGCTCGGCAGCCCCGTCATCGTTGAGCGCCTCCATCAGGTTCGGCGCATCGATCACGAACTCGGTGCTCATCGCGGGAGTCGGCCGTGGACGCCGCCGCGGGGTCACGGATCCCGCACGACGCGGAACCCGAAGCGGTTGCTGAGGTGGTTGGGCGGGTACCACATCCGCTTCGACGAGCGCAGGTTCGTGCGCTCGTCGGCGAACGACCCGCCGCGCAGGATGCGCGTGGAACCTGTGTCGGGGCCGGTCGGATCCACCACGGGCCCGGTGGGGTAGGGCCCCGTGAAGTCATTCACCCACTCGTAGACGTTGCCGGCCATGTCATGAAGGCCGAAGCCGTTGCCGGCCTTGCGCCCGACGGGGTGGGTCTGGTGCCCGGAGTTGCCGCCGCATGGAGGGCACGATCCCCACCACGCGATGTCGTTGGCGAGCTGGTCGTCGTTCGTTCCCGAGGGATGCCCGGGAAGCGAGTGGTACGCGGTCGTGGTGCCCGCGCGGTACGCGTATTCCCACTCCGCCTCCGTCGGCAGCCGCAGTGCCGCGTTGCCGACGAGGCTGTTGCCGAGGAAGTCCTGGATGGTGTCCCAGCTGATGGTGTCCACCGGCCGGTTGGGCACCTGGTCCGCGGGCACCTGCGGGCTGGGATTCCTCCACAGCGACGGATTGAATCCCATGCGCGCCGTCCACTGCGCCTGCGTGACCTCGTAGCGGCCGATGTAGAACGCGCCCGTCAGCGTCACCGCATGGATGGGGCCCTCGTTGCCGCTGCACAGGAGTCCGTTCGACACCGAGCATCCCATCTGGAACGAGCCCGGCGGGATGAGCACCATCTCGATCTGCGTCTCGGCGTCGCGCACGCGCCACGCGAGGCCCGTGGCCAGGATCCGCTGCCGCAGCATGGGGTCGGTCACCACCGTCGGGTCCGGACGCGCCTCGACGAGCGTGGCCCAGGCGGGCGTGACGATCGGGCAGTCGCCCCATCCGGCCAGCAGCACGCCAAGGTCGTCGCCATTCACGAGGCCGTCGGCGTTGAGGTC
>CAYTYU010000252.1:0-1664 GCA_964440815.1 uncultured Chitinophaga sp.
GCCGAGCTCCTGGTGCGCGCCGGCGTCCCGATGGCGATCGCCGACGGCACGGCCGCGGCGCAGGCCCTGCGCGGGCATCCGCGGGTGCGCACGTTCGACCTGAGGCGCCCGAACCTGGGCGCCCTGGCGGTGCACGCGGTGCTGGGTCAGTCCGCGGCCGGCACCGGGGCGGCCGCAGGCGCAGCGGACGGGGCGGCCGGCACGGCCTCGCCGGCGATCCTCGAGGCCGCACCCGCGTAGAACTCGGCCATCACCCCGCGCGGCAGGGCCTTTCCGCTCAGCGACGGCGCATCGAGCGGGCTGCGCGACGGGTCGACCATCGCCAGATCCGGGTCGCTGATCGGGCTCTCGAGCTCGTGGCCCGTCTCCCACAGGGTGCGCAGCGCCCAGTAGCGGCTGGCGTAGAGGTCGAAGGCGCCATCCGGGTCGGACGCCTTCGCGGCCATCTCGGTCGGCTTCTCGCCTCCGCGCAGGTGGTCGTCGTTGGTGACGATGTCGCTGCCGAAGAGGATCCGGCCGTGCCAGCGATGCATGAAGTCGTGCACGCGCCCGGCAGGGTGGCGGCTCACCTCGCGCACGATCCACTTGGTGGCGCTGGTGTCGATCGAGAGGTTCGGATGGCGCGCGAGCAGCCCGTCGAGGAACTCGAGGTCCTCGGGCGATCCGGCCATGTGCGCGGCGATCCACGGCACGCGGTATTCGTCGAGCAGCCGCTCGAGCGGCTCGTAGTGCGAGGCCTTGGTGCCGTAGCGCGCGCTGTCGGCGTACTTCGTCGCGAACCAGGTGTCCGGGTCGGCCACGTGCACCATGAACGCCATGCCGAGCGACGCGGCCTCGTCCATCGCGGCGCGCCGGTGCGGCGCGTCGAGGGCGAGGAGCCGCGGGTCGCCCGCCTCGATCCCGTAGTCGATGCCGCGCGGCGCCGCCCAGAACTTGCAGATCGAGGCACCCTCCCGCCGGAAGTCGCGGATGCGCCCCAGGAACTCCGTGCCGTGCGCGGCGAGCCGGTCGGGGTTCGCGAAGTCGGGCACGGCGATGAAGCGCACCCGGTGGCCGAGCACGCCGCGGATCCCCTCGATGTCCTCCAGGCGCGTCATCGAGTGGATGCGCGCGATGCCGTAGAGATCCATCGATTCGCGCAGCAGCGCCGCGGCCGCGGTGCCGTGCACGTGCGAGTGCACGTCGACCACCGGCACGGGGGGCGCGCCGAGCAGGGCGGCCTCGGCGCGGTAGTCGCAGCCGAAGCGGTTCGAGGGATTGGCGAACGTCCCGCGGGACGTCGGCAGGGGCCTCATCGCGCGAAGTCTAGGGAGGCACGTGCCGGGACGGCGGCGTGCGAACGCGCGCGGGGCGCGGCGTCAGCGCGCGCGGCCGCGCGACTTGGCGGCATCCCGGGCGGGCGGGCGCAGCGCGGCGACGGGCTTCTTCGCGACGGCCTTCTTGGCGACCTTCGTTACGGCTTTCTTTGCGACCTTCTTAGCGGCTTTCTTGGCGGGCTTCTTGGCAGCCATTCAGGGTATCTCCATGAGATTGGTTTGAAGCCTTCCGCTGGACGATCGGTACCGTCGCCACGGAGGACTGTTCCGAAGTGTAACGATGCTACGGTGGAAGAATAGGACTTTTCGAGGCTTTCTGCCCGTCTGCAGCTACCGCGCTGCGTCACC
>CAYTYU010000253.1:0-1653 GCA_964440815.1 uncultured Chitinophaga sp.
ACGTGGAGGCCGAGCGCAGGCGACTCGGGACGATGACCGCAGGCGAGCTTCGGCAGCGCTACTAGGAGATCGGCGGAGTCGAGGCGCGCAGCCGCAACCGCGAGTACCTGGTCCGGCGGATCCTGTGGATGCTTCAGGCAGGCGTGTACGGCGGGCTGAGCGAGCGGGCCGTGGCGCTGGGTTTCGGTCCTCCGAGCAGTTGGGTTGCAGATGGCCGAACAACATGGTTGCACTTGGACGCTTTGAAAGGTTACAATTGGACGCATGACCGACACCCCGCAGATCCCCCGGCTGGCCGAGGATTCGCTTGCCGAAGCGCTTGCGGACACGCCAGTCGTGATCGTGCATGGGCCACGTCAGTGCGGCAAGACGACGCTGGCGACCAGGGTCGGCAAGCGCCTTGGCTTCGAGTACGTCAACCTCGATGATGATGCCGCGAGACGCGCCGCGCAGGACGACCCCGCGGGGTTCGTCGCACGTCTGCCGGAGCGCACGATCATCGACGAGATGCAGCGCGCTCCCGAGCTGTTTCTGCCGCTGAAGATCGAGGTCGACCGCCGCCGCGTGCCGGGACGGTTCCTGCTCACGGGGTCTGCGAACGTGCTGCTGCTGCCCAAGGTCGCCGACTCGTTGGCTGGGCGGATGGGATCGATCCGGCTCCATCCGATGGCGCAGTGCGAGATCGAGCGGCGAGAGCCGAAGTTTCTCCGCGCGCTCATGCAGGGCGACTTCAAGATCCGCTCATCGCCGCGGCTTGGCGAGGAACTCGCATCACGGATCGCGGCCGGCGGATTCCCCGCCGCGCTCGCCCGAAGCACGCCAGCGCGACGCCGACAGTGGTACGCCGACTACATCGACGCGATGGTGCAGCGGGACCTGCGGGACATCTCGCGCATCGGCTCGCTTCGCTCGATCCCGAAGCTGCTGAAGTTGGCCGCCTCGCAGACTGCGCGCCTGATCAATGTGAGCGATCTCGCCGCGCCGTTCCAGGTATCACGGCCCACCATCCGCGACTACGTCACCCTGCTCGAGCGGATCTTCCTGGTCGATGAGCTGCAGCCCTGGCACAGCAACCGACTGAAGCGGCTCGTGAAGACCCCGAAGCTGCACCTGGCCGACAGCGGCTTGGCCTGCGCGCTGCTCGGTATCACCGCGGCGGGTCTCTGGCAGGACCGCACCATGCTTGGTCAGTTGCTCGAGACGTTCGTGTACGGGGAACTGCGTCGACAGGCGTCCGGGGTCAGCGAGCCGGTCGAGTTCTCGCATTACCGGGACAAGGACGGTGCCGAGGTGGACATCGTGATCGAGCATGTCGGCGCTCGTGTCAGCGGCGTCGAGGTCAAGGCATCCTCGACGGTGCATCCCACCGACTTCCGCGGCCTGCGGCGGCTGCGCGAGGCGACGGGCAAGCGGTTCGTGTGCGGCGTGGTGCTCTACGACGGCGAGATGACCGTTGGCTTCGGGGACGACATGTTCGCCGTGCCGATTGCGGCCCTGTGGGGTTGACGCACGGTCTGCGTGCATGAGTGCGTGGCCGATCCCGCTCTCCGCAGGGAGCCGGAACCCCGTTCTGAGCGTCCCACGAGGGGTCATCCAGCCCGCCTAGGGAGCCGAAACCCAAGTTTCTGTTCGAAGTCTGTTCCGCTCGGACTA
>CAYTYU010000254.1:0-392 GCA_964440815.1 uncultured Chitinophaga sp.
GACGGCGGGCGGCGAGGCCCGCAAGACCGAGGAGGGCGACGGCGCCCGGGGCGGGGACGCCCGAGATGACCACGTTGTCGATTCTGTTGGATCCCGACGCGGAGGACGCCACCGCCTCGAAGTTCTGGAAACGGAAGATCACCTGAGACAGGTTGTCCGCCGCCGACGACACGCTGAAGGTGTTCGTGTAGATCGAGTTGTACGTGGTGGAAGACCACGTTCCCGGGGCTCCGCCGCCACCTGACTGCAGCACCGTGTAGCTCATCAGCTCGGAGAAGTTCACCCCGCCGTCGACGCTCATGAGGAGTCGGAACGCCGCGGGGCCCGTGCTGCTTCGCGCCTGGTCCCAGCTGATCGAAATGCTCGTGAAGCCCAGCGTGCTCAGCGTGGCC
>CAYTYU010000254.1:560-1644 GCA_964440815.1 uncultured Chitinophaga sp.
GTTGTTGCTCGAGAAGGCAAACTGGCTGCCATTGCCGGCGGGCGAGGTGTACGTCGCGGCGGCGAGCGCATGGACGGAGATGAGTTGGCTGCCCGCGATGTTCGCGCCCTGGTCCGCCACGCCGGCGCCGTTCGGGCCCGGGGGCAGGTACGAGGTTCCCGTCGGCACGTTGCCGGCGCCCGTCGGGAAAGCAGTCGGCATGGACCATCCAGCGATCACGCTCTGCCCGGCGGCGATCGGGGCGATGAGCACGGCTGAAGCCACGGCGCACGCGGCGGCACGAGTCTGGAACGACATGGGTTGGGAACTCCGAGGGGAAAGGGAAACGAAGCCGCCGGGCGAAGGGGAATCCCGGCCGTCCCTCCAACCTGCCCCGAGAAGTCCGAGAGGCAAGGAATCCCACCGAATAACCCGCATCCGGTCCCGAAAATCCGCCCGGACGGCATGGCTAGGATCGCCCCCATGACGGTCGTCGCCCCGCCCGCCGATGCCCTCGACCCCCGGGTGGCCCTCCTCCGCGCGGTCGGGGACCGCGCGGGCCGGCTGACGCTCGAGTACTTCCAGCATCCGGAACTGGCCGTCGACCACAAGGCCGACCTCAGCCCGGTCACGGCCGCGGACCTCGCCTGCGAGGCCATGATCCGCGAGGCCATCCTTGAGTCCTTCCCGCACGACGCGATCCTCGGCGAGGAACACGGCGATCAGCCGGGGTCGACCGGCTTCCGCTGGATCATCGACCCGATCGACGGCACCGTCTCGTTCGCGCGTGGCGTGCCCCTGTACGGCGTGCTGATCGCCCTCGAGTTCGAGGGCGCCGAGGGCAGCGGCATCGTCGCCGGCACCTGCGAGCTGCCCGCGCTCGGCGAACGCGTCTGGGCGGCCGCCGGGCGCGGTGCGTGGTGGGATCGGGCCGGCCGAGATCCGGCGCGTGCGCGCGTCGCCCCGGGCATCGGACTGCGCGATGCCCTCGTCGCGACCACCGGCATCGAGTACTTCCGGCGCGCCGGCACCGAGCGTGCCCTGCAGGAACTCGAGGCCGGCGCCGGCCGCGTGCGCGGCTGGAGCGACTGCTACTCGCTCGCGC
>CAYTYU010000255.1:0-1602 GCA_964440815.1 uncultured Chitinophaga sp.
GCGTGGGCGAGACCGACGAGCTCGGCTCCACGGGCGTCGGCGACCGCTACCACGTGAAGCACCTGCACGCGACGATCCTGTCGCTCCTGGGGCTCGACCCGAACGCCCTCACCTACTTCTACGCGGGGCTCGACCAGAAGCTGGTGGGCGTGGAAGGCGCCGAGCCGATCCGCGGCGTCATGGCGTGAGCCGGCAACGCCGGAGCGCGGCCCGCAACGCCCTGTCGCTCACTTCCAGAAGCCGTCGGTCGGGGTGCCGATGAACGCGGGCATCATGTCCAGCGTCGGTGGCACCACGCGGAGCGTGGCGACGGCGTCCTGGCCATCGGTGCTCCACGCATACTGGAGGAACTCGACGAGCCGTGGCGGGATGGAGGCTTCGTCGGCGGCGACGAACGCGAGGCTCAGGTTGCGCACGACCGGATAGGTGCGGTCGCGGATCGTGGCGACCGTCGGCTCCACCGGGCCGCGGCCATCGTCGAGCGGCACCGCGCGCGCGCGCGGCTGCCGCGCGCCGAAGCCCGACACGCCGATGGCGAGCGGGTAGGCGCAGCAGGCGTTGACCACGGATCCCGGGCTCGGCTCCTCGTAGCAGAGGATGGTGGTCACGCGCTCGCCGGGCATGCACCAGCGGATCATGGCCTGCATGGTGCCGGACCCACGCTCCAGCACGTAGAGGGGCAGGAACTCGCTTCCGAGCGGCGAGGCCGGGTCGAGCTCGTTCCAGCGCAGGATCGGGTTCGGCGCCATGGAGTGGGTGATCGCGAGGATGCCGTTGCACTGCGCCTTGGTGAGCGAGCGGATCGGGTTGTCGCGGTTGACGAACATGCACACGCCGTCCACCGCGATCGGGGCGATGAAAACCCGCTTCTTCGTCGCTGCCTCGATGGCCTTCACCTGCTCCGGCGTCGGATCGTCCGAGATGGCCGCGAACTCGCACTCGCCCTTGAGGAGCGCCGCAAGGCCGCGTGCGCTGCCGCCCTGGCGGACGTCGACCGGCACCGACGGGTACATGCCCTGGAAGCGGCTGCCGACCATGTCGAGCATCGGACCCATGGAATCGGATCCGACGATCCGGATCGGGCCGCCCTGGAGCGAATCGGTCGGCGCATAGGCGGGGAAGCCGTTGACGATGGCGGTGACCTCCTCGTCATACCCGGAGTCGGGCGTGTGCAGCGCCTTCCCGGCATCCCGCACCGCCTGCTCGGCGGCGGAGATGACGGACGCCGCTGCGGTCGCCGCCGGACGGACCGGGACGGCTGACGGCGGGTCGGGCTCGCGGACGATCCGGGCTTCCGGGTTGACGAGCGTGCCGTCCGGCGCGAGGTCCTGCGACGTGCCGGCAGCCGAAGGGGGCTGCTTGCGGTCGCAGGCGGCCAAGGCGAGGGCGACGAGGCAGGCGAGGAACAGGGTGCGCTTCATCGCGTCGGCCTCCGAAGCAGGTGGATCAGGATGCCCAAGCCCACCAGCGCGGTGACCAGGAACACCATCGCCCCGCGGAAGACGCGGTCAGCCAGGTCGGTGGCCGTCGCCTCGACGCTGGCGACGCGCTCGGTCACCAGGTTGACGCGGTCGGGCATGGTGGCGGCCGTCTTCGAAATGG
>CAYTYU010000256.1:0-1291 GCA_964440815.1 uncultured Chitinophaga sp.
CATCGGCATCAACAAGGCCGTCGACCGCGTGGTCGTGCATGATGGGCAGGTCGCCATCCGCCGCATGATGAACCTGTCGTCGTCGTTCGATCACCGATTCGTCGACGGCTATGATGCGGCGGCGCTGGTGCAGGCCCTGAAACTGCGCCTCGAGGCGCCGGAACAGATCTTTGGAGACCCGACGACATGACGACCGCCGACACCGCAGCCACCGCCGCCGCCACCATCGCTCGCGCCAAATCCGCGCCCTTCGGCAGCGTGCTGGCCGACACCATGAACCTCGCGTGGTACCGCGACGGCGCTTGGACGCCCGCGGAGCTCGTGCCCACCGGCCCGCTCCCGATCCATCCGGCGGCGCATGCGCTGCACTACGGCAGCGAATGCTTCGAGGGCTTCAAGGCCTATCGTCATGCCGACGGCTCGGTGCATGTGTTCCGTCTTGACCGGCATGTCGAGCGCCTGCGCCAGAGCGCGCGCGCCCTCGAGCTCCCGGTCCCCGATGCGGCGCAGCTCTCGGCCATGGTCACGGGTCTCATCGATCGCGTGCACGACATCGTCCCCGAGGCGCCCGGCTCCCTGTATCTGCGGCCGTTGCTGTTCGGGACCATGCCCAACATCGGCGCCGCGGCCCAGCCCTCCAATGAAGCCTGCCTCGTCGTGCTCGCGAGCCCGGTGTGGGATTACTTCGCGGGCGGCATGAAGCCGCTGAAGATATTGGTCGAGGAGCAGGCGCAGCGCTGCGCGCCGCACCTCGGGCGCGTCAAGACCGGCGGCAACTACGCCGCCGCCATGGGTCCCACGCTCGCGGCCCGCCGCGAGCACGGCGTCGACCAGGTGCTGTTCTGCCCGGGCGGCGAGGTCCAGGAGACAGGGGCCGCGAACTTCCTGCTGCTGCGCCCCGGCCGTCTCGTGACCCGTGGTCTCGACAGCACTTTCCTGCACGGCGTGACCCGCGACTCGCTGCTCACCCTCGCGCGCGACATGGGCTACGCCGTCGAGGAGCGCGTGTTCGGCGTGGATGAGATGCTGGCCTGGGCCAAGGACGGCGAGGCGGCCCTATCGGGCACGGCAGCCGTGCTGGCCGGTGTGGGGACACTGGTGCGCGGCGGCATGGCCCACAAGGTCGGCAGCGGCGACGTCGGCCCCGAGACCCGTCGGCTGCGGGAGGCCCTCGTCGCGATCCAGCAGGGCACCGCCCCCGACCGCCACGGCTGGCTGACCAAGGTCTAAGCGACCCGGCGGGCGCGGTAAAGGGGGGGGCGTGGTGCCCCGAAACTTGACAGCCTCGCGC
>CAYTYU010000256.1:1301-1579 GCA_964440815.1 uncultured Chitinophaga sp.
TTTAATGATTATTTAATAAATTCGCGGTCCTACCGATCCCTTTGCTCCTGCCGGGAGGCCGCGATGTCTGACCTCGATCCCCGTAATGCACCGTTCGGCACCGTTCTGGCGCCGGAGATGGCGGTCGCGCGCTACCGTGACGGGCATTGGCAGCCTTTTTCGGTGGTGCCCGTCGCGCCGTTCGAAATCCATCCGGCAGCGCATGTCTTCCATTACGGCAGCAGTTGTTTCGAGGGGTTCAAGGCCTTCCGGCAGCCTGACGGCACGGTCTGCGCCTT
>CAYTYU010000257.1:0-1576 GCA_964440815.1 uncultured Chitinophaga sp.
CCCTCCGGCGCCTGGAGGTCCGGCAGCGTTCCCTCGACCACCTCGTCGGCATCCATGATGAAGTACCAGTCGCCCGGCTTGCCGACCAGGTATGCGTTGCGCGCGGCGATCTCCGTGGTCGGGCGCTTCGCCCCGGCGCTTCGCGAGCGTGCCGCGGACCCGCTGGCGCGGATCGCGATCGCGTCCGGGCTGCTGCGGCCGATCACGACCGCAGCGCGGATGGTGGACGAGCCGGCGCAGCGGCGTGCGGCGTTCGCGCAGGCGTGGGAGGAGTCGCAGGCGTGGGCCCAGGCCTCGCGCGGTGCGGCCGACCATGCCACGGCGATCGAAGCCGCGGTGCTCGCGGCGTTCGAGCTTGCCGTCGAGGAGCACGCCGACCGCGCAAGCGACTGCGTGGAGCGGTGCGAGGACCTGCGACCGCACCTCGAAGAGCTCGCACGCGTGCGCGGCGAGGACGCCGTCGTCCGGCAGCACCGCGCCGCGCTGGCGCGGCTCTCGGCCGACGCGTGGGCACGACTCGGCGACCGTGTCGAGGCGCGCACGCTCCTCGAAGAGGCGGCGCGGCACCTGGACGCCGCCGCGGCCGGAACCGGGATCGACCCGCGGACGATCGAGGCGCAGCGCGCCCAGCTGGCCGCGCAGCGAGCGGCGCTCGATGCGCGCGACATGCGCGACGCGGCGGCGCGCGCACAACCGATCGCCGGCTGAGCGCGTGCCGACCGGGCCTTCCGTAGACTCGGGCGCGTGGCGGGCCCCGACCCAATCCTGAGAACCTCGATCGCGGGGGTCGAGCTGGCCACGCCCATCGTCGCGGCGGCCGGCACCTGCGGCTACCTCGACGAGCTCGGCGATGCGTTCGACCTCGGGTGGCTCGGGGCGGTGACCACCAAGAGCATCACGGTCGAGCCGCGCGCGGGCAACGACCCCTGGCGCATCATCGACGTCCCCGGCGGCATGATGAACGCGATCGGCCTCGCGAACGTCGGCCTCGGCGCGTTCCTGCGCGACAAGCTGCCGCACGCCGCCGGCCTGCCCTGCCGCGCGTTCGGCTCGGTGGCCGGGCACTCGGTCGACGAGTACGTGCGCATGGCCGCGGCCTTCGATGCCCAGACGCCCTTCCCCGTCATCGAGCTGAACGTGAGCTGCCCGAACACCGCGACGGGCCTGCAGTTCGGCGACGATCCGGCCGCGCTTCGCGCCCTCATGGCCGAGGTGCGGCCCGCGGTGCGGCGGGCGAAGCTCTTCGTCAAGGTCAGCCCGAATGCCGACGTGGTGCGCCTGTCCGCGGCGGCGGTCGAGGGCGGCGCGGACGGCCTGACGCTCGTCAACACCTTCACCGCGATGAGCATCGACGTCACGACGCGACGGCCGCGGCTCTCGCGCGGCCGCGGCGGGCTGAGCGGCCCCGGCATCCACCCGATCGCCGTGCGCATGGTGCACGACGTGCACCGCGCGGTCGCGGGGCCCGCGAAGGTCCCGATCATCGGGCTGGGCGGCACGCTCCGCTGGGAGGACGCGGCGGAGTTCATCCTGGCGGGCGCGACCGCGGTGGGCGTGGGCACGGCGCTCTTCGTCG
>CAYTYU010000258.1:0-1575 GCA_964440815.1 uncultured Chitinophaga sp.
CCTGTCGCCCGCATTGCTCGGTCTGCGTCCGCGAGCCTGAGTCCGCGCCCGCCCGCGCTGTCCGCCCGTCCATGACCACCGCCGTCCCCGCCGCCAGCCGCATCCTCGCCGACGACCGGTGGTCGCCGTCGTCGTGGCGGTCGCGGCCGACGGCGCAGCAGCCGGAGTGGCCGGACCCGGCGGCGCTGCGCGCGGCGTGCGCGCAGCTCGCGCGCCTGCCTCCCCTGGTAACGAGCTTCGAGATCGAGTCGCTGCGGCGGCAGCTGGCCGAGGCCGCGGCCGGGCAGCGCTTCATCCTGCAGGGCGGCGAGTGCGCGGAGACGTTCGAGGGCTGCGAGCCGGCCCTCATCACCGCGCGTCTCAAGATCCTGCTGCAGATGAGCCTGGTGCTGGTGCAGGGCGGGCGCCGGCGGGTGACGCGCATCGGCCGCTTCGCGGGCCAGTACGCGAAGCCGCGCTCGGCCGACCGCGAGACGCGCGACGGCGTCACGCTCCCCGCCTACCGCGGCGACCTCGTGAACGGCCCGGCCTTCACCGCGGCCGACCGCACGCCCGACCCCGTGCGCCTGGTGCGCGGCCATGCCCGCGCGGCACTCACCCTGAACTTCGTGCGCGCGCTGCTCGACGGCGGCTTCGGCGACATGCAGCACCCGGAGTACTGGGACCTCGGCTTCGTGCAGGACTCGCCGCTCGCCGCCGAGTACCAGGGGATGGTCGACCAGATCGGCGACGGGCTGCGCCTCATGGAGACGCTGCTCGGCGTCAACGTCTCGCGCCTGCACCGCGTCGAGTTCTTCACGAGCCACGAGGGCCTCGTGCTCGACTACGAGGAAGCCCAGACGCGCGAGGTGCCGCACCGCGCCGGCTGGTGGGACCTGAGCACGCACTTCCCGTGGATCGGTGTGCGTACGTCGTCCTCCGACGGCGGGCACGTCGAGTTCTTCCGTGGCGTCGAGAACCCGGTCGGCGTGAAGGTGGGACCGTCGACGGACATCGCGGACCTCCTGCACACGCTCGAGCGGCTCGACCCGCACGGCGCGCCCGGGCGCATCGCGCTCATCACGCGCCTCGGCGCGCGCGAGGTGGGGCGCCTGCTGCCGCCCGTCGTCGAGGCGGTGCGCCGCACCGGCCGCCCCGTGGCGTGGATCTGCGACCCGATGCACGGCAACACCGAGACCGTCGTCCCGCAGTCGGGCGCCGGCAGGGGCATGCCGGTGAAGACCCGGAAGTTCGCGCATGTCATCGCCGAGGTCGAGCAGTGCTTCGAGGTGCACCGCACCCTCGGCACGCACCTCGGCGGCATCCACGTCGAGCTCACCGGCGAGAACGTCACCGAGTGCACCGGCGGCGCGCGCGGCATCTCCGAGGAAATGCTCGCCGACGCGTACCGCTCGCCGGTCGACCCGCGGCTCAACTACGAGCAGTCGCTCGAGCTTGCCATGCTGGTCGCGCGGCGCATGCGGGGCTGAGCGCGAAGGGCCCTGCCGGACGCGCCCCGCGCCGCGTTTCCGTAGACTGTCCGCCCTCATGCCTCGGCAGCCTCGACGCACGGTCATCACGGGCACCGGGACGGTC
>CAYTYU010000259.1:0-1573 GCA_964440815.1 uncultured Chitinophaga sp.
GGCCGAGCGCGCGTGGTGTGCGCGCGCGGCGGGGGCAGTGTCGACGTCGAAGGCACGCGGGGCGGAGCGCGGCGCCGCGATCCCGGGCGCCTGCCCGTCGACCACGGCCACGGCGCCCGTCATCAGCGCGCCGGCGCCGGCCCCCGGCACGGTGGCCATGACGGCCATCGTGAGCAGGACGGCCGCGATCGTCGCCAGGGTCGACGCGATTCCGCCGCGCGCCGCGGGGGCGGGCAGGGCTCGGTCAGCCGGGGTGGTCAGGCTCGGGGCCACGGCCCTCAAGTATGCGCGGGCATGCCCCCGACCGCAAGGCCGGCGCCCTGCAGGAGGGCCGTCCAGTCCGGTCGTTCACCCGCGAATGCCGGGTGATGGTGATTACGGACCCTGCCCGCGTGGATCACGAACGCCCCGGGCATGAGGAGCGGATCGCCCACCGGATAGCCCACCCCGTGACCGGCGAAGAAGGCGGGGATCGCGCGCACCAGGTTGCGCGGCCCGAGGAGCTCCATGAAGGTGCCGCGGCGGATGCCGAGCGCACGCGAGAGGCGCTGCTCGGGGTCGGCGAAGGCCGGCACGTCCCCCAGCCCATGGCGCGCCAGGTGCGGCGCTGCGGCATCGGCGTCGGCCGAGTGCAGGATGGCGAGCTCGATGCCCTGCGCCTCGAGCGATGCGCGCCGGCGCGCAAGGTCGGCGAGGGTCTCGCGGCAGAAGGTGCAGCCGAAGTGGCGCACGGCCACGAGCAGCACCGGCCGGTGCTGGCTCAGTTCATGCAGCGAGCGGCCGCGGTGGTCGCGCGCGATGCAGAGGGCCGATCCGATCGGCAGGACCGTGGATCCCGGGCCGCGCTCGGGGGCGGTCTCCGTCGGGGTGCAGGCGCCCCCGCATGCATCGATGCCGCGGGCCTCCAGCCACGCGGCGCGCAGGATCAGGAAGAACGGGATCCACCACAGCAGGTCGTTCGTCGGGATGGTGATGCCGAAGCGCCAGTCGATCTCTCCGCGGGCCGCGCACCAGACGAAGCCGATCGGTCCGAAGATCTTCCCCAGGAACCCCACCAGGACGATGGGCCAGTGGCGCACCGGATCCAGGCTCGCGGCCAGGTAGCCGATGCCGTAGACCCCGATCACCATGCCGAGGCACTGCCAGATCGCGCGTCCCGTGCCAGACAGGGGCTCGACGCCGAAGAGGGCGAGCGGGGCGTCGGGGGCGAGCACCACCGCCGCACCCCAGGCCAGGTTGTAGACGCCGGCCGCGAGGAGCCACCGCCGCATCCACGGACGGGAGCGCGAGCCAGGCGGCACTTGGGCGGGAACGCTCACTGCGCGTGCGACTTCGCCGAACATCCCGGACGGATTCGCGGGAAAGCCCCGGCTCCGCGCCCGCGTTCTTGCACCCGGCCCCGAAATGGCCCCGCTCGGATTCGAACCGAGGTCTCGTCGATTATGAGTCGATTGCTCTGGGCCGCTGAGCTACGGGGCCGGTGTGGGTACAGGGTAGTTCGTCGCAGGCCCCGGCGCCCGCGTCGAGAGCACGAGCCGCGCGCCGTCCTTGAGCGCCAGCACCGCCGGATCGA
>CAYTYU010000260.1:0-431 GCA_964440815.1 uncultured Chitinophaga sp.
CGGCGTCGCGCTGGCCGCGGGCGACCGCGTCCTCGTCAAGAACCAGACGACCGCGTCCGGCAACGGCATCTACGTCGTCGCAAGCGGCGCATGGTCGCGTGCGGCCGACGCCGACAACACCCCCGGCGCCGAGGTCCACGGCGGGATGTTCTGCTTCGTCACCGAGGGCGCCACCAACGCCGACAGCGGCTGGGTCCTCACGACGAACGACCCGATCACCCTGGGCACCACCAACCTCGCCTTCACGCAGTTCAGCGGCGCGGGCCAGATCGCCGACGGCGACGGCATCGCCAAGAGCGGCAACACGATCTCGGTCGCCGTCGGCACGTGCTCGGGCAGGACATGGGCGAAGTACGCGGTGAGTTCGGTGCTGGTGAAGGCGTTGTGGTTGGCGCCGATCGAATCGAAGTCCTGGTTCACCCGCTCGGGCC
>CAYTYU010000260.1:441-1549 GCA_964440815.1 uncultured Chitinophaga sp.
AAATATTTGGAACAGCAACGGGATCAACCAAACCGTGTATTCGCTAGCCATGGACGAGGTCAATAACCGCCTCTATGTGGGGGGGTCTTTCACCACGGCGGGCGGCGTCGCGCTCACCGGGCAGGCGCTCTCGCTCCACAACCTCTCGACCAACGGCATCTTCGTCCGCGCCTCGGGCTCGAGCGTCGTCGCACGCTCGGTCGCCGCAAGCGGCACCGGCATCACCGTGGCCAACGGCGACGGCGTCTCGGGGAACCCGACCGTCGCGCTCGCGGACGCGCTCTCGTCCGTCGGCTCGCTCACGCCCGCGGCCGACCGCATCGCCTACTACACCGGTGCCGCAGCGGCCGCGCTCGCCACGCTCAGCGCGTTCGGGCGCAGCCTGATCGACGACGCCGACGCCGCCACCGCACGCGCCACGCTCGGGCTCGGCACGCTCGCGACGCAGGCCGCGGCGTCCGTCGCCATCACCGGCGGCACCATCGACGGCGTCACCCTCGACGGAGGCACGTTCTGATGGCCGTGACGATCCTGCACAAGCGCAGCGCGACCGAGGGCGCGGTCCCGACGGCGGGATCGCTCCAGCTCGGCGAGCTCGCGGTCAACACCGCGACCGGCAGGCTCTTCACGAAGACCGGCGCGGGCGCCGTCGTCGGCATCGGACCCACGAAGGTCACCGTCGACGTGCAGAGCTTCACCGCGGGCGGCACCTGGACGAAGCCCGCGAACGCGGCGATCGTCCTGGTCGACTGCGCGGGCGGTGGCGCGGGCGGCGAGAAGGCGGGCGCATCGGCTGGAGCGCGCGGCGGCGCGGCGGGCCAGCGCGTGGAGCGCTGGATCCCCGCGGCGAGCGTCGCATCGACCGAGTCGGTGACGATCGGCGCAGGCGGCGCGCCCGGCACCGCGGCGAACACCGACACGAAGGGCGGCGACACGAGCTTCGGCACGCACGTCGTTGCCGCAGGCGGCGGCACGCCCACGGACCCGCGCGTGCGTTGGCAAGGCACCTCGGCGTCCGCGACGGGCTTCGGCTCGGGCGGCGTCGCGACCGCGGACGGCTTCGTCGGAAATGGCGGGCCGGGCGGCGGAGGCGGAGGCGCGACCGTCA
>CAYTYU010000261.1:0-1534 GCA_964440815.1 uncultured Chitinophaga sp.
GGCGTTCAACCGTTCGCTGCGATCCGCGCTGGAGGCGGTGACCGCGGGCCGATGACGGAGCGCGAGCGGCGGCGGACCTCGGGGCACGGGACACTCAGACCGCCATCGAGAGTTCGAAGCCGTTTCGATCAGGGAGTTCAAGGCCTGCCTCGAAGTCGAGGCGGGCCTTTTCGTTGACTGGCGGGGTGGGCCAGAACGCCTGCGTGGGGCGTCGTGGCGGGCCTTTCGCGCTCTCGCGTTTGTGAGGGCGGATCGGGGGAGCGGGCCGGACAGTGCCGGACACGCCACCCTGCCCTGGAAACGCTCGGACGTGACCTTCCCCCCTGATTCCTGAGCCAAATCGACTGCGAGTTATCCGGGACCCGGCCGCGATCAAGTCGCGGGGCGCAGAGCCAGCGGTTCAGCGCCGGGACGACCGGCCGCAAAGGGTCGTGGCGCACTTTCTTACTCCTCCAAGGCGCCAAGCAAACGATCCTTTCCTTGTACCGTTGACTAGGAAGCGATCGTTTCCTAGCATGATGCCCTGAGAAAGGAGCGCTTCCGTGCCCCGCACCACCGGCAGCTACCGGAGTTCCACCGTCGCCGGCGAGACCGTCCGCACGTTCGTGCCGACTGCCCTGCCCCCCGCCGGACCCGCGCTCCGCGTCGAAGGACCCATCGACGCGGCGTGCGCACGCGCCATGGCGACCATCGGCCGGCTTGAGGTGGCGGCGAGCCTGGTGCCCAGCACTGAGTGGTTCCTGTACGGCTTCGTCCGAAAGGAGGCCGTGCTGACCTCGCAGATCGAGGGCACCGAGGCCACCCTGCGCGACGTCCTGGAGTTCGAGGCCACGGCAAGCGCCACGCATGAAGATGACGTGGCGGAGGTTTGCAACTACGTCGAGGCCCTGAACTACGCGCGTCGCGAGCTCGCGAAGCCGAAGGGGCTGCCCCTGAGCTCGCGCCTCCTGTGCGAGGCGCACCGGCGACTGATGAAGGGCACCAGCACTCGGCGAGGCGGCGACAAGAAGCCGGGCGTCATCCGAACGAGCCAGAACTGGGTCGGCGGCACGCGGCCCGGGAATGCACGCTTCGTGCCACCGCCGGCGGATGCGGTGCCGGGGCTGCTCGCCGACCTGGACCGATGGATCCACGGGCGCGATCCGCTTCCGCCGCTCGTCAAGGCCGGGCTGGCGCACGTGCAGTTCGAGACGATCCACCCCTTCCTGGACGGCAACGGCAGGATCGGCCGCCTGCTCATCACCCTGCTCCTCGAGCACTGGGGCGTGATGCGGTCGCCCATCCTGTACCTGAGCCACTCATTCAAGCGCCACCAGCGCGAGTACTACGACCGGCTCTCCGCCGTGCGCACCGACGGCGACTGGGAGGGTTGGACGCAGTTCCATTTGGCGTGCGTCGAGGAGGTCGCCGAGGACGGCGTCGCAGTCGCTCGGCGCATCTTCGCGCTCACGGGCAAGGACCGCGGACGACTCATGTCACACACGGGCGCCACCGTAGCGGCGATCCATCTGCTCGACCTGCTGCCGTCGAACCC
>CAYTYU010000262.1:0-1531 GCA_964440815.1 uncultured Chitinophaga sp.
GCCGCACCATCACCGTGCTCGACCCATGCCAGGACCACAAGCAGGTCGGCGAGGGCGACACCGGCCCGAACACCGGCGGCATGGGCTCCTACTGCCCGACGCCGCTCGCGACGCCCGCCGTCGTCGAGTCGGTGGCGCGCGACGTGCTGGTGCCGACGGTCGATGCCCTGCGCCGCGACGGCATCGAGTTCCGCGGCGTGCTGTACGCGGGCATGATGCTCACGCCCGGCGGCCCGAAGGTGCTTGAGTTCAACACCCGCTTCGGCGACCCCGAGACCCAGTCGATCATGCCGCGGCTGCGCGGCGACCTCGTCGACATCCTGTGGCGCACCGCGGGCGGCGAGCTCGACGGCGCCGAGATCGACTTCGACCCGCGCACGGCCTGCTGCGTGGCGGTCTGCGCCGAGGGTTATCCCGGCACGCCCCGGACGGGCGACCCGATCGAGGGCATCGAAGCCGCCGCGGCCTGCGCAGGCCCCGGCGAGGAGGTGCACGTCTTCCACGCCGGTACCGCCCTCCGCGACGACGGATCCGTGGTCACGGCAGGCGGCAGGGTGCTCGGCGTCACCGCCCTGGCGGCCGACCTTCGCCGGGCCCGCGACCTGGCCACCACCGCCGCCGCATGCATCCGGTTCCCGGGCGCCTTCTTCCGGCGGGATATCGGGCACCGGGTGCTGGCACCGGCGGGCACCGTCCCGGCGCTCGCCGACTGAGCCTTTCGCGACGATTCCGGAAGTTGCTGGCGCATCAGGGGGCGGGTAACTTCCGTATGCCTCTTCGGCGGCCGCAGGGTGCCCTGCGGCCGTCGTGTCCGTGCGCAGTTGGCCCTCGGCGGTTCCCCGCCGGCGGCCGGAGAGTCGATTCACCCCATGGTCATCCGCCTTGTCTCCACCCTGTGCGCCGCAAGCCTCCTGACGGGCCTGCTGGCGGCATCGCCCATTGCCCCCGACCGCGCCGGCAACGGCGGCTCCTCCGGTGGCCCGACGATCGGCAAGGGCAACGGCTCGGCGACCTCGGCGGTGCCGGGCATCGAAGGTTCGGGGCTCGCCGCCTCGCCGTCTCCCGGGGCGGGTCTCACGGCGCGCACGCCGTTCCCGAAGGTGCCGTCGAAGCTCATCGAGCTGCCGGTCCACCAGGCCACGGGCAAGCCCACCTGGAACGGACGCCTGATCGTCAAGTTCCGCGATGACCTCAAGGTGCGCGCCGACGCAGTCCCGGGCATGTTCGTGCGCAACCGGCTCGGGGAGCCGATGCCCGAGGTGAGCGAGATCCTCTCGGCGCTCGACGGCACGGTGCGCTCGGCGCTCCGCCAGTCGCCGGAGGCCCTCCGCAGCCTCGAGCAGCGTGCGGAGGCGCGCAGCGGCCGCGCGCAGCCGGACCTCGCCGGCCTCGTGTTCGTCGACGTGCGTCCCGAACAGCTCCTCGCCGCGGCGCGCGCCTTCAACGACCTCGACTTCGTCGAGTACGTCGAGATCGAGTCGACCCCCGAGCAGCACCGCCAGAACTTCTCGTCGCAGTTCGGCTGCGGCGC
>CAYTYU010000263.1:0-452 GCA_964440815.1 uncultured Chitinophaga sp.
CGACACGATCACGATCGGCAGCACCACCAGCATCAGCGTGAGCCCGCCCGCGAGCACGCCGTTGCCGAAGGGCAGCTGGAGGAACAGGAAGCCGTCCGGATCGCCGATCGCGATCGGCGTGTCGGCGTTCACCGTGCCGAAGAGCCGCGCGAACGCCGTGAGTCCCAGGATGCCGTAGACGATGCTCGGCACGCCCGCCAGGTTCGAGATGTTGAGCTTGATGAACGACGTCAGCTTCGACGGACGGGCGAACTCCTCGAGCCAGAGCGCGGTCCCGACTCCGATCGGGAGCGCCGTGAGCGCGCAGGTCACGCAGACCCACACGCTGCCCCAGAGCGCGGCCTTCACGCCGGCCTCGCCGGGCTTGCGGCTCGCGTAGCTCGTCAGGAACTCGCCGCTTTTTCGTTCGTGGGCGTCGCGCCCCACCGAGAAGAGCAGCACCGCGAGGATGA
>CAYTYU010000263.1:462-1518 GCA_964440815.1 uncultured Chitinophaga sp.
CGCTGGGTCGCGCCCCGGCGCCGCGTGTCGGCGTCTCCGACGAGACGGCGCGCAAGCTGGAGGAGCTGCAGGCCCTGCAAGGGCAGATCCGCGACCTGACGCGGGGCGCGGCCGATGCGACCAGCTGCGCGGGCCTGCGCACGTGGCCGTGGCTTCCCGTGGGCGCGGGGACTGCGGGCGGCGGAGCCATCAGTCGTACTCCTCGCGGAAGCGGCGAAGGATGAGGTTTCCGACGAGAGTCAGCCCGAGCGTCACCACGAACAGGACCATGGCCACCGCATAGCTCGAACGGTATTCAACGCCCGTGGCGGGCGCGTCTCCCAGGAAGATCTGGACCATGTAGGCGGTCATGGTCTGCACCTCGGCGGTGGGACTCAGCGTCATCGCGGCCATGCCGCCGGCGGCAAGTGCCACGATCATGGTCTCGCCGATCGCCCGCGTGATCGCGAGCAGCCAGCTGGCCATGATGCCGCTGAGGGCCGCGGGCACCACCACCTTCACGCTCACGTCGAAGCGCGTGCCGCCGAGCGCGAAGGCCGCGTCGCGGAGGCTCCGGGGCACCGCGCGGAGCGCGTCCTCCGAGAGGCTGGCGACGATCGGCAGGATCATGATGCCGACCGCGATGCCTGCGCCCAGCGCATTGAACGTGCCGAACCGCTCGCTCACGTGGTCATGGAGGAACGGGGTGATGACCGTGAGCGCGAAGTACCCGTAGACCACCGTGGGGATGCCTGCGAGCACCTCGAGCGCCGGTTTCACGACCGCACGCACGCGGGGCCGCGCATACTCGCTGAGGTAGATCGCCGCGATCAGGCCCACGGGAAGCGCGAAGGCCGCGGCGATCGCCGTGACGAGGAACGTGCCGCAGAGCAGCGGCCAGATCCCGAAGTGCTTCTCGGCGCCCAGCAGCGGAGCCCACGTGGTGCCGAACAGGAACTCCGTCAGCGACACGCCGGGCATTCCGAAGAACCGGACCGACTCGGACGCGAGGATGCCGATGATGGTGGCCGTCGTGGCCACCGAGAGCAGGGCGCTCGCGAAGAGCGCGCCCCGCAC
>CAYTYU010000264.1:0-1516 GCA_964440815.1 uncultured Chitinophaga sp.
ACGCCGTGCGGGCTGCCGGCGTAGCAGGTCGGGCACGTGAGGTTGCAGGTCTCGACGATCTCGATGAGGGCGACGCAGGTCGAGAGCCGTTCGAAGTCCGGGCCGGCAGGGGCGCCCGAGCGGTCGCCTTCGCTCTGGAAGTGCCAACGCGCGTCAGACTGCAGCTGCACTCGGAACTCCCCGTGCGCCGGACAGGCCTTCTCCATCAGGATGCGGCCGCCGCGCTCCACGATGGCCGCGCCAATCTCGGCCTTGCACACCGGGCAGCGGCTGCGCGTGGACTTGAGGACGCGGTCGATGGAGAGCTTCATCGGCACGGAACGCTCATCCGGCGCCCATGCGCAGGAACGGAAGCCCGACCAGGCAGGCGCCGAAGCCGGCGATGGTCGCGATGCACGCACCCGCAAGCGCGGTGAGCACGGGCATCGCGACGATCCGAGGCACGAAGAGCAGCAGCGGCGCCCAGCGTGCGCGCCGCGGAAGCCGCTGCACCAGGCGCACCGTGCCGAATGCCACGGTCGCCGGGGTCACGAGCCATGCGAAGGCCAGGGCGATGCCGAGCATGACGATGGGCGCTTGCATGTCGCTGGCCTTGCCGTACTGGCCTGCCGCGGCCGTCGCGGTCCAGACGGTCACCACGATGATCGGCACCGGCCAGAGCATCCGGAGCGCGATCAGCCACGGGGAAGCAAGCGGCTGCGGCACGCGCTCGGCGTCCGCGGTCACCGTCCCGCACTCGGGGCACGCCGACCCCGAAGCGATCCCGAGCAGGGAATGACCGCACTCCATGCAGCGCACGTGCCGGAGGCTACCCCGGTCGCCGCGGCGTACGATCGGGCCGTGCGCCGACTGGCCTTCACCGCGTGGGGCATGCTCGCCGTCGCCGCCGGCACGGGCTGCATCCCGGTCTTCACGCCGCTCGTCCTGCAGGACGTGACCACCGGCGAGAAACTGCGGTCGATCCATTCCGTGAAGCACGAGTGGGACTCGCGTCCCGGGGCGGTCCGGCCCGAGGTGCTCGCGCACACCGCGGCGCGGTGCGACGAGTTCCGCGCGCTCCTGCTGTCGCGGCCGCCCGTGATGGAGGCGACGGTGCACGCGCCCGAATCCACCACGCCCGAGGGCTACGGCATCTTCAATCCCGGCATGTTCAACCCGGTCGACCGCGAGCGTGCCGACCTGCGTCGCGCCCGGGATGCCGGGCTCCTGACTGCGGCCGAGTGCGCCGAGCTCGAGGGAACGCTCGACGCACAGGCCCGCCGTTCCCTGGTCCGTCGCGCCTTCGAGACGGCCGACGTCGGAGTGGCCGGGTCGATGTACTTCTACCTCCTCGGATCCGGGTACGAACCATGGTCGAGTCGTGACCCATTGCGCCCGTCGCAGCAGTTGACCGACGCGCGCATCCGCCAGCTCGACACGCGCGAGGCGATGGTGACTGCGGGTCGCTCCGCCGCCGCGCTCGCGTGGTTCGACGAGTGCACGCGCGATCTCGCCGAGCCGAGCATCCCGCCCGGCG